>CADDZS010000126.1 GCA_902812485.1 archaeon
CTCGCAGCTTGAGCATTTCCGTTTCTCCTAATTCAGTCGCGGGGTCAACGAATCCCCCTGTGGGAATTCTTTCTTTTCCGACAATCAACGAAACGACAGTCGAAGCTATCCCCAATGGGGGCTATGATTTCCAACACTGGATTTTAGATGGACAGATAGCCGGAACTAGTCCAGAGATTACTATCTCCGCTGGAGACATCGACCATCAACTCATCGCAGTGTTCTTCGTAGATTCGATATCGCTTTCAGAATTTGCAGGGTTACTGCCTATTGCCCTCCCACCGACTCCGCCACCAGTCGTTTTGAAGAATCTGCCTTACGGTTACTACAATACGCCTTACACGCAGGAAACAGCTCAAACAGACGGCGCTACTAGGGGAGAGAACCTTCGAATCATAAATGCGTGATAATAAATTGACTATCCAATCACTTCAATCATCGCATAAGGCAGTTCGAGTTTTTCACAAGCCCTTCATCTTAAGCTCGATTTACAAGAAATTCAGGCTCCAAGTCAAGTACCGAACAAACGGGGTTGTGAAATCTGGAGAGATTAGGATCCGTGGCTACGTGGACATCTGGAACGGAACGTATCATCAGCGAGTCAAAAACCACTTTGTCGGGACGATGTTAAATCAGCTCATAAACCAGATAGCCACTAACACAAGCAATCCTAACAATGGCATCGTCTCGGGGGCATTTGGATTTGGTGACTGGAGCGGAATCAGCGCCTCTTACATGATAATTGGAACTGACACAGCGAACAAGACGATAATTTCGACAGGAGGACTATCCGCACCCATTGGAGGCGCAACTCCGACGAGACCGAATACGCAAAGCGGTTCAACACAGTCAATCTCTAATGGAGCGGCCGTTGTTCTTACTTCGACCTGGAACGCAGGAACAGTTACGGGAACAGTTGGAGAGATCGGAATCTACGGTAGATCAAATGCAAGCACGGGCCTCGTTGGCTTTGGTTCGCAATATTATGGTACGGGCGTGAGTTTCTTTGCATCTAGACTCTCTGTTGCAGATGGGGACTTTACTGCCTTCACAATAAACACGGCAGCTCCTCTAACGATAAACTGGACAATCCAGTTCACGTTCCAATAAAGGGTGAATGTTTCTTTTTTGTCTGAGACTGGCCGCAGAAGCGAGTTCATCTCTACCAGTTTAGGCTTTCAATTTAGCGAGAGCGTCAGTCGCTATGCCGAGGAAGAAGTTTCATTTCCAAGAAGCTTCACCGATGTTCAGCCCGTCAGAAGCGAAGCAGCTAGCGAACAGTTCTCTGATCACACAGATACGAATCTGGCTAGAACAGAGACGGCAACCGAGCAATTTTCAGCTCGTACAGACCAAGCAGGAACAAGAGCCGAAAGTCAACAAGTTATCAACACTTAGGCACGCATCAAAGACCATCGGTTCGGATTCGAGTGATCGTGAGCCATTAGGAATTGGGCAATGAAGAGACGAGATAAGGATCAGTGAAGACACTAAGCGGACCAGGGCAAATATGAGGCCCCCCACCGCAATAGCCAGACCAATAGATGCTAACCGCAACACTGTCAAAGACCAGGCCAGATCCAATAACATCGCAAGAAATTGAAGTTGTGCCACCATAGCTCGAACCGCCGCTGAAAGCTAAGCAATGAAACGGGACAATTGGCACGAAAAAGAAGAAAATCAAAAAGATAGCTATTGGAACAATTAGTAGCAGTACTTTCCTCGGAGCCTCCAATTTTGACGAGCCCGCATCAGGATGATATCTCGTGCTATGTAGTTCTAGCCATTAGAACGATTGTTCTTTCGTAGCCTAAGAAGAAAGAGAGTCAATTTCTCTCCCTAAATTACTGCCAGCATCAGCTCAAACGGAGCCTCCTCAGTGGGAGACTGAAAGTATAGTCTTGTAATTGAGAAGGGGATTGAAAAGGGCGAGAGATTTATCACAGATCCTTTTGGAATCGTCTTGTAACTCTGCCCATCGTCAAACGAGACTGAAATCTGGTCTAGCTGCATTGGTAGATTGTTATCAATAATCATCCATAGGACTGTGCCGTTCGGCAGATTGAAGTTCTGTGGCTGGTTTGCTTTGGAAATCGACGGAGTAAAGACCTTGATCTGCGTCGGCGGAGCGAGTCCCAAGAATGCTTGTGCTGCGACACTCTGAGCTGAAAGGCCCCGTATTAGAAAGGCAGGCCCATTTTCGACTTGTTGAAGACTTGACTTGGCTTGCTTTGCCACAGCGGGTCTTACATACTGCCCATGCTCTAGCTCTCGGTAGAGCAAGCTGAGCTCCTTGATGTAACTCGATAAAAGAGCAAGGAACTTTTCCTCAGCTTGAGAGACGGCCGATGACATGGACGAAGCAGAACTCACTGTAAGTCAATCCTGAGGATCAATCGGAACTAATCCTTCCCGGAACAAAAGCATAAGTCATCACTCCCTCGATTGAACCTGTTCCGTTCGTTGGCTGCACTACAGCTCCCACGATATATTCTCCCGCGTTTCCTCTCGCAATTGCGTGAGAGCTCACACTGTCTCTGGGAGAAAAGACGCCCGGCTGAAGGCTTACAGCATCTATCGTCCCGGTAATCGTTCCCAACTTCTGAGTCTTTATTTCAGCGGCTATCGTTCCGACGTTTCCGCCAATCTCACCAACATATCTGAACCCGTAAATTAGGGCGGTGAAGTTCACTGGAACATACAGAATTGTTCCTAGCTGAGTTCCTAGATAGAAACCTATTTGGTCTTTGTAGATTGCATCATCAAGATAATCTTCCATTTTGATTTTCTTCACCGTTAACCAATCGATAAGTTTGGAGGAGAGTATCCTGGCGAAGCTCTAGCTGGAGCTGAAGGCGAGGTTCCAAGAGCTGTCGCAATTTCGCTCGAACTAGCTCCCAAGGGAATGGGGCTGATTCCATAAACTGAATCGACTGGGAAGTTGTACGTTGTCAGGCCTCCGATGGTTCGAATAGAAACCGGAACCTTTCCAGCTAGCATTGCAGCAACAAGATTCACGTCTTCTACGACGGCGACCTGAAGGTGATTTACGTAGAACATCAGGAGTGGATCCACGTTGAAAGGCAGAGGATTGGCATATCCTAACGCAAAATCAATGCTAGGAACGACTATGATTTCGCTCTGAGCACTCGGATTGAGGAAAGGAGTCTCGAAACCGTCGATCCAACCAAACTCCATCTTGTTTGCGGCCCATCTGTCAAGTTCCAAAGTGTTCTGTGCGGTCGAGGCCGGCATTTCCCTCACGACTCTAAGCACAGCTGGAGAGATACCCATGAAGAGCTGATAGATCTTCGACTTGTCCTCGATCTGAAAAACGTTGAAGGGCTTGCCCGTCAGAAAGTTGCTCCCAAGGCGTGCCGGGGGAACAAAACCCATGTCCGTGATTCCGTTTATTCCTTCTCCTGGTGGAACCTTTTCTAGAATCTGCCCTTCTTGTCTTGGGTCATATTCAAAGTAGTAAAATTCCCTTGCTACGACTCTGAGTGGAACATACCCTCTGTAAACTGGAGCTGGCTGGGGGAATCCCAAGAGAATTAAGAAATTCTCTCGCCATATTGAAGATGCGATTCTGCTTAAATCAAACAAATTTGTTTACTCACTTCTTCTTCACTTTCATTGAATTTTATTGTGTTAGAGCAAAAGTGAAAAGAAAGAGCTCTTGTTTCTCTTCTACTTCCTTCTCCCTTAGATTCCTTGCACTTGAGCCAGGACTGTGCCTTTGATTATTGAACCTGCGGCCGGCTGCGAGACTCCTCCGACCGTTCCTCCGAACAACTGAACGAGGACTGTGTTTGAATCAGCTACCTGCGTTCCCACGCCTGTTCCGGTTAGCGTCCCTAGGCTCTTTCCAAACCCTATCACGCGAGCTCCTGTAATAGAACCCGTATCTTCAGAAACTCCTATGATTCCAACCGCTTCGAGTTGATTCAGCTTGCTGGTCTTGAGTACTGCTCCCCCGACTATCGTTGAAGTTTGGATATTATTGATTGAAAGAATAGTTCCCTCGTAGATGATCGTTCCAGACCTTGGGATGTTGTCCTGAAGGACTGATTGCGTGCGGATGAATCCGGGTTTTGCCGTGGTTTTTGCCTCATCTCACTTTCAAAGAGCTATTTCTCTTCGCTTTACGTCTCTAGCACAGCGTAATCGTTTGTCACAAACTGCAATCCAAAGAGTTGAGGTTCGTCGTCCCCGGTCGTTGCTATGTTTGCTTCAATGCTAAACTGCTGGTTGAGCAACCCAAGGAGGACTCCAGGCAGCCTTGCGACGTAAATGTCGCTCAACTTGAGCCAGTGGAGAGGATACACTGGATAGTTTGTCTGCTGTACGAAGAACTTTACTTCCACGAATTTCGGGCTTGTACCCGTTGAAAGAAGGTAGGGAGCTGCGATTACGACTCTGTTGTAGGTAGTCCTTGCAGTGGTGGATGTTCCCGTTACACCCAAAGACACAGGATCAGAGTTTGCGTTGGAACCAAAGAGGGCCTGCCATCCCGTCGAATTGAAACTTCTCTTCCAATTTAGAACACTGGATCCTCCGCCTCCGCCGTCAGCAACGCCTACATTGCTTAGGATAGTCACCGGTCGAATTAGCTACATGTTAAAGCCAGATCCTTTGAGAAGGCCTCCAAAGGCCCGTCCCGTGAGCTGGCTCTTTGCGATTGCTGCCGCAAAGAGGAAAGAGTCTCTTTGAGAAAGAAGAAGCGAAGATAGGTCTCGCTCTAGCGCAATCATGTAGGCAAGTTTTCTTAGATCAGCATCGAAGAGAGAAATCTCGTCATCTGTAAGATCTATGAAGCTCGGGGGAGCACCGGGAGTTCCTGAAAGGAAAGTTATGTCGCCGGAGGTCCAAGCGTTAGGGTTAACACCGTTTGGAATCGAAATTCCACCAGCAGCTTGTGCCAATTTAATGATCGAAGCTATTAATCGAGATTTGTTGTATTGAACCTTCAAGTCCATAGAATACATAAAGTCTTGAAGTGTGTTGTCCAGATTTGGACAGCTGCCTAGAGCATTGCCAAAAGAACAAAAGCGAATCAGCACTTATCTCAGTGTGCAGTTCAAGTACAAACTTGATGAGTTGCTGTCAGAGCTTGAGTGGAGCGAGAGCGAGTATGTCAAGCGGGCAATCGAGGACTATTTCCCAAAAGCTGTGCGCCTTCGGAATGCCATAATGGAGAAGCGACGCTTTGGAGCAACAGCAGCGGACTAGTAGAGAGAGAAGTGATGCTTTGTTTGGATATCAGATCTTCAATTCAAGGTATAATTTCGAAACTCGATTGGCTGTCGGGATTTGTAAACGATGAATTCCGCAGGGCCGGATCTACGCTTCAGAATGAAGTCGCCTCAATCATTACGGATCTTATTGATAATGCCATGCGCCCTATCGTGGGTCAATATATCGAAAAATTCGGACAGAAAGGATTCGAGCGACTGGTCAGCGAGGACAGGGATTTACTGGTTCTAATCGAGAAATACAGGCCTTCCTATCTGTTCTACTTGAATCGCGCCAAGAGACTATGCCGTTACATAAAATGGAGCAATCCTGCCTTTGCTGGGAATCTGAGAGCTTACCTTGAGGAACGACAGATTATTGTGAACGAGGAAGGGTACAACTACCTTCTTAGAACTTGTGAGCGTTTTCGAAGGAAAATATTCGAGAAATAATTACTGCCAATTGGCA
>CADDZS010000127.1 GCA_902812485.1 archaeon
CCAGTTAACGTAATCACAGCGATTTCGATTCTCGTAGCCCCTCTTCTCGAAGAGAGGATGGGCAACCTCCGTACGATGGTGTTCACACATCTTATCTCCGACGTATTTCTAATAGCCATCCCTCTGGCAGGATCTGTTATCCCAGCATTGTTATTCCTGTTCTTAAGACAAAGTGTATCCCAGATGGACGTTCCAACAAGGCAGACTTTCATGGTCGAGATCTTTGAAAGTAATGAGAGAGTGACTGCGAATGCCATAACTAACACGTCAAGAAGCATTGCAAGCATCTTCGGCTCGCCAATCTCAGGTGCTCTCTTCACTGCGGGTTTTATTTCGATCCCCATAGTTTCGGGAGGACTGTCGAAAATCGCTTACGATATTGCTATATTTTTCTCATATAGAAGGAGGACAAGTTGATTGATCCTTTAACCTGCAACTATGATGTATATTCCGAGGGCAAGTATCACAAAGCCGACTAGGGAATCGTTGTACTTTTTTTGGGATGTGTTCAAATGTCTTAGCCAGTCCTTTGGTTCCTAGCTGGACTAGAGTTACGAGACTCAAGATAGAAGCAACCACAACGACAATTGAAAGATCAATTGCAGCAGAGTCCGGAAGTAATCGCGGACAGAAAAACCGGAGTGATGCTAACATCGCGAGAAAGGGCAGGCTCCTAGTACAGTAAAATAACCAATTCTTTTGAGGCTTGTTCCTCTTTTATTTGCCCTTGTGTGTTTGAGTAATATCGCTTCTTCCATCTAGAGTTTTTGCTCCGGCGTCATTTCATTTTCTAGTCTGATCAGGGGTCTGATCCGAATAATTAGACCGATCACTACCATTATCGCACTGATTCCAACAGTGAGATAAAGCGAAACCAAGCTTGAAAATGCCAATTCAACAAACACAACCCCAAGACCAAGGGCAACAAAGAGCATAGCATCGCGTAAAGAAGTAGCAAGTGAAACGCCAAATAACCTCTTGTTGGTCCAACCAAGCGTTCTTCCTAGAAGGCGTATAGTTACCCAATGATCTGCAGCTGACGTGTGAAGTATCCCAACAACGTCCCGGGGTACAAGAAACGGAATGAATTGCGTTGACCAATTTTCTCTGTATCTGTGAACATAAATATCAAGAAACAGCCTAGTTAAGTCTAAACTCACTCCAGGGTACGGATGGACAAATTGGCATTCCTTGCTTTCGTTGATTGCTAGCACCCTAATTCATATGAAATCTACCAGCAATCTTGGCTTATGGTGGCAATTGTGTTTAGGGACATCATGCTCGGTGGAAATAACAGAGAATCAGCAATACTAAACACCCTTTAAGGAAGTATTACTCATATGGAATCGTAGCTCCTCGCCCCGGATTCTTGACACCTATCAAGTATCTTCCATCGTAGAGCCGAACGAGTACATTCCGTGATATAACAAATGGAGATAGCTCGAATTTTTCCAATGTTTACACAAGGGATCATTCGGTTTTTCAGTCCGGCCGTAAGCAACCATGATAGGCCTCGAGATCAAAGTTGATCATCTTCTCCCTAGTTAAGGTCATCCAACTTTCACAGCTGTTCTTTCTCAACACTCGCAGCTCGAACAGATTGAAGAGGCGCAAGAGATTTGGCGCTTCGATAAAGGGAATATGCCCCTGCGACGGGGACAAGCGTTACAATTACTCCAATGATGTTAAAGAACACAAGGTATCCGCCGCCTGTTGTGTTCTGTTGTCCTGTAATATAGTTAAGGTAGCCCGCTTCCGTATAACCCAAGACGAACACAATGAATAACGCAAACCAACGCAGGTTCCTGTGAAGCGTTGGATCCTTTGATCGCCTAGCGGCCACAAATAGCGCGGGAGAGGCAAAAGTGAATATTGCCAAAAAGAGTGCAAAGAAAGGAATATTCTCAACTAGTGTCAAGTTATGACCTAATGACTCTCTTGGATAAAGACCAGCAAGTATAATTACGTCAAATAGGATCAGTCCCCAAATTACTAGCCTCGTCCTAGTCCATCGGAAGGTATCCCGCCTAACAGGATCTGATCTTCTCGCCACCCTCATGCTCCTGTCAATCCAAGAAAATATTAGGATTCCTCCAACAAAGAAAGCTATCGCTGAAATCGCAAGGGAAACTAAATTTTTGGGTACAAGCTGGTCAGTAAAGGGAGATGCGACCCAAAGTATTCCGAAATAGACACCGACCACTCCAACAGACGTGGCTTGCTTCCTGTACAGATTTGAAGTTCTCACTCGACCGATTGCGAACGCCCAATACGATCCATAAAGAAGTATCGCTGTTGTCAGTAGGGCCACAGCAAAGCTAAACAGCATGTACTCACTCGGCATATTCCTCTATCACCATTTGTCCGTTTACAAATGAAAAGCGGAAATATCTTGGATTGGGCGGAAGACCTCTCATCTTCCTTATTCTCAAGAGAGGTACCACTTTTAACCCCTTTTCATAGAGTTTGAGCTCTACAACACCGTCGAATTTCTGCTCCATCGCTGCTACTGTTTGAGCCTGATGCATTTCATCTTCAAGAGTGGCAAGTAAGACGACGTCAAGCTGCTTCAGATCAATGAAGAGCTGAGACAAGAACCTGTACACCGTTTCGGGCGGGTTGATCATTAAGAGCGGGGAGAGCACGTCTGTAACAATCCTGATTCTCTTGTTGCTGTTTTCTCTCAGAACCCTCTTTATTGTGGAAGACAATTCTGTTAGGTCATTTATGTCACACTTCAGCTGGCCGCCCTCAGAAGCCATCCACAAAGGCGCTTGAACATTGTTCGAGTCTCTGATTCCAAATCCGCCCTGATCTTCCATGACTTCAGAGACAGAGAGGTTTGTCACGTATAGACAGAAATCGTTCGTAAGAGTTCCCGCGTAAGTGAACCAATATCCCAAGGCTTCCTTCCCAATACCAGCAGGCCCCACTACCAAAATCGTTGACCTGCTAGGATAGCCGAGGCCGCCGTAGAGAAGCTTGTCGAGGTCTGGGATGCCGGAAGATACCATCCAGTTAGCCGACGTTTTGATTTCAATTAAACAGTTTCTTTTCTTTTTTGGTGGTTAGTGGGAGTTTGTGTTTGCCAAGATCTTCGAGCTCTCTTCTTACATAGATTCGGTATCAAAGGAATGAAACTCTCAAGCCTCTGCCGGAACGGATTGTTTTCTCGGCATGGGAAATAGAGGCTTTCCCGCTGATTTTCTTTGCCGGGCTTCTCGTGTCTAACTAGCTTCCTCTACTATCTGAGGGCAACTAATGTAATCCACCTTCTAGGTTCGCCTGTTCCCTCCAAGCCAAAGGGTTTGATGCGTTCATCTATTGCCAACACCCCCTCATTAATGCCCTGCCCCGAATCAGGACGAACTCTGTCTAGTAACCAAGCCGCATTACCTTGGCGTTTGTCTTTGAGAATCTTTAAGGCAGGGCGTAAGCGCTTGTCACCCAAGTATCCCAGATTCGCAAGCAAATTTAGTCCGACCGGATCTTGAACAATTCCTGCCTTCGTCTTCTCTTTGAGTTTCAAGCAATATGTCAAAAAAATTTCTTCACTTGAAAATCGTTAGAGTACCCAAAGCGAGTCATTGTACAGGCGGGGTTCCCTACTATGAATGCTTCTTCTGTGAAAAGGCTGAAAGAGGAAGTCAGTCAAAGTTTGTAGTCAAAGAATAGATCTACTATTTTCTTGATTCTTTTGTCCTTTACCGTTAATCTCAGCTCAGCTAGAAAGAGAGCTCGCCAGTTGGTTGCGACAAATCTTGACTGATAGAGAAATTCGATCCATCCGAGAATATCTCTGGGCTACGAAGGTTCCTTTGGTTCCGAGTGACCTTTTGCTTTCTGAGACCTTAAGATTTCTCTTGCTCCAGCCTCTTGTGGGAATCTTTGCATAAGCTTGCCGCACTTCCCAGTTGTCATTCTTGCGATCTAAAATGTCGATGAAAGTGAAATTGTGGATGGAGGGCTAGTTTCACTCTGGCAGCCAGTCTATGGCACGTCTCTGCAACTCCAAATATGCTGAAATTATCCAAAGTCAATGGTAGAACCCAGACGAAAACCCTCTTGATTGATTTGAAAGTCGGTCTGCTAGAGATGACCCCGAAACCTCGGTTCATTCACTTAGTTTCTGGTCGGTCTCTCTTAGTCTTCTAGCTAGCTCTCGCATAACCGCGAGAGCAAGTTTCGGTTGACTTTGGATGAAACCTGCAAAGTTCCATTTGGTCATGAGAAGGCAGGTTGTCGGTTCGCTAGCTACTACTGAAGCAGATCTTGGTTGCCTATCTAGAAGGGCCATCTCCCCGAAGAACTGTCCCCGTCCAAGTTTCGCGATCGTCTTCTTGCCCTTCTGGATTTCAACCGAGCCATCCTTCACAAGATAGAAAGCCACGCCCATGTCTCCTTCCTTCTCTATGACCTCACCAGTGTCATACTTTCTTTCAGTGAAGGTCTCAGCCATTGCCTTGAGCTTCTTCTTTTCTATCCCTGAGAAGAGCGGAACCTGAGCAATCATGTTCGCGATCTCCGATTCTTCCTTTGCGCCGAACTTGAGCTTCATTTTAATGGGAAAACTGAGTCTTGGATTATTTAAGCCGTTAGTTCATTTTGAGCGATTTCGTTGGCGAAATCTGATGTGCCTACTCCCCCTTGGTCAAGATTTAGAATCTAAGAATTCGGCCAGCACGGGTTCTGAAAACCTCGGAACCTCCTTTCCAATTAGGAAGGAGTTTAGTGTAAAAGAATTCAAGGTAGATGAGGGAGAGGATGTGCATCTAACAAACAGCTAATGTGAAAGAGTGGCGACTTCTATACTTCTGTCTTCTGTGCCAACAAATCTATAATATCACACCGTCTAAAGAAAGAGTCCGATCGTTGTAGCCGAGATATTGCTGGGGTTGTGGTGTAGCTTGGTCTAGCATTCCACCCTTGGGCGGATTGCTGATGTTAAGCCAGCGAGTCTAATGGAGGTCTCAGGTTCAAATCCTGACAACCCCATCTTAACACTCCTTCATGCGCAGCAAAGGTTTCCAATTAGAAGGATTGCTGGCCTCGCAACACATATGCTGATTCGGCAAAAAGATTGGTAGAAACTCTTGGCTCATTCGACTCTTGTTTTGATGGATTCCTTCAAAAGGCCCAAAAAAAGAAGGAATCTTATTTAGATCAAACCTTTCGAATGCGGGGTTCAAGACGCAGGCTCAAGTTTAACTCTCGATCCACAGTTGCCGCAGTAGGTTTCATCCCCCGAGAGTCTAGCCCCACAATGTGAGCAAAAAGCACGAGCCAACTTGCCCGAAGGTTTAGCCGCATTAAGTGCTTTGGATCTCCTACTTCCTCTCCTTACTTCCAAGAGAATCGGAGCGATGATCATCACCCCCACATCGGCTTCGATTTCACTTGAAATGTTGAAAGTCGGAACATAGAAAATGAAAATTATCGAGATTGAAACGATCAAAGCCATACCGCTCAAGACCGCCGCAAGCCTCGCGGGATGTCCGCGATTCTTTCTAATCGCAAGGAATACCCCACCAAACAGCATTCCGTAATATGGAATGTAACTCTGTTCCGCGAGATACCCGGAAATGCTACCAAAGATTGCCCAGCTTTCGTAAACTGCAACTGCTGAAAAGAGGAGAAAGAAGGCAAACGCGGCTGCAAACTTCTTTTCTTCTACGCCAAGTTTCGAAGCTAG
>CADDZS010000128.1 GCA_902812485.1 archaeon
AAAGCGTAATTCTCTTCTCTTTTTGTCCTTCTTTCTTTCTTACTCAGCCTTCACTAATGTAGAAGCGCTCACTCCACTTGCTGTTATCCTGACCACATAGTACTCGCCCGGTATGATGTGTTGCACTTGGAAATTTCCAGATGAAGCAAGTGCGGCTATGAAGCCGAGAGTAATCTCGCCAGTGTAGTTGAAAGTGACCGAAGCGCTGGGTGGGAGAAGATATCCTCCGCTTGCAATAGTGCTGTAAGCCTCAGTGAGGTTTATCGTGGCAAGGGGGACGAGGCTAGAGTTAGGCTCCACCACAAAGTACTCGGACATTGCAGGAAGCGGGAGATTTGGTGACTCTGAGACAAGCGGACTCCCAGAGCCGGAAGAGTAGGGGAAGATTGAAGCAAAGCGGAACACAAGCGAAGAGTTCCCAGTGTTTCTCACTGTTATAGAGAGGAGTTCCGGAGTGAGAATCACAGATGTAATTTGAAACTTTGAATTCGAAAGCAAGCTTCGAAGATATGGATTAGACTCGACGTCATCCTTCTCACCGACTGAGGTGTGCACGTTTGAAGCGGCTTGAGAGGAGAGGACGTATGCCTTTGCCGAGGGAACGAGTTCAAATCTTGGATTGTCTGGATTCCCAAGAAGCACGAGTGTCGGGGTGATGTCGACTACTGAGACCGAAGTCTCTCCGCCGAGAACCTCGATTGCACCCCCTTCGATTGGGACAATCAAGACGTTCCTTCCACTTGGGAGATCCACACTGTAGTTGACTCCCTCGAAGGTAGCCTCTGCAGACACTATGTGAAGCCGTATGGCGTTGAAACTCGTCGCAGCTATCTTCGTGGAGGCAATCGTCTCCGTGGTGTTGACAAGACTCATGAGATTGATCGTTCCAGATGAGCCAAGATCGACCCAGCCAGAGTCGTTGCCTGCGCTGCTCAGGTGAACCTGAAGTTCATCGTACGAAACGAAAAGCGCGCTTGTGCCCTGTGGGACGACCGGCGGATCGGTGAGAAGCACGGCGAGAATGCCTTCCTGCCCATTCGGGACACTGGAGGTGGGGCCACCGGAGTTCAGGAAGAAAATTCCTGAGAGCAAAACTATCAAAACGAGGGCTATCGCTAGCACCCCGGCAATCGAGGCCGAGAGAACTATGCTCATCCTAGAGCTCATCTGTTGGATGAGGCACCCCCTGCTCTTGATCAATACGTGGGTAGAATATTAGAAACTTGAGTTTTGAACGTGGATCGGAAAGAGCGTTCTAGAATTTGAACGAAATTAAAAGAATGGAAAGTTGATAGCCTCTTAGTGCTCTCATGAAGGATTCTCGTCCTCGCGGTGCTCTCACTCACTCGCTTGGGCCTCTCTCTTTTTTCTTCCCCCCATCTTGAGCAGAAGCTATAAAGTTGAATCCATGGCCACGGAAAGAGAGGAGAAGACTACGACATCTAGCTCTTCCTCCTCTTTTTTGGGTTAATGGATGATTTAAAAGAAAGAAAAAATGAGAAAGGAAAAAGAATATGAATCTAGAAACAGCTAGGTTTTTCTTCCTGTAAAATTCTGAACTTAATGTCTCGTCTTTCTTTCTTTCATCATCGCCAGCCAAAGTATTTACGCAAGCACGCATCCTCGGAAAACACAAGGGAGAAGAGGGAGAGTCTAATTCCAAATTTGTCAAGCACTAATTCCGGGCGGCGGGACTCCTCTGGTGCTGGCGGCTATGAGGGAACAGGAGGAACTCCAATAAAGCGCGAAATAGCCGACTCTCAGCTCAAGGGTAACACTCTTCGGGTCTACGTTTACGTCGTGACCCATAGAAAATGTGGAGTGAGGGAGGTTCAGAGGGCTCTACACTTCTCTAGCTCATCTCTAGCCCAGTACCACTTGGGGAAGCTTGTGGATCTAGGACTTGTCAAGGAGAACTCTGGGGAGTACCTTCTTGCGGAGGAGGTGAAGACTGACGTCCTAAAGGATTTCCTGAGAGTTGGAACTTTCATCGTACCGCGTTTCATTTTCTACGCTGTTTTCTTCACAATAGTCACGGCGTTTTTGGGGCTTGAGCTTGCGTTCTACTCTCCTTCTTCTTCTTCTTCGGATCTGGGAGGAGCTGAGGTGCTCTTCCTGGGGCTATTGGGGTTTGCCTGCGCCGTCTTTTGGTACGAAGCGTTGAGAGCGTGGCTCAAGGGGCCCATTTAGATGCAAGTGGGGTGGAAATTAGGATTGCTTGCCCCCACAGAAAGATTCTGAGATGGATGATGTCTTTTTCCTATCTCCCTCCCCCCCCGCTTTTCATGGGACTCTTCGCGTCTTTTGGAAAAGCTTGCAAGCAATCTAAGCTGGAGAAAGTAGAATGAGAAACAACCTCTCACAATTTGGGCATCGCAATTCTTGCCCATAATCTGGAAGGCAGTGGGGTATGTCGGCGTAGAGTCCGTGAGATTTACATCTAGATACGTAGATATCTTCAGATGATGAGTTTTGAAAAACCTCCTTCCTCCGACTTCTCAAGGTGCCAATCTTTGCGTATCCAAACAACCTGAGAGATAGCTTCTGAGCGAGGCTGAGATGTGGGGTCGACTCGGAAGAGGGAAAGTCATTGATCTCTTGAGATAGCGAGAATGTCGTCGCAGTGGAGGAGGAGGAAGAAGAAGAAGAAAGAGAACGATAGTCCTTTTGATTCTTCGACCCTTTGAGATTTGATCTCGCTGTGTCTTCTTCTTCTCGTTGTTGTTCCTGTTTCTCTTTCAAGGGGAAAATAACTACTTCTGCGATTATGACTTCACTCTCTCTTCGGGTTTTGGAGAATAATCATCCTTGTGAATTTGAAATCAGTACCACAATTACAAAGCTCGAAACTTATTTTCTCACGCGCGGCTTTTTCCTTCCTCCCTCTCACTCTCTCTCTTTTCTTTTGTTTTTGGCGAAAAGATTTCGCTAGATTTTTATCGGGACTATTTTGGATAGGAAGTGGTAAGCATCAGGAGTTTTCGTTCTTTCTTTGACAAACGCAGCATCATCATCATCCGATTCAACTCGCAAGAAGCGAGGAAGGAGGGCGTCGTTGTTCTTTGCGAGTTTTGCTTTGATAGTTCTACTTGTCTTTCCAAGTTTCTTTGTCGGAAAGGGAGTATTCCTTCTCTTCTTCTCCTCCTCCTCCCCACATAGTAGATCTTTTCAAAATTTTGGAGAAGCTCAGGCTAGCTCCCCTCAGAGCGGGATTCTCAGGATGACTCTAGTGGGCGAGCCGTCTTCGCTCAATCAGCTCAACGCTCCGCCAAGCTGCGTGAGCTGTTGGAGGATAATCGATCTCGAGTACGGTTTCGGGCTGCCGGTTTTGCAGGATGGGACCAATAACTCTGAAGCAGGGATTTTCAATCGTATTTCGACGAATGCAAATGCGACAGTCTGGGATCTTTACATAAGGCCTGGGGCCGAGTGGAGCGACGGAACTCCAATAACTTCAAGCGACGTCAACTTCACCTTCGGGCTTGGAAGCGGATACATAATGAACACTCCGAGGGATTTCATTGGTCTTCGCTATGAGATTAAGAGCATTGAGATATTGAATTCTTCAGTGATTCAGTTCAATCTGAACAAGACTGATTCTAGGTTTGGGCTGATCATGTCGTCGCAGTACTATTTCACGCCAGTTCCGGAGCATGTTTGGTCGGGAAGGGATTTCGCGGTTGATACAAACTTTGCGCAGGATGTGACAAGCGGCCCCTTCTATCACTTGAAGTACACTGCGGGAAGTGATAACATCACCCTAGTCGCAAACCCACACTACTGGGATGGCCCAAATCTCTCGGAGATTTACATAAACTTCGTCTCAAAGGAATCCGATGCGGTGTACCTGCTTCAGCAGGGAAAGACTGACCTCGCACAGGTGAGCTGGTCTTCAGTTTCTAGCTTTTCTGGAAGCCCCTCGTCCTACGGGGTAGTCGTGGAGCCAGATCGTGCCCTCACATACATGGAGTACAACGTTTCGCAGTACCCGTTCAACGAGACTTTCTTCCGCGAGGGGCTTGCTTACGCCATAAACACGAGCGAGATTGCTCAAGGGGTTTACTCTGGATATGCGACTCCGGGCTTTGAGGCCGAGGGCTTGATACCGCCCTCAGCCACTTTGTGGCACAACACAAGCGCTTTGGAGTATCCGTACAGCGAAGCTAGGGCAATGAACAGTTTCGAGAGCGTCCCAGGACTTGTCTCGAACAGCTCTGGTCTGTTTTACTCGTCGACCGGCGCGAGGGTGAGTTTCAAGATATACACAGACACGAACTACACAACAGACAACGAGACTGCGCAGATGGTCGCCTCTTTTCTCAGATCTGCGGGAATGCAGATCTCAGTCCAGTATCTTTCGCTTTCGCAAATGAACCAAAGCTACTTTGGGAATATAGGGGACATCAGGAGACAGATTGTGATTGCGACGACTTTCACCCCGCTTTTCGGGATTGGATACCTTGATGCTGAGCCGGGGTTTGAGCTCTACTATCCTTGGTTCTGGAATCAAACGACATGGATAAGCCCACCGTCGGCCGAGACGGAGTACTACATTTTGCTGAACAAGGTCAACACCAACACCAGCAGCTCTCAGGTTCAGCAAGATGTGATGAAGATAGATGGACTCGAGAGTGAGTTCCTTCCCTTGATCCCTCTTGCTTATCCAGACAGCGTTTGGGTATACTACAAGGGGACTTCTCTTTCGGGTTTCCCCTCCACTCCATCGACAAATGGACACGAGATAGACATGGGAGATTACAGCTTGGACCCCTACACTTTCAGCCATATAAGCTGTCAATCGAGCGCCTGCGTTTCTCCGTCGCTTTACTCAAACTCCACGAGGACCAACGCTGCTTCGCAATCTTTGACGACGATGACGAGCAGCACCAGCAGCAGTTCGGCAGGAGTATCTCCTGGTTTTGAGATCGCATACATTCTCGCGATTATAGTCGTAATCGGAGTCTTGATCGGAGCAACTCTCACCCTTAGAAGAAAGAGGCCGAAGGAAATACCACCGCCTTCTTCTCCCTCTTCCTCCTGAGCAAAAGAGGAAGAAATTGAATTAGCAAGGCCAAATTGAAAATCTCACGTTGAGGGAGAAGTCAAATGGTTTGGGCCAACGAGATAAAGATGAAGGAAATTTGACATATTCATGCTCTCGAAACTCGATATGCCATGACGTCCTTGGTTTTAAGGAATTCTCAATACGAGCGCGCTGGATAAATTGAAAGCAACGCTTACATATCCCTATAATCCGCATCTGGAACACTGATCTATATGCTGAATAGATTGCGTACGGTAACTTTCGTTGGGGTTCTGGCTTTCGTGTTAAGCTTGGGATTCCTTCCGGCGGCTGGAGCTTTCACTCCAAGGCCGTTTCATGTGTACGGGTTGGTCAATCCTGACGGATGCACAATAACTTGGAACGTTCCGACGGGCGAGTTTCCTCCAAACACGTTGATCAATGCATCTGTTAGCACGACTTGTAGCGGAAGCGGTTCTTGGATAGTAACTTCACAACCTTCAGGCACTCAAGTGGGTAGCGGATCGTT
>CADDZS010000129.1 GCA_902812485.1 archaeon
TTTTTTTGCTCGTCGTTTCTCTCTCTCACATCTTTTCCTGACATTGAATATTCAGGAGAATTAGATAGGATGCTCCGGGCGGGATTTTCAAGTTTCTCTTTGCGTAATCCAAAAGGCGATATTCCTTTCAGATTTCCTTTTTTTGGGAGCTCTTGAGAAAATTCTTTGAACCCGCGATCACTGCCTGTCTTCTCATTTACTTTGAAAATCGAAAGGGCAGTATGCTTGACCGGACTACACCACCGGAGCCTGAAGCGAGCTTCGGGGTTGGCATTCTTTTAGGCTTTTCATTGAGTACAGGCCTGAATCGGAGAGCAAATAATAATATGGTGTCGAATAAGTTAATCTGAGCTCGTTGAAAGAAAGAGGGAGAATGTGTGAGGGCCTGTAGCTCAGCTTGGTAGAACTGCGAAACGTTGGTTTCGAAGTGAAATAGCCCGGAAGGAATAGGGAACCAACCGGCCAAGAGCGACCGGCTCATAAATTTCAGAATCTGCTTTCCCGACTTGCATCTTGCAATAAAAGAATAACCGGGAAGAAGAGGATTTTTGAGACACCGGTCGGTCGTGGGTTCAAATCCCTCCAGGCCCACATTGCGTTGATTGAACATATTCATTCCTACTCTCTTGTCTCCGTTGAACAAAGAGGCGAGCGCTTGTTAATTGTTCAAACCAATGCGAAAAGGATACTCTATTGGAGAGGGAAAAAAGGTGAGAGGAGATCAAATAATAGAAGTACAAAGCATTGCGCAAAACAAGCAAAGCTTAAGCAGCAGTTGAATTCTTAACCGTTAACAGCAATGCTTGAGATTAGGAAATCACGGAAAAATCCGAGTTTGGAATTCACTTGAGCAATTTGTTATGATGGAGCTTCTCAAGTAAACTAACGATTGCAATTGAGGAGATATTATGGCGATGCGCTCTTTTTGGTACATACTAATGCGCCAAATTAAAGGGGGAGAAAACTCTGGATCAAAATCAATGAGGATAACAGCGCCATAGCTAACGAAACATATTCAAATCTAATTGAAAGTTCACTTGCTTCATAATGTTCTGATTCTTCCGTTGTTCGACAAAGTAGAAACTGAACTAACTCGCTTGTCTTGAAACTCCTTGTTTTCGGGCTCTCATTTGCACCAGAATCATATGAAATGCAGTCTGCACTCTGGTGCTTCGGTGCTGATTTAGAATGACTAAACACTTGAACTTGTTTATAGCATGCGAAAAGAATCGTATCTGCGAAAAGAGAAGCTCAATTTACTTTCTCTTCTTGAGAATGCAGAATCTGAAAAACAGCCGAAACGATTAATTGTGAAATCTCAGTCTCTAGAAGAGCTGGAACGATTTTTTTCTTTCTTACCTCTACAATGAAATGGAGAAAGTGCAAAAGAGAGGCGTCGATTGTCATATTGAGTGCAACCATAACTGAGCTGATAAAGCCAGAAGCAAAGCTTTGGATGGGACAGCCTATCAAGCGCAAAGAAGATCCAAGACTGATCACAGGAATGGGGAGATTCATAGACGACGTGAAGCTTTCTGGAATGCTCTATGCCGCTTTTCTTCGCTCGCCTTATGCCCATGCTCGGATCAAGAAATTAGATGTGAGCAAGGCAGAAAGACATCCAGGAGTTGTCTGCGTGCTCACAGGGGAAGAGGTCGCGAAGCTTACCGATCCTTTCCTCCAGATATCACCTCATCCAGCTAACAAACTGAAAGACTACTGTCTTGCTGTTGACAAGGTTCACTTTGTCGGAGAACCTGTCGTAGCTGTCGCAGCTGAGACAAGAGCTATAGCTGAAGATGCCCTTGAGCTCATTGAAGTGGAGTACGAAGTCTTGGATCATGTGCTGGACGCAAGAAAGGCTCTTCAATCCGATGCGCCCGTCATTCACGAAGAAGTAGGATCAAACCTTGTATTTCATGGGACTTGGGATTATGGCGATATCGAAGGTGCAATGAATAGTGCCGACAAAGTAGTGAAGGCATCGCTTCACTTTCACAGATTCAGCTCTACACCGATTGAAACAAACGGAGTTGTGGCGCACCTCGACAGATCAACTGGTTTCTTGACAATCTACTGCAATAATCAAATGCCTATGTTCTGTGTTCCTTGGCTTTCCTTTGGGTTGCGCTTTCCCTCGAACAGGATGAGATTCATCACTGGAGATATCGGAGGCGGATTCGGTGTTAAGATCATCAGCTATCCATACATCGCTCTTGTTTGCTTGCTTGCAATGAAGGCCAAAAGACCTGTCAAGTGGATCGAGGACAGGAAGGAGCACTTGATCGCGGCGACGCATGGCAATGAAAGAAGTTTCGATGTCGAGGTTCCAGTGAAGAAAGACGGCACCATCCTCGGCATGAAGGTGGTCGCGTATGACGATTGTGGAGCGTACACAAGGTATGAACCGGCGGGTGCTACCATCTGGGCTCAGGTCACGCCTGGATGCTACAGGTTCAAGAATTTTCGGATGGATTTCTATCAGGTGATGACAAACAAGTGTCCGGTCGGGCCAAACAGAGGATATTCGAGAATGCAACATCTCTGGATGATTGAGAGGATAATCGACATTGCCGCAAAGGAGCTAGGAATAGATCCTGCAGACATGCGGCTCAAGAACTACATTGCCCCGGAGGAGATGCCTTACGTGACGCCGAGCGGAGGAGTCTACGATGGCGGGAACTATGCAGAATCGCTCAGGAAGGCCCTCAAACTCATTGACTATGATGGCTTGAGGGAAGAACAAGCCATCGCAAGGCGAAGGGGGAAACTCATTGGAATCGGCATCTCCACTGTGATAGATTCTGGAACGAACAATTTTGGGCAGGTAAAGATTCTGACTGATGCTAACCCCTTCTCTGGGAATTCAGAAGCGGCCAGAGTGAGCATTGACGGATTAGGGCAGATCCAGGTTGCGCTTGGAACTGTGCCTCAGGGACAAGGACACGAAACTTTTGCTTCGCAAATTGTTGCGGACGAATTTGGACTTACCCCAGATCAGGTAACGGTTCTACCTTGGTTCGATTCGGCGGTGAATCCATACTCCCATCAGTCGGGCTCGTACGCTAGCCGTTCAGCCGTAATGGGAACGGGAGCTCTTCTCGGTGCGACTAAGAAGTTGAAAGAGAAAGCATCTATAATTGCAGCACATCTGCTTGGAGAGACTCCTGATCTAATTGAGTTCAGGGAGGGAAACGCAGTTGTCAGGACGAACCCCGAGAAGAAGATCCCTCTCTGGCAGATTGCAAATGCTGCTTGGGTTAACAACGCCCTTCTTCCGAAAGGAATGGAGCCAGGCCTTGTCGCAATACACTTTTGGAGGCCGGATTTCACCTTTCCCGACGAGAAGTGGAGGCTTAATCAGACTCTCACATACTCGTATCAGACCCATGTGGCTGCAATCGAACTAGACCCTGACACTGGGAAGTTCAGGATACTTCGCTACGTGGTTGTCGATGATTGCGGTAGGCAGATCAATCCTATGATCGTGGAGGGCCAGGTTCATGGGGCTGCTGCTCATGGAATAGGTGCAGCAATGTTTGAGAACTTTTATTATGATGCAAACGGGCAGCTTGAGAGTAGTACATTCGTGGACTATCTTGTTCCATCCGCCGTTGATATTCCCGATATTATGACATCTTCTATCGAGACGCCCTCGCTCTTTGCTCCCAAAGGGATACGCGGGGTGGGTGAAGGAGGAGGTTCTCCTCTCGGTGCCATCTCAAACGCAGTGGACGATGCTTTAAGGCCTTTCGGAATTACGATCACAGATTCTCATCAAAATCCTCAGGAGATTCATGCCTTGATAAGGAGAAAATATCCCCGCGGGGGACATAGCGTTCCTTCCGGGCTTTGAATGTCTTCTTCTATTCTGACATCAAGCTGATGATTTGACCTGAATAGGCTCCACAGAAGTTGTCTTTTTCTGGAATAGCTTAGAGCCGGCCACGAGAAGATAGACTCCTATCAGCAAGACGATGGTCGCGATTCCAGCAGATATGGAAAGAGTAATGTGAATTTTGTTTGCAACGTAAAGCACAGCTGGAGACAAACCGATGAGTAAAAGGCCCAATATCTCAGCAACCATTCCAGTGCCAGCTTTTCCTATAAGCTGCCTTGGCGAGAGCAATATCGATGTACCCAGCAAGAAAAATCCGTAAATCAATGCAAACCTTCCATTCAAGAACACACCGAAGGCAGTACCGATATCTGTATAGCCCGCGTTACTGAGTGCACCAGCGAAGGAGACAATCAAAACAACAACTGCGAGAATTTGCATTCTCGTCGCGTTTCCTAGTATCACCTTCGGCCTCTCATCGTAATCTGCGAAGCGTGTCTCAATTACAAGGGCGAGGCATACAGCAGCTATTGAAAAGAGAAAGAGATACGGGCTCTTCGAAACGATAAGGTAGGCAAGAAGCGGCATGGAGTGAGAGGTTCGATCAATCTCATACCATTCGACTGCGCCGTAAACTATGCTTGCAACAACTGGAGCAAGATAGAGAAAGAAAGCGGCGTCTTCAGCGATGTCTCTTGAGTTCAAGGTGTGCAGAATTGATCAAGCCAATCTGGAAGCAAGTGATTTAACTCTTTCACAAAGAGGGAGAGGAAAACGATCGTGTTTTGTTGATTTTTCTCCCGGAAACGAGGTAGCAAGTATGACCGATCATTCTCATCGAGGGGCGAGTTTTTCCAAGCCTCGCCTCTATCCTCCTCAATAAGATTTCAACACATTCGATGTCGACAAAGCCTTTCTTCATCTCGACCGCCACCCGCTCTGCTTGATTTGTGGTTGGACAGATGCAGAAGAGGAATGAAGAGCCTTTGAGAGAAGAGTGAACCTTGTCAAGCAAAGGAGGAATATCGCCTGTGTCGAGAAGAGCAAGATCGTACCTTCCTTCGAGAAGATTGAAATTCAAGAGACTCGAGTTGTGAAATTCCACGAATTCACTTAGTTGGGCTTTTTCGACGTTTTTCTTTGCAACCTCCAGAAAATCCGTACGCTCTTCGAATGTGTCAATTCTGCCTAGCGGAGAAACTAGGCTAGCGAGATATGTGGTGAGTGCTCCTGAACCTGTTCCGCATTCGAGAACAATTGACCCACAATGAACTCCAGATCTTGCGGAAATGTATGAAAAGTCCTTTGGATAGACGATTTGAGTTCGTCTTTCAGATTTCATCACATAATCAACTATGCTCGGGCGCAAGAGGAAAATTTTCGCACCAAGCGAAGTCGAAACCGTGTCGCCGAATCTCTTTCCTATGATGTCGGCAATACTGATGATTCCCGCATGCGTGTGAAACTCGTTCTTTTCACCTTTCACTTCCACAAGCCATGTTCTTCTTTCGTCTAAATAGAGAAGCACTCGGTCGCCAGGCTTGATTTCTTCGGCCTGCCCAGTCGATCCAGCATTTCCGCGGTCCTGAGCGGCCGATTTGGATGAGTCCATGTCCTAATGGTATAACAATAGAAAGAAAAGTAGTAAGAGTTTCGAAAGCAAAAGAAACATCAAATTGAGGTGTTCTCCCGAGGATAGTAGGATGCAGAGAG
>CADDZS010000130.1 GCA_902812485.1 archaeon
GAGAAAATAGAAGGCTCTTTAGAAGAGCCAGAAACCAAGTTGAAACTTTGCTGTTCTACTCTTAGAACGGCTCCAAATCTTCTGCTCTAAACCACCGCAAAGACGCGATACATCGGGTCGTTTGAAAACAACAAGCTTCCCATCAGCGGCGCCGAGAGCCCTCAGAAAGCGAGCTAGTTCGTGCTTTGATGCTCTAACTCAATTCAAGGTCGATCTAAATAATTTACTATGAGAAATCGAGGGATTATTTTTCCATCTTTCTTTGCAAATTGATTTGGAATCCATTTCGGTATTCACGAAACGCGTAAGTATACTTTTATAGCCTGAAAGTTGATTGAAATGCTTGCGAGGCTCGATTTTTCCTTTGTGCTCTTCCGATGCAAGTTCTTCCTTGTCCTCTTCTGATCTTCTTGTTCCTTCCATCAACCATCTCACCAGATTTTCCCCTCCTCAAGTTCGAAGGATATCTTCCAAATTCGTTTGTTTGATAGCATGCAGTTTCCTACTTTCCGCACAATATTGTTCTTGATCATGCTGTGGTGTTTCAGACCGAGCCAAGATTTTTTCCTTACAGATAAAGAAAGAGACAAGAATAGTAGGAGGTGCGAGAATTACAGCATGTTGCGATACCAACCCACTAGCCAAAAGTCTGTCCGTTCCGGAAGCGGCATTGTCGTAATTTCGGATCCATTAAACAGCGATCATGGAGCTGGAAGGCCTCCAGTCCTCATCGCAAGAGAACTTGCAAAGAATCAGGAAGTTTGCGTACTTACACCTTGCATAAGTACTCGTCTCGAGCGATGGCTTGAAACCTGCAGAGTCAAGGTAATCTCCCTGGGAGACGGGGTGAGAATTCTCAACGAATCTACTTCTTACTTGTTCCACTGGGTTTACTGCGCATTAAATTCTGTTCTGGACAGAATCCACGATCTCGGAAATGTGAAAATTGTGAATTTTTCCAACACAGTTCTCGCAAAGAACAAGATTTGGTACGGGCAGGGTCCAATCACTGAAGCGATCGATGCGATACGAGGGAGCTTGCCAGTTTATTACAGAACTGTGAGCTCTATACTTTCGCCCTTCATCTCAATACTCGAAAACAGACTGCTTCAGACTTTTAGGGATTCTAGCGAGAGGGTCGTTGCGAATTCCTTCTTCTCAAAGAAAATGTATGAGAAAAGAGGAATCTTCGTGGATGGTGTTATTCAGCCGCCTATTGACACGAAGCTATTCAGGCCTAGCAGAAAGAACCCATCTCGCGATTATGTTCTCTCATACTTGGGAAAGGAGAGTGATCTCAAGGTGTTGAGTTCTGTGGCGGATGCTGGAGTCAAGCTCAAGGTCTTTGGAGGAAAGTTTGGTAGGGACGCAGCACTGCTGTTGAAGCATCCAAACATTGAGATTCTCCCATTTGTTGATGACGAAGAGCTCGTGGATCTTTACACTGATGCGCTTTTCACTTTGTTTCCCTTCACACACGAACCCTTTGGGTACATACCTGTCGAGAGCATGGCTTGCGGGACTCCGGTCATGACTTACAACCGCGAGGGACCTGCAACCACTGTGATCGATGGCGAAACAGGCTGGCTCGTCGACTCTGGCAAGAGGATGGTCATGATGTCTCATAGCCTATGGCGAGAGAGGGGCACCGAATACATGAGGGGTGCTTGCATCAAGCGAGCAAGGGCCTTTGATGCAACCGTGATTGCGGAAAAGTGGCGGATAGCTCTTGCCTTCAACGGCTCTGGGCGCAGTGGTCATGGAAATGAAGCGACGCTCGAGCGATTTGTTCAGTCGAGCCTTTGAGAGGATTTTCTTTTCCCCGGTCGCCTAAATTACCAGTCTGATCTTTGAAACTCATTCCCGCTCTTTCTCTTTTTCTCGCAAAGATTTTCAAGAACCACGCTTTCTTCGCCCCCCGCTGAAGGGATTCCGATGTGAAATAATGATGATGATTTCTCTTATAAACCACAATATCCGCTCATAGATTTTGAGGTAACAAGAGGAGGGCACGTTTGAGAATGGCGCGAAGTACATATCACAACGTTTACGCTTACAAAAGATGAGGATAACAAGATCAAGAGTAGCATCATCATAATTACGGTCCACTCACGAGCTCTATCTTAAAACTAACACAAAGCATACGAGTCTTCTGATTGAGATGCGAAGATTGAATTTTGGATACTTCAGCAACGAAAGCGATGAATCCTTTTTCCAAATCTGATAGAGAGATTTCACATTGACGGCTGGGGAAAACCGATCAGGACGGGATTTCGCAGCTTATGCGAGATTGCTCTCCGGAAAGATTGACTCTGAGCTTTCACGACGCTACTCAAAAGTGAAACTTTCTACTTGGCTTGTGTTTCTCGGGATAGCTGCGTACTCGATTACTCTCTCGTACTATTCGCTGGTCAAGTTCAGAACCTTCAACGATCTTGGCTTTGACTTGGGTGTGTACAATCAGGCGCTCTGGACGGCTCTGCATGGCAGGCTGTTTTACGAAACGCCAGATCTCTACTGGAACACTGGAGGATCTTTCTTCGGCGTTCACTTTGCACCCCTGATGTATCTAGTTTTGATAGTATATTCGATTCTTCCAAGACCAGAGACTTTGCTTGTTTTGCAGTCTATTGTGCTAGGTCTCGGAGCTCTCCCAGTTTACCTCCTTGCAAGAGTAAAGCTTAGTTCTGCTTCGATGGCGCTACTCTGCCCATTTGTCTACTTGATCAATCCAGGGATTGCAGCAGTGAACTTGTACGATTTTCACCTAGAGGCTTTCCTTCCACTTTTCTTCCTCTTTGCGTTCTACTTCTTCTATGTGAGAAACTGGATTGGGTGCACGATTTTCGTAATTCTTTGCTCAATAACCATAGATTATGCGAATCTTCTGATCGTGTTCTTCGGGTTTTATTGGCTTTTAGTGAGTTCTAGGCGAGTTACTAACGCGCTCGATCGCTTCTCGAAGAGATTCTGGAAAAGTGCCCCCCAAATGGGCGAGATTCAAAGACCAAGTACCAAAAGCTCAAAACCGATTCTGATTTCGCTTGGAATTTCAATCTATGGCGTTCTCATGTTTGTTGTTGCCCTCAAATTCGTGTCTTTATTCGGACCCCCACCTCTTGTGTCCTCCCAAAACTGGAACAGCCTCGGAAGCGGCGCAGGACAGATCTTCACAAATCTATTGAATCCAGTGAAGTTGGGGGAGGCGCTCTCCTACAGCTATCTTGCAAAATTAGCGTACTTGGGTGAACTCTTTGTGGTTTTTGCATTTATCCCGCTCTTCGAGCCCATAACTCTAATCATGGCTGCCCCCTGGCTTGCTATATCGCTTCTCTCAAATCACGCAGCATTTTACGAGCTCGGGTGGCAGTACCCTGCCGCCGTGATTCCTTTCCTAATGGTCGGTTTTGTGCTTGCTCTTTCGAAGATCCTTTCCATCCCGATGAAAACAAAAGCCAGATCGGGGGTTGCGATAGCACTTGTTGTCATAGTCGCTTCTTCTATCTTTCTCACTCCGCTGAATCCTCGGACAATCGGCGTGTTCCCAGGATCTTCCTACACAGGCTACGGGAATGGCGAACGAGCTTATGTCTTGAGAGAGCTACTTTCCATGGTGCCAAAGAACGCATCGATCCTCACCGACAACAGCATCTTTGCCTACGTGAGTAGCAGAGCAAACGCCTACTTGACTTACGTCCCGAGTCTCCCTCAGTACATACTTTACGACGGAACCTCCACAGAACTATTGAATCTTTACAACAACGAGACATCCGCGCAGATCATAACAAGTGTGATAGAGAGAGGCGACTATGGAGTTGTGGCTTCAATAGATGGGATCGTCCTCTTGGAACTCAATTACACTGGAGCTCCAGAAATCTTCGAACCCTTCTTTGAGGTTGGCAACTATCAAAACATCAAGCTTGTTTCGGGGGTGTCTCTCTTTGATGAGCAGTCCGACTCGGGGACAGTTCTCTATTCTCCGCCAAGCGAGTACGGGAACGAGCTCTTCTGGAACATGACATATCAGATTCTTCCAGCCGGCACGTACGAAGCCTCGTTCAGGATGAGGCTTTCTAATCCTTACTCTGGCTTTATCATGAACCTCGAATTAGCTAACATCTCTGGCTCCCCCATATTTCAAAGTCGCCAAGTTTATGGCTCGGAGCTCAACCCGTACTATGAGTGGTCGACTATCACACTCAATTTCTCGCTCCCAGGACCTTCTGAGAACATTGCTTTTCTTGGGACAAATGTGAGTAGCGGCGCGGGAGTTTACCTCGACGACATTTATCTCACGCAGATCTCTCCGCAATCTTGACGGGAGATTTTGGGAAGAAAAGCGAGAAGAAGAGAAGGATTTCCTCCCCGCCCCCTAATTTCCACTATTTCATAGCATAGACTTTGAGATGCTCTTCTGCTATCCTTTCCCAATAGCGGGTACGAGCCTTCGCCTCGAGATTTCTTTTCATCATTTCCACCAAATCTTTCCTCTCGAGAACTGTTTGTATCGCGTTGCTCAAACCTCTTACATCGCCGGGTTCGACCATGAGACAATCGATATTCGGTGAAAGATCACCGAGGAAGCGCGGAGTGCGAGTGCAGATTATCGGCTTGCCATAGTCCATGACGTTTGCGACGACCCCGCTAACTTCGATAAAGTTATCTAGATAGGGAAGAACTATGGCGTACGCTCTTTCAATCAATGAGGCTATTTCTTCATCTGAGAGCAGCTCATCCCCTCGCTTCTTCTTCTTCTTCGTCGTCGTAATAAACAAGAATATTCGCTCTGCGTGGCGAGAGCTTGATATCTTTCTCATCAGAAAATCGAGGTACTCTTTGTCTCTTGGGTGCACCGCTCCTCCCGCGATTACAAGCCTTGTATCCTGGATTCGATCCGCTACGTCGAGAAATGCGTCAATCAAGAACTCGAGTCCCTTGCTCGGCCTTATGAATCCGAAAAAGAGCAGCTCACGAGCACCCGGCTCACCCAAACGAGAGCCGATTTCTTTCGGCTTTTTGTTGACGCCGTGAGGTATCACGACGATCTTTTCCCTCGATATCGAGTACTGAGAAACGAGTGTTTCTTTCATGAGTTCGCTGTGAACTATGATTCTTGTCGAAAGGAAAGAGACTGATTTGGCATACACTCTAAGAAAGTTTCGAGAGAGAACGCCACTTGAACTGAAGATTCGTTGCAGTGTATTGTCAGCGGAGTAGCGTGCATTGTTTCTTTGAGAGATATCGATGACAGTGTGAAGCGTCACAATCACGGGTTTGCGGGTCGCCTTGAGAGCTGCGATGGCAAGAGGAAGGAGGACCATTCCGAATGTGCTTTTTAGAAACATGGGCGGAGCTTGAATGTGAAAGATATCACCACGCTTTCGTATGCAATCTCTGATCGCTTGGAAGAGCCCTCGTGCGCCTGGGGACCAACTTCCAACAATCTCGATGCCGTCTCTGATCGTTGAGGGGGAAAGTTTGCTTGCGATGATTAGAACTCT
>CADDZS010000131.1 GCA_902812485.1 archaeon
TAGAGGAAGATTTTCTAAGACATTGTGTCTCTGCCGGAGAGAGCATCTTCAAAATGCATGATTATGAGCAGGCGGCCAAGTATTACAGGATTGCCCTCGAGCTTTCAGAAGAGCTCAAAATTCGAAGCGAGATATCCGAAAGAATCGGCGATGCTGAATATCTAATGGGCGAAAACGACCTGGCACTCAAGTACTGGAATGATGCTGCCTCGCTTTTCCAGAGGAATGGTGAGTCTTTCGGCAAGACTGCAGCCGCAAGAGTCCATAGGAAAATTGGAGTACTCTATTTGAATAGTGTTTACGATAGGGAGAAAGGACTAGCGGCTCTGAAAGAAGCAGAAAAACTGTTGTCGGAGGCGAGTCAAAGTTCGATTGACTTGCAAGAGTTGGCTGCAGTTTATGAGAGCATCGCAAGGCTCTACTGGAGAATGGGAGAGAACCTATCTGAAGCAGAGAAACTCTGCGAGAAAGCCCTTGCGACGGCTGAGAAGCTCTCAGTTCCTGAGATCGAAGCAAACGCCCATCAAACTCTTGCTTTCCTACTCCCAATTACCAGGAAAGAAGAGATAGTGGAACACTTCCAGAAGTCTCTCAAAATATCTATTGAAAACGGATGCATCGAAGAAACCTGCAGGGCTTACAATAATCTTGGCTATTTGTACATCGCTATCGGTGGTGACATGAAGAAATCTGTTCAGTTCTACCTTGAAGGCCTGCGGTTCGAGAGAAGAACCAATCATTCAATACTCTATTCCTATACCAAGCTTGCCTTGAGCCTCTACGCCTACATCCCAATGGGAGAATGGTCAAAGGCTGAAGAGTCTGTGAATGAGTTCCTACCTGAATTATCTGCTCAGCATCCTCACAGATTCGCATCTGCCTTCCAGATACTCGGCCAAGTCGCACTCTGCCGCGGTGAGTACAAAAACGCACAAGAGTACTTCGACATTTACCTTCCAATTGCAACTAAGGCAAAGGAAATTCAGGCGATCATTCCATGTTACATCTCTCTAGGTCAGCTTCACTTTGAGAAGCTCGAATACTCTAGAGCAGAAGAATACCTACGGACAGCTTTGGAATTGTGCAGGAAGCTCGGGTTGAGATTTGACAACTGCATGAGATACACGAATTGCCTTGAGATTCTGAGCCGCGTATGTTTAGAGCAAGGAAAAAGAGAAGAAGCCGAAGTACTTGTTTCAGAGCTTTCATCGCTTGCTAAATCCATCAATGAAGATTGGGCGTACGGCTACTACTACAGAGCTTTGGGCTGTCTCAGCTTCCATGAGGGAAGACTCCACGAAGCCATCAACTCATTCGAGAAGAGCGCCGAGAAATGGAGACGTTTGGGATGGCCATTCGAGCAAGGTCGAGACCGATTTGATCTTGCTCTCTCGCTCCTCATGAACGGTGAAACCGAAAGAGCGAAGATCGTATTAGATTGGTGCGTTGAGGTTTTCGATTCTCTTGGGGCTAAAGCCTACAGCGAAAGAGTTGCATCCAAGAGGCTTGCGCTCTCACAGTCAACTGCTTCAAATCTCTCAGATGCAAGAGAAAAAGTCCTCTGATCAAGTCAGGGAGAAAAGAGAACACACAGAGAATACGCAGACTTACATACAACTAAGCCATTGTTCTGAAATTCGATTTGAAAGAGAATTGAAAAGAGAGGAAGAACAAGAAGAAGGAGAAGAGAGAGTTGAAGAAGAAGCTAGAAAAAAAGAGGGGAGAGCAAAGCTTAAGCTATTTGCTCTGACCCCAATTGATACTCAGAGGAGTTTTGAAGAAACTGTCCAACCCGTTTCATTACCTTCCGACAAGGGTTATGCAATCTATCTCGAAGAAACGAAGAGCATTGCAGATTGGATCGATCTTCAGATCTTGATAAATCAGAAGAGTTTGAAAGGACTCGATGAGGGTACACTCGCGCGCCTTCGGGATAGAGGTACGGCCATCTTCAAAACACGCGAAGAAGCAGAAAAAATCTTGAACGCACTCACAAAATCACTTCCGACGGATTCTGAGCAAACTACGTCTTCTTCTTAGTCTTCATCCTCGCCTGCCGAATGAATGGGGCAGGAAAATGCTGTAGTTAGTTAACTTTCTGTTCTACACCTAACGTGCAGAAACTTGCACAGCTGATTTCATTCCTATCTCTCAAGACCGTGACATTTTCTCATGTGTTGCAGATACATTATATCTTCCAAGTCTTCCAAGTTAGTGAGACCTATTATTTCTTCGATGAATGTACAAAAGGGGCAAGAAAACAATTTCATCACGATTTCGTGCATGTACCGTTCCTCTTGAGGTGGCTTTTTTTCTCCCTCTTGATGTTTGTTAATCATATACTTCGTAGCCTCGGATTTGTTTTAACTACTTAACAGGAATGAGGTAATTGGCAGGTAGTAAACATATTTGGCAAAAACCCAATTGCCTTCGTACTAGTTTAAGGCAAAATTCCTACTAGCTCTCGATAGCCTGTAGATTCTGTTTGCTAAATTCAGATCCGAATTCAATACCAACGCATGGCTCGCAGTTTGCGGAATCGATAGTAGAAGTGGAAAACTAGATGATGGGAAAAAAGCTACGCGAGTAAAGTTTGGAAGATCCCTTAAAGTTAAGAGGCGCGAAGCAGAGGCGCTTGTGGCACTTTCCGATCGAGTCCGTAACGAGCAGCCTTTTCTAGATCGACTCCTCTCTTCTTGCAGATGCTCGAAACGACTCTCAGCATGAGCCTCCCTCCTATACCGATAAGCGTTCCAGTTCCAAGCTTTGAGAATACACTCTTGTCCCTGCCGTTCTTTCCAGCGCTGAAAGCGTCTCGCGCCGCGATCTTTGCAAGATGTCTATAGGAAGCGTAATAGACTGCAAGCTGTGACTCGTCAAGTACAAGGCTTGAAAACTCCCTGTTCTTGATCAGTCCTAGAGGCACATTTTGCATCGGAGTGATCGTGAATTCGAAAGGCCTGCCATCCACTTCGGAGTTGCTCATCTGATTAATGAGAGCAACTGTCTCCCAATTATCTTCAGGAGTCTCAGAAGGCTGTCCTACCTGAACTGTAAACGCTGGCCTCCAGTAGTATTTGTTCATGACATATGTTCCCTGCCACACGATTTCTTGCCACGATCCATCGGGGCCGATCTTTAAGGGTAGCGTTTTGTTCGGCATGTGAAGCTTTGCCAGCCTGTCGCTTCCTGTCTCCACGCCGACCTGGAGGCCAATCCAGTTGCTCGGGCCAGCTCGAAGAATTTCAGACAACCTCCTCATCAGTTCTGGATAGGCCGCAGGTATAGATATCCTTCCGTGCGTAGGATTGCTCTGAGTAACCCCACGAGTGCTCATCACAGTTTCCATTAACTCCTCAAGAGCCTCGAAATTGGGCACAAAGTTCCTGCCATGTTCATACGCGAATATCTCGTCACTGTGGAGCCACGCGTTATCTAGGCCCCCTCGCACATTGACTTCTATTTCCCTTCGCACTTTCTCTGGCGGATAATACCTCAACGGCCTTAGGGTTACTTCGCAAAAGTCGCAACCAATCCCACAACCACGCATGACTTCAGTAAGTCCCTTTATGGATGGGTTCCTAATTTCCGGAATGTCTTCAAGCTTCGGAAACTGTCTTGAAAATTGATATCTGGAAATGAACCTCGGATCGTCTACAAAGCTTTTGTGGAAATTATCGTCGAAGGTTTGGAATCCTCTAAAGAAGGCACTGCTGCGAGTCGAGCCGTCCAGGAGGTAATCAAAAAGATCGCAGACGATGTCCTCGGCCTCTCCTTGAAACGCGTAATCGATATTTAGGCGATCCATTTCCTCTGGCCTTACGGTGAATTCCCACACACCGGGGCCACCGATAACCAGTTTTGCTTTCTTTCCACTTCTCGCTCTGTTTATTCTACGAATTAGTTTTTCGAACTCCTTCTGAACCCAAGCAACTCCATCACTTCCAAAAAAGATTGAGTACGACATTGTGAGCGGCGCAATACTCAGCGGATCCATCGTGGTGACTCCGATGAGCTCCGTCTTATCGTCAATGAAATCCTCAATGTAATCTTCGTGTGCGACCACGACCTCCTCTTCACTATATCTTTGAAGAAGAGATGCTTCGAGTTTCCTCAGAGGATAAGTTGCAAGCGATGCCCGTCCGTTGATATCAGGGGGAGGCTTCCCCTTTAGATAGTAGTAAATCGTTCCTGGAAGCAAACTTGCCGGTGCGCTAGGAAGAAAATCCAAAAGTGGAAAGTTTCTGTAATCGTGTGATAGCGTTAGATCTGAAACGAGAACAAATCGCGCCATTCTCTTTTGTCGACCTTATTTTGTCTCTCTAATTACATCAAGCGAGGCTCGGTCGAGCTTCTTCTTCTTTTCTCTTCCTAAAGCGAGCCATTGCATTCTTTGGGAAAACGCTCATTCCCTTCCGTTTTCCCTTCTTAACAGAAAGCGAGTATCAACGCCTAAATCCTTATCTGTAGATTAAAGCTTTACTAAAGGAGATTTTGTAAAAGATTTTTGACAGAAAGTGCGGGATCATTCTTCAAATTGTCGCTTTCTTTTTTCATCTCAGCCTTTTCCGTGTTGAAGCGTTTTGAAATTTTTCCTAGCTCTTTTTTTCTTCTCACATAAGAAACGCTCGATTACGAACAGCCGCCGCAAGTCATCCTCCTACATAGGCCCCCTTTGAATCAATTTCTTTGGAAGCCAGAAAGAAAAGTGATCGACTTGATATGCGCTGCTCCTTAAAAATAGCGACCATCGAAGCTCCAAAATACAGAGCTGGTAAGTACAATTGCATCACTTAACTGATGAAGAAGAATTTGGCAAACGTCTAATGGAGGAAGAACGTAGATCTTGGCAGAATCCGGAAAAGATCCTTTCTGAAATTGGCCTTGAAGATAGAGTTAGGAAAAGACATACTTTCAACGTCGCAGATCTAGGTTGCGGTCCTGGTTTTTTCACGATCCCAATTTCAAGACTTATCGGAAATAGAGGGGTCGTCTATGCCGTTGATTGGAGCGAGGTCATGATTCGTCAGCTTCGCAATAACCTAGCAAATTTAGCAAAAGAAACGATGAAAAATGTAGTAATTACCCTCGCAGATCTGTCAGTGGGCATCCCATCTATACCAAAAGGCAATGTGGATCTTGTCTTATTCGCGAATATATTCCACGACATAACAGACAAAGGGGTCTTTCTGAATGAAGTGAAGAGGATTTCAAGATCTGAAGACTCGTTGATTGTCGACATTGACTGGCAGAAAAGGAACATGGCAATTGGTCCTCCAGTTGAAATGCGTCTTGGGGAGAGAGAGGCAAAGGAAATACTGGAAAACTCCGGGTTAACTGTTGTCCGGAAAATAGATGCAGGACCTTACCACTACGGGCTCGTCTTGGGCAACAAGAAGGAAACGAAAAGTTAGCAGTTTAGACTTCTGAAAACCACGGTGACGAATCTGTTC
>CADDZS010000132.1 GCA_902812485.1 archaeon
TTAGACTAGCAGAAAGACAAGGGAATAAAATCGAAGGCAAAAATCAGAAACGTCCCATAGGAGTGTGCAATTGAGGTGGAGAAGACGAGTTTTGAGAGATCTCAAAAAATCCGAAAAATCGAGCAAACAACCTCAATTTCAGTGCACGATGTTGAAGTGAGTAGCCTGTACTTCGGAAATTTTGGGACTCGAATCTATTTTCCACGAGCTTCGTGACCTACCAGCCAAAGAAAGCGCTATTTTAAGAGAAGAGGGGGTCCCTCCTTCCAGATACATCAAAACTTTTTCAATGTTACTCAAAGTCTCAGCGCAAGTCCAAGTTCAAGGCTTGCTACAACTAACATCGTAACTACCGAAAGAAAATGATCAAACGTTTCGAAGAATACAAGTGCGTAGGCGCCGATTGGCGCAACTATAATTACGAAGGAAATCAAAAGTGAAAGAAGCAGCTTGGAGATGTCGGATCCTGCCATAATACTGAACCCCCTTGATTGGCCGATCTTCTTTGCATGTAAGGATCGCCGCGAATAGGCCCCTATAAAGAAAGCGATCTCGGCTATACAAGCAGCTGCTACAGCTACTGATTCGATGAATGGTATCGCAAGCGATATGGGAGAAGTAAGAGGCCTAGAAAGTCCTATTGCCAAGAGAGCAAAGGGTACAGGAAAGAATGTTAGCATGGAAAGAATAGCCTTTGAGTATACGACGGTACTCGATCGCACGGGAAGAGAGAGTGTGTAGTCGATCCCTGCTCCCTCCGTGTTGAGAAGTGTTGAACAGATCATGATAGTGAAAAAACACCCTACTATGGTTGACACTATCATTGCCGAGGTACGGATGATAGGGAATTGGGCTGTAATGACAGCGAGAGTCACAATTTCAAAGATCGGCGAGGCGTAAAGGAAAGCGATCGAAGGATTGTTTGCAGACAAGCGAAGATCTTTCAGAATGAAAGCTGGAAAGCGGGATCTCAACTTGAGGCTCACATCGGTTGCAACCTCGCTTGCTCCTTCTCTAGTGACATTGACGATTCCCGAATATCTTGCAATTTTTGAGACCAAGTTAATCGTCCTTCTTCCAAGCTCTACACCGGCAACAACGTAGCTAAATGCAGATGAATAGGCAACGAGAGGAGGGAGAAATGAAGGGACGATATCCGTTAATCTTGCTCCGCGAGTGACTGGAGTGAAGAGTGAAGGGTACACGACGTTTGAAATCACAAGGCTCAGCGAGAAGGGGTGAAGGATCGAGATCAGGACCCCACCGGGTTTAGCTATATTGCCTGCAATCGTGCTGTTGAGATAAGGGAGAACGAAACTTACAAAATTGAAGAGGAAAGCAATGCCCATTACGGAAAATCCCCAAGCAACTACAAATGCAGACCTCTCAAATGCTGCCGTTCTTGACCTAGCTAGCCCTCTATTTGCATTCTTGTAGAAAATCTTCGAAAGCCACAGTCCGATGCTGATAGCAAAGATTATGTTCACGCAGGAAGCGACTGCAGTCAATAGCGTGCCGAGAACTGAATCCGTCAGTAGCCAGACGGCTGCCACTTGGATCGAACAGGAGGATAGGGCCAGGTAATCGAATGTTCTAAAGAAAGAGAAGACTGCAACAAAAGAGAAATCTTTATCCGAAACAGGCAATGTCCAGAGGTATAGGTACGCTTCTCCTCTTGAAAATGATGGAAGGATCTGAAGGCAGTAAAAGACAATGTAGGCGAGACTGATCGCGAGGCTGAGAGACACACTGCTCACAAGAGATTCAGGTGAGGGGTTGATCACTGAATTCAAGAAGGGAAAGAAGGATCCTATCGACACAAAGATCGCAAACGCAATCTTGCTGATTTTCACGCTTCTTATAGTTGATCTGAAAGAGTTGTAGGCTGCTCCTCCCCTCCTACTTCTTCTTCTTCTTACTCTTCCTCTTGCTCCTTCTTCCCCTTCTTCTGCTACTTCCTCACTGTCACAAATATCAGGGCCTTGAGCACTGACTCCACCCTTGCTTTGTTGAATGGATCTGTAAGCAACCTCAATGTATGGAATGCGGCTTAGCTTCCAAGCTTCTCTTCGATTCACTTGCAGCTCAACGAGTCCCTTGAAGTTTTTTCTCTCTTTTTCCTTCCTTCCAAGAGTCGACCGGGATTTTGTTTGCCAAACACTTTGCGAGAAATACTAGATTCTTTCGATCTAAGAACTAACCGGTGAAACTGGCAATTATACGAGTTCTGGATTTCCGATTAGAATTGAGAGATCTCTAAATCGAGCAAAAGGGGGGGAAGCAGAGAAAGAGGGAGGGAACAACAATAAGAGTAGTAAGTGAAGAAGGAGGAAGAAGAAGAGGAAACGCTTTAGCGCTTCTTCAGGACAGATACGAGCTCCGTCAGAACTTTCTTTGCGTCTCCAAACACCATCATCGTGTTCGGAAGGTAGAAGAGCTCATTGTCGACTCCCGAGAAGCCCGGGTTCATTGATCTCTTGATGAAAACCACGTGCCTTGCCCTATCTACATCGAGTATTGGCATTCCATAAAGCGGGGAGTCAGGCTTTGTCCTTGCCGCAGGATTTGTTACATCGTTTGCCCCAACGACAATGACTACATCTGTCTCCGGAAAGAGAGGGTTGATCCTATCCATCTCCCAGAGCTGTTCATATGGAACCTGAGCCTCAGCAAGAAGCACGTTCATGTGCCCGGGCATTCTCCCCGCAACCGGGTGGATCGCGTATTTCACGTCTATCCCCTTTGACTCGAGTATATCTGCAAGCTCCTTGACAACATACTGAGCTTGTGAAACGGCCATCCCATACCCCGGAGCGATCACCACTGTTCTTGCGCTTTCTAGTACCGTCGCGACATCCTCGACTGTATAGCTCTGGACCGGCCGGGACGCCACCACCTCCTTCTGAGAAGAGCTTGTCACAGTCGCTCCGACTCCTCCAAACAGTATGTTGAGAAATGAGCGGTTCATCGCCTGACTCATTATTATTGCAAGTATCAGGCCAGACGAGCCGTCGAGCGATCCGGCTACTATGAGAACCTTGTTATTCAGCACGAACCCGAGTGCCGCTGCAGAAATCCCAGCGTAAGAATTCAGAATTGCTATAACAGTTGGCATGTCTGCTCCGCCTATCGCCATCACAAGAAGGAATCCGAAAATCAGAGCAAAGGCGGCCATAACCGGAAGTACGGCTTCCTGAAGTGGATTGATGACGAGATACACTGCGAGGGCGATAGCTATCGCAAGCGTCGAAAGGCTCACGATTATCCTCCCGGGGTAGATGAGGGGCCTGCCAGAAATCAATCCTTGGAGCTTTGCAAACGCGATGCAGCTTCCAGTAAAAGTGAGAAACCCAAGTATCATCTCTGCTGAGAGAACCGAGACGGTGAAAGTGTCGAGATTATTTGGATATCGTGCGTAGTATTCTGACACACCAACCAACGCAACAGCGAGGGATCCAAAAGCGTGTGACATCGCAGTTCTCTGTGGAACGGCTGTCATTGGGAGCCGAAGTGCTATTGGGACTCCGATTATTGCCCCCACTGCGAAACCAGCCACGAGGAGGTCGAGCTGTCGAGCTTGGTACGCAAGGAGTGTTGCACCTATCGCGATCGCAAGCCCGGAAGCCGCGGCCCAGTTCCCGTAACGGGAAGTCTTCACCTCGCTCATCCACCGAAGCGAAAGGACGAAGAGAAAGATCGAGGCCACGTAAAGGTACTGAGTGAGTATTGGTATCGCAAAGTCGGTCATTTCGTCGAAGCATCTCCCTTGCGCATGCGATCGGGGTCCTCACTCTTCACACTCTTTCTTCTGTTCCTCGGACCGCTGAACATCTTCAGGATCCTTTCGGTGATCAAAAAGCCACTTACAATGTTCGTCGCGGCGAGCGAAAGTGCGACTGCTACTAAGAGGAGTATCGTTTCGTTGCTCGTTTCTGAGAGGACAATCAAGCCTGCGACTATTGAAACGGAAGAGATCGCGTTTGTGAGCGCCATAAGCGGGGTGTGCAGAAGACGAGAAACATGACGTATCAACTCGATTCCAAGGAATGTAGCCATTAGGAAGACAAGAAGATCTATCACGAGATCGCTTTGGGAAATCATGATTGCTACATCTTTTTCTCCTGCGTCGAGGAGCTCTTGTTCTCCTTCTAATTAAGCGAGCTAAAGGGCCTTCCTTGCTTGCTCGTGAACTATTTCGCCATTCAAGACAACGAGCGGTCCCCGCACAAGCTCGTCTTTCGTGTCGATTGTAATGGAACCGTCTTTGAGCATGACAAGAAGGAATGAGGTGATGTTCCTCGAGTACAATTGACTCGCCTGTTGGGCCATTGAAGAAGGAAGGTTGAGAGGGCCGTGAATTGTCACTCCGTACTTGACAACAGTCTTTCCAGGTTCTGTTAGGGCGCAGTTGCCGCCTTGCTCGGCCGCGAGATCGACTATGACAGACCCAGCCCTCATCTTCTTCACCGCTTCCTCAGATATCAAAATCGGAGCTCTCTGTCCGGGCACGAGAGCTGTTGTGATCACCACGTCAGCTGATGCGGCATGCTCTCCGAGAAGCTGTTGCTGTCTTTTGTAAAAATCCTCAGATTGAGCTTTCGCATATCCGCCTGCAGTTTGGGAATCCTCCACCTTTAGAGGCAACTCAACGAATTTGGCCCCAAGACTTGCGACTTGCTCCTTGACGACAGGACGCACATCGTAGGCTTCCACCACAGCCCCGAGCCTCTTCGAAACAGCTATTGCCTGAAGACCAGCAACACCTGCTCCGATGACAAAAACTCTCGCTGGAGGAATTGTTCCAGCCGCGGTCATCATCATTGGAAAGAGCTTTGGAAGAGAATTTGCGGCGATTAGCACTGCTTTGTATCCAGAAATTGTCGCTTGCGAAGAAAGAGCATCCATAGGCTGCGCCCTGCTGATTCTCGGCATCAGCTCCATTGCGAAGGCGCTCATCCTGCGGGAGGACATCCTCCTCAACACATCGAGATTGGACATAGGATAGAGAAAAGATATCAGCACAGAGCCCTCCTTGAAGAGATCGGCTTCCTCAGCAGTTGGAGGCTGAACTTTCAAAACAATATCAGATCTGCCATAGACTTCCTTTGGGCTTTCGGCGAGCTCTGCCCCCCTTTCCAAGTAAGAGAAATCTTTGAAACCAGATTCTTCTCCGGCTCCAGCTTGAACTAGAACTGATAGTCCTTTGAGCCTAGAAATAGCATCAGGGACGAGGGAGACACGCCTTTCTCCTGGCGCAATTTCCTTCGGGATGCCAACAATCACTAGCTGAGATTCACCGACGAGGGGGAGCTTGCGAAAACAGAGAGAAGATTCAAGCTGATTAACCTTTGCCCTCCCGCAAGATCAGGAAAAGAAAGATTATCAGAAAATGCGAGTTCTTCTTCTTC
>CADDZS010000133.1 GCA_902812485.1 archaeon
TAATAGCAATCGTAAGGATGGAAAACATCCTCAATTGCAGGATAACTCCACACTTGTCATGATTTGTGGAAAAATATTAGTGAGACTTTGAGCGGAGTTGGGTCTGACTGAGATTGAAAGTTGGAGTAGGTCTCCCAGCTGCTATACCTAGAGTGCCGGACGGACTCGTCGTAGAATGGGCGAGAAAGGCTGAGGACTTTGGTTTCTCAAGTCTCGGATTGATTGACAGAATAGTATACGAGAACTATGAGCCGCTGATAGCTTTCTCAGCTGCAGCTGCTGTTACGAAGAGGACAAGGCTCATGACAACAATACTTCTTGCACCCACTCGGGATACGGCGTTGTTAGCAAAACAGGCTTCCACTCTGGATCGTATTTCTGGCGGGAGGCTGACTTTGGGACTTGGAATTGGTTCGAGGAAGGACGACTTTGACGCATGCGAAAAGGAGTTCAACAACAGAGGAAGGAGATTCGAAAAGCAACTAACAGTTTTGAAAAGGATATGGTCGGGGGAAAGTCCAAAAGATCACGTGGGGCCAATAGGACCTCTTCCGGTTCAGAGGGGAGGTCCAGAGCTTCTCATTGGAGGATACAACCCGAGAGCAATCGAGCGAATTGGCAAGTTCGCTGACGGGTACATAAGTGGAAGCTCTGGAGATCCAAGCACAGTAGTTTCCGTATACAAACTCGTTCTTGAATCTTGGAAGAAGAACAACAGATCTGGTAGGCCGAGACTCGTGTCTTCAATCTACTTCGCCCTTGGCGAAAGTTCGATTGAGCGCGGTTCCGTTTATCTCAAAGACTACTATGGAGCATTTGCAGAGCATTTGATCAGCCGCGGAGGGTTTTTGTCAAACAGGGAGAAATTGAAGGAGTCCCTTATGGCCTTCTCGAAGGCTGGTGTAGACGAATTGATGCTCTGGCCGACTATCCCGGAGATGGAGCAACTCGAGTTGCTCGCGGACGCTGTTCCCCAAGAATATTTCGTTTAGGGCACAGTGCAGGCCTCGCTCGAAGGGAAACCCTCTCTGAGCCAATATTTCAATTTGCTCCGATCGTATTTCTTTCTTTCTCCCTTTCTTTAATTAGTTTCTCTTAGTTGAGGATGCCAGCCGCCGGGTGATCACAACGAAAGCGGCAGCGCCCACGAGAAGCGATGCGGCAGCGATAAGCTCTAGAAAGGGAATACAAATAAGCCGCCTGCAAGGACTCGAAGAGCTGGCAGAAAGAGACGATGAACACGATGTCGAAGAATTGCCACACGAACTCGAAGCGGTGATTGATATGTTTTCTTTACCCAGTATGTTTGAAAAAGATTCGACTACCGAACCATTTGTGATGACCATTGTTCCATTTGAGCCTTCCACCCCCAATGTGAGGTGAGAATCTGAAAAGTTAACGTAAGTCAGGTTTACATTGCTTAGGTGCGTAATCCAGTAGCCGGTCTCATTCTTCATCTCACCTTCGAAGAGATAAGTCCCAAGCATCATTGCTGGAAGTGCTTCCGTATTCGCAAGATCGGCGCCGGGGTGCGGTTCATTAAGTGGAACTCCGGTTGAATTTGCTTCGTACACTGCGTTTGCAGCCGCGAGTAAAGCTGATTGATTGAAAGCGGCACCACCACGAAGAAGAAGTGCGGATAGTGTTTCTCCGAATTGAAAGGTGAAAACTGGTTCTTCAGGCGAAGCGGAAGAGTTTGTTTCAAGCTCGATGTAGCTTCTGCGGCTTGGCACGATTGAATTCAATGTCGAGTTATACGCTTGCCAATCCGATGGTTTGTGAGTGCATTTCGCAAGAGAATAAAGCGCCGCCGCAGTCCAAGCATACTCTTCGACCGAGTCTCCTCTCACTCTTTCGGCAAATCTCCTTGTGAAATTCACGACGCTTTGGTTTCCACATCCGTATATTTCGAACCCAGCAAGTGAGAAAATGCTTGTCGAACGCGCATATGAAGTAAAGTCGTTAGTCGAGAGCCAGTATCTCGAATAATAATAATTCCAGTATCCACGCGCTTGTCCCGTGTTGGTGTAACTTGAGTTTCGCTCCGCGAGGAGAGCAAGAGCTAGTGAGAGAAACCCAAACCCAGCGGGAGGTGAAACTGCAACGTCACTTTCGTTCAGATTGATAAAGTGCAGGGTGTCGTTTACTAGGCGATAGTCGAAGTCGAATATTGGATAGATCTTTGCGCTGACTGGAGGGGAAAGCTCTTGTGGTTGGAGAGTGTTTGGCGCCTGATATCCTGCGCCGAACCAGCTCTGTCCGCTGAACCCTGTCCGATCAATCGGCCAATATTCGAGATCGTATAGGTTCTGCGTATCATATTTTATAGCGACTGCATCTTGTCCGCTTACTTTTCCGCTATTCACAGAGGTGAATATGCTATCGTTTTGAGAATAGGCGAGGACTATTCCGGAGGAGGAGCCGGCCTGAAACGCTCCTGAGTGCGAATTTTTGATCACCGTTCCGTTTGAAAACAAGATAGACTCTGAATCAAATGCTGTCTGAGAAGAAGTCGAGTTGAAAACTTGCAGATAGAGGTAATTTACACTGTCGTTAACAGTGGAGATAGGCTCGAGCTGGAGTGTAACCTGAACGTATGGGTATGATGATTCGAGGCTTGCGTTTAGAAAGGTGTAAAAAGTGTTGCCTCGAACATCGAAGAACGAGCGTTTGGAGAATCCGCCCTTTATCGCGAACACCTCCGACGACGAGGCTCGGAAGCAGCATCCGGCTCCCTTGAGATCGAGCCTATCTGCCGCAAGAAAGCCAAGCTCAGTCGAGCCTGGGTAGCTAACTCCTATTGCAAGCTCTTGCTCTGGGCTTGAAGAAGAGTTCGTGGCGACGAGCTCGACCAGCCTGTTTGAAATACTAGCAATGCCAGCCGAGACCTGTAAAGGCAGGAGAGTGGAGTTCACCAAGACTTCAGGAGTGTAATAGCCGTATCCTGCCTTGAAGATCCGCTCAATGAAAGATACTGAGTTTTGCTCATCTGAAACATCACCAGTGATCAAACTCATTAGGGCAATCTTTGCCGCATTGTCGATCCAAAAGTTTTGAAAGTCAGTGTCGATTGGGTTGAGCTCATCCCTATATCCCCATCCTTTAACCCAGTGATCCTCAAGCGAATTCGTTCCTTCAGGTGAGGTAACGTGTAAGATTGTCTCAGACGAAGTGTTGGTAAGGGAAGCACTCGAAGAGGATGCGCACTTTGTAGTACAAGGCATGGATGAGAGACTTTGAGCGAGAACAATTAGCCCAAGTATAAAGAGCGCGGCCGGAATTCCCACTCTCAGACTCTTTTTCAAGCACAATCACGCGCGAATGGGGAGGAGAAAGAGGAAGAAGGGGGACTCATCCCTCTAGAGCCTAAAACCAATCTTTGGGCAATTTAAGCCCTGCGAATTTCACTTTCGGTTTCTGGATTTCCCCAGTTTTAACTTGCCATCCTTTTTCTTGAATCAATTGAACGCTTATATCTCGCATCCTGTTTTAAGATTGATTTACGACACCAAGAGAATTAGAACTGCTTCAAGGAATGCGGAACTGTTACTTGGTTTGCGGCGCAAACTTTGAAGATACTGTTGAGATGGTTGCAAGAGCTCGTGGACTTTCTCCGGATGAGGTAAAGCAAATACTTGCCCGAATCAAGGAAAAGTATTCTGGGGAAAGGGAGTATAAGGAAATTCGATCAGAGCTGCCCGAAGAATTTCCGCTCTGAAAGGAAATATTCTTAGTAGCAACAAGAAGAAGTTTTCGAGATAAGAAGGAGTAGCAAAAGGAAGAAAGGAAAGGCGTAGGAGGAGAGTGAGTATCGTTTCGCCTTGACAAAATGCTCATCATGCGGAGAAACCTTCTCAAGAGGGGATTGGGATTCTCTTGCAAGGCACTACTACGATTCCGCAAGCAAAAGCGACGTATCTCACGTAATGTGGCTCAACAGATACATCACGAAAGAGAAGACTCGGGACGAAAAGGAGCTCGCAGAGCTTCTTGAGCGCTATTTCAGGCTTGACAATTTGAGCCTTGAGAAGTGGATCAGACTAAAGTTCATTGAGCGCTTTTACGGGGCTAGACCACACCCCTTCGTCGTTGCACTCCAGCAGCCTACGAAGGAGACTCTTCTAGGCTACGTTTTAGAGCACCAGCACTTTCTACGCCAGTGGGTTCGCTCTTGCTCTTACATAATGGCAAAGACTGATCGAGTGGATGTGACGCTTTACGAGCTTGACAACATAAACACCGAGTTCGGTGGATTTGGCCCTGAAAGGCCTTCACACTACGAGCTTTTGCTGAGGATGGGAGAAAGTTTGGGACTCAACAGAAAGGAAATACTCTCGACCGAACCCCTGCCTGACACAAGATATTGCCTTGGGGCGTGGGATGAGCTTGCGGCAAGGGAGCATTGGGTCGAGACCATGGCCGCAATGCATGGACTAGAGCTGATCGCTGATCGAACCCTCACGGAAGATGGAGCGGTGATGCACTATTTTGACCCATCTATTCTGAGAGGTGACAAGGTGACAGAAGCCACCAAGAATTTTCTAAGAGAAGGATACGAAGCAGATGTCGGACACTCGAAGGAAGCGCTTGAGCTCGTTGAAAAATACTCTTCAGAACTCGGAATGATCGAAAATGTTCAAGCAACTTTCTTGAAATCAATTGATCTGTTTCACACTTACCTGTTGGCTAGGCTTCAAAGGGCTGAGATGTTAACCAAGGCGACTACGCGATGAAAGTCCAATCGGGTTGTGCAATCTGTGGCTCCACATGGGGCGATTACTGGAGGGAAATCGACGGGGAGAGGATGTTCTTCTGTTGCGAAATCTGTGCCGACGAATTTGAAAACATGCTCCGAGAGATCAAGAAGAGGACTGGTTGGAGAGAAATAGACGAAATAAAGATTGAAGGCGATTACAGAGGGAGGGTAGTCAGCGCGAAAAGTGGAGATGGGCCTAGCTACAAGTTTGTCGTTAGGTTTGATTCCAAGGGCGCAATCCAGAAATTCGAAGAAGTCAAGTGAAAAGATTGTTTTGGAGTATGCAACTCCTTTACTCTTTCATGGATCAAAAAAAAGGAAAGGAGGACTCCTCTTTGACTACAGATTCCATTAATTCTTGAGCGGAATATTAGTAGCCGTCTTCTTTTGAGACAAAGTTTGGTTCGAATCAAATCACACCAAAACTGGTAAGCTTATTGTTTGACAGTATAATTCAATAGAAGAGAATTTGAATTTCTCTCTGATTCCCCGCAGAGAGCGAGGTAACTAAAAGCAAATTCCAGATTCTTTTTGAGGAAAATAGAGAAATTCAATCCTTGCTTTGCAAGGAAAGCAGGCTAG
>CADDZS010000134.1 GCA_902812485.1 archaeon
GGCGTGAGCTTTGCCGACTCGATATTTATCGAGTATTCGTCACGAATATTGTCCCACCAAGTCGCCGATGACACATCAATCTTGTCACCCGGTTTTAGCGGAGAGCCCTGGAGGTCATTACTTGGAATAGAATAAGCTCGTGCTGATGCACTCAAATTAAATTCCGGGCGGAAGGGATTGTTGTTCCCAGAAGATGACGATGAAGAGAACTTTGGGATGAAATCGATGACCACAAAATAAGTCTCTCCTCCCAAAACCTGAACTTCGGTGTTCAAGGGAATCGACACGACACTCGATGCTCCCAAGAGCTGCGCGGTGTAGTTCGAACCCTGATACGTGATAAGTGAGGATGTCACGTTGAATCTTACTGCGTCGAAAGTTCCTAGAGGAACATTTGCGGCTGCGATTGTTTCCATATTGCTTGAAAGACTCTCGAGATTGAGTACACCAGAACCTTTCAGATCCTGCCAGCTTGAGCCGCCCGTCGTATTCGTGGGGTGTATTGCAACGTCATTATACCCCAAGTACACTGCGCTCACTCCGCTCGGAGTATTTGCTGGATCGATGAAGAGTATAGCTATAGTGCCGCTTGATCTTGAAAATTGACTCCCAAAGAGCGAGGAGGAGGATGCGAAAACAAGTCCGAGAACTACAACTGCGATCACCGCAATCGAAATCACCAGCATGACAACAGCCGGTTTCTTTACTATGCTCATTTATCTCTGAACTCTGCTGATAGCTTACTTCCTTTCCTCTATTTCAATCAGCGTTTTTGAACATATTCATTACATTTTTGCTCCCTGTTCTACTGACGAGAACATAGTCAGAAGGAAGAAAACTGAGGTCAAATTGCAGAGAATTCGCAATGCATGACGAATTCACAAAAATTTTCAATGGAAGTCTGCTTCTTGAAGATGGGTGAGTTTAAGCACTTGAGAAAGAAGGAGCGGGAAAGAAAGAGGGAAAGTTCTCATACACTAGCTTTCGAACGGCTTCTAACAAACGGGATGTCATCTTCCCTGTGAGGATGTTTTGCATCCTCACAAATGAGGCAAGATAACTTGCTACAGACATTATGGTTGAATGGAATGGGAATTTGTTGTGGAACCGTTTTGTCTTTCCTTTGAAGAGGTTGAACCATGATTCCACGGAATTCCTCTCTCCGAATGTCACCTGCTTGTATCTCAAGCCAAGGTGTTCGAGTGCAGGCGGATACCACGGTCCGTGATCCACAAGGATGAGAGGTCTGTTCGAGCAATATTTGAGAGCCTCCTTCAAAAAGAGAATCGAATCCAATTCTCCTCTTGTGAAAGAAGCTTTCTTTCAATGCTAAAACCTCGTATCTTCTTTTTCCTCCACGTCTATGGCGCTCCAGATGAAGAGGAAATGACCTGAAACGCTTGATTTTTTACCGTCTCATCGACTGCTATTACTCGCCTACAAATCTTGTCTGGCCGTGGAAGAATGGAGCCGATCTTGCTGTACCAGAGCCTGACTGATTCCGTGGGAGAATGTCCAGCAGAAGAGTCCCATTGCGAGTGAGACTCTCCTGTAGGACAGTCCCAGATGGTAGAGCAAAAAGGCGGCTGGATAGAAGCTTTACCTCTGGGCTGATCCTGTTTTTCTTGAAGATTTCACCAATTCTAGCTGCCACGATTTAGAAAGGAGCTTGTCTTTTGTCTGTCATGGCAGCACGGTATCAATAGTCTTCGTGGCCATAAGGTATACGACCAGATAGCTTTACATCCTCCTAACAAAGAATCAATATTTTTCCTTGATCTGACCCCTACATCGGAATGCTACGGCCCTGATTCTTTGAATAAAACGCTGAAGCTGTTCAACTTGCTCTTCGGTTCCAAAGCGCTTGGCTTGGCTAGAGTCAAAGTTCCATTAGAGTTGTAGCACACAAACTTGTCGAGCGTGGCGTTTGCCACAAAAGCTCCAATTCCTTCTTTCATTCCATCGATCTCTGCGTCACAAGCGCTGAAATGGACTTTCCCAAAGTCTGACAATGGGAAGCCAGGTGCCATACCAGTTGCGCATTCCGCAGAAGTGAGTCCAGCACCAGTTGCATTTGAACTCCCGATTGTTGTCTGATTTGTCGAGATATCTGAGAGCTTGAAATGAAAGCTCCCCTTTGATTCGATGACACTCAAGAGCACAACGTCACCAGCCTTTGGGACCCACGAAGACATGCCACTTTTCTCCGTGATTGAATCATACCACTCAGCTCCAAAAACCGCAGAGCCAGCCGCGCAAAGGGCGTAGACTTCAGAATAAGCAAAGTCAGAGCTAGTAAATCCATCCAGCCCAACGAAGAATGTCGAAGCTGTGGATATCTCTGTACAGTTGAGTGATGGTATCCGAACCTTAGCAATCACAGAACTGATGCTTCCAGAAGAAGCATTTACAGCATAGCCTGCCCAGCAGTCTTCGCATTTGTATTTTGCCAGGTCTGGCAAAACCAAGCCAGATCGAGCTGTTCTCTCTTCCAGCCTCAAAGCAATTAGAGTAGGATGAGATGAATAATATGAGACGTACTCTGGGCGGGAGATCGATGAGCTGAAAATCATAGCAACTAGCACACAGAAAAGAAAGAACCGCAACATTTGGCGCACTATCTGCGAGAATATCAGATCCTGGTATTTATGGAATCGGGCACATTATCGGATCTTTCTAAGAGATTTTTGGTGTTGAGATTGTCAAAAGTTCGTAGAGAGGCGAAAAAGGCAGGCGTCAGTAATCATAGAAGCAGTGTGTCGCTACAAAGTTTTGGGAAAAAAAAGGAGGGGGGAGCAGCGGCCAACATCCCCTACGAGACCGCTGCAATCAACTGTAGTTCTCTTTTCTTACCAAAGAGATGTCTGAGGGTTATCATTCGCAAATCCGCTAGTTGCGGAATCGCGCAGGCCGAAGAAACCCCACATGTATAGGTCCGAGATTGTTTCTGCAGTGTCGGCACCGGAACTCCAAGCGTGCTTTATGCTTGTTACCTTTACTCCGTTGTTGGAGTGCAGTTGTTGCCAAGTTCCTAATAAGTAGACTGCGTTGCTACTCCCGCCACCAGGTCCTCCAGCCACTAGTTCTCCGTCCCAAGGCAGACAGTATTTAGGACAGCCAGTCCCAGAAACAAGGTACGACGGCTTGATCGTTGTAGATGCATGGGAGAACGAGACGCCATCATAGTATTCGCCGAAGATGGGCACGGCGTTTACGACAATTTCGCCGAAGAAGTTGACGCATGAGACAGTACTCGAACTGGGACAAACTCCGAATGCTCCGCTACCTGGACCTACATCAGTCCACGTCCAGATCGTGAATGGAGGCAAGAGACCGTAGATCGTCGGTCCGACGCAATAGTAGAATGATCCACCAGTTGAGTACGCCGAACATGCTCCAGCCAAGTTACCCGTCATTCCTTCCATACAACCAGTCTGATGACTTGAACCACAGGCGACTCCGATTGAGCTCGCCGAGAAGTTCCAGATATTGTCAAGCCAAGTTACGCTGTACTCGTTGGAGACGCATGGTGAGGAACAACTCCCGTCAAAGGCGATTTCAGGTACGTTCTGAGTCCAATATTCACCTTTGATGTTGTTGCCAGCAACGAAGCTTTGAGCTATCCAGTTTGATTGAATTGTAAAGCACACTCCTGCTAACGCGTTGGGGTCAAGACATCCTCCGCCATTGGCCGTTCCTATGGCTAAGGCAGCGATGTCGACGAATCCTTCGTTGATGTTCGTTTTGTAGGAGTAGGTACCAAGGCTTGGTGTTATTCCATAGTCAACTATTCCCATTGGGCATGGAGCGCTTCCGCATCCAGGATTCATGCCCTGAACGTTGACTTCAGTAAGTGCTCTTGAAGGAAGAGCAGACCGAGGACCTATCCTGGCCAAGTCTGCGATGCTCAAGTTGCTTCGAGATGTCGAGGCTGTCCCAGGCTTCATCGCGAACGGTGACGTAGCAGGGATTGCTAATGCAAGCGCAGTGAGTGCTATGATTGCGATGATTGATAATGCAAGAATTTTGTTGTTGTTGTTGCTTTTTGTCTTTTCTGACATTTTGATATTTTCAGCGGACTTGTTCACCCCCATCGGTGTATTTAATGGCCTAGGGAACAATGAGTCTGAACAAGGGTTAGGCTTTCAGATGCTTCACTTGCGACCTGACAGGTTGAAATACTCACGGCCTCTTCCGCGAAGTGGGTTCCACTTCAATCATATTTTGCTATGTTTGGTTGCTTGGAGAAGTAGAGATGAATCATCCAGTGAAAGTAGGACGATGAAGAGCTCGCGTTGTCCTTTCTTGATGAAGTACTCAATGTCCTTGCGACCAAAGATGGAGACACTCCAATCAGCCTAGGAGAGATTTCAAGAATCACTGGTTATCTTCCAAACAAAATCGAGAAAGCTCTCAAATTGCTTTCTTCGATTGGATTGATAGAGTACAATGATCACACGATGAAAGCAAAGATAGATCCCGACCTTGTCTGGCTCATCAAAGAGGAAGATGATTAAGAAAGAATTCCTATAGTTCTTGCCAGTTCTTCGTCTTCTGTCTTACTGTTGCCGTCTTCGTTGAAGTCGGAAAAATAATCTTCATTTCGAAATTGCTCAGCCCCGCTGAACAAAAATTCGCTTGCGGAAGAAAGCAATTTGAGAGCTTCTTTTCCCTTCGGTGTGATCCTGAACATTTTCGGGAGTTTAGAGTCTACATCGATATTCTCCAGCATATCCTTTTTCATTAAGAGTTCAATGTATCTCTCACATCGTGTGAAATTCAGATTGCTTTTGTAAACCAGCTGCGTCTTGGTCACCCCACTCCTTACTGCGGCTGCCTTCAGAAGCTGAACGATGATCTCTGACGATTCTCTTCTTTTCACTTTCCTTTCAACATCCATATCGAATAATTGATCATTAGCAAAAAATCTACAAAATTTTATCCGACTATTGCTAAGGGCAATGAGAATAATACTTAAGCATTTTTTCGCCAAAACTAGCTGTCAATTTTCGTCGAATCCGACTTTTCCCCCTCCAGCTTGAGAAAAAGTTAGCTCAAAAAAGAAGGGAAAAAGTGGGAAGTGCTCACGAACGTCAGTTAATAACTCGCAAGAAAGTGAGAGACTTCCCCCCTTCCTTT
>CADDZS010000135.1 GCA_902812485.1 archaeon
TATTGACTTCTTAAATGAGTGAAAGAAATAACGTTTCGAAGCTTTTTCCTTTTTTCCCCTCTTCCCTCTTTCTCGAAACTCTTGGCCATTCCCTCCATTCGTAGAGAGCCGAAAGCAGGAGAGATTAAGAAGTAGAACTTTACTCCAGCTCAGATTAATAGAGGCTTTGTATCCGTTTCGACAATTTAGTGACTGGACTGAACTAATGATTCCCACCTTTTCTCTCCTCTTGTTTGCAAGGGAGAACAACAAGATGAACCGAAGAAGAATGACCCGTAGGAAGAAAACAAAAGCCGTGTCCAACATCCAATTCTCTTCAATTTGCCTAATGGAGTGGAAGTTTTGGAGCTCGAAAATCAAGAAACTCTGAAAACGAGAATCATCAAGGGAAACAAAGAAGAGATCCTCAGACTTTTCCGAGATTTTGCAACAAACGCTACCGAGTCAGATCCTAATTATCCCCTGATCTATGCGATAAACGACAAAAACGGTCCGAAATTCTCGTTCGAATCTCTTGTCTCCGATCAAGAGTCTTTGGACGACTCTCCTCCGCGCAAGATACACTTCATCACCGATATTCAGAAGGAGAATATCGAATATGTGACCAAGATGATCGAAGCTAACTTTGAAGTTAGGCACATCGAAGGAATCAGAGTGAACTTTTTCGTCTCAAAGGTCGAGTACCTATTTTCTCTTGATCCTTTCGATGACGGAATCCCGAGAAAGATCATAAAGAGCACGAACCCTGAACTTGTCGAACAGATGACGAATGTTTTTTCAAAACTTTGGGAGGGAGCGATTCCTGCAGATACTAGAATCAGGTTCATAGAAGAAGAAGGACTTGAGATAGGGAGCACCCGCCTCACACTTGACTCGAAGGAAATCTTCGACACCTTCACTGAGTTCATAGAAGCAACGAAGAAAGAAGCGTTGATTGTGATTCCGAGCGAGTCCTTCCTTCAAAGGAACTTGCTCATATTCCAGAAACTAGCTGCGAAGGCAAGATATGAGCGGATATCCGCAAGAGTCCTTGCTCCGCTTTCCCTGCCCGATCTCTTTCCAACTGCGGACTCTGAAGGACTCATGAAGCGACTCAACCTCTCGGGGATAAAACTTCGAGACATCGGTCGTTCAGGAATCAGCATTGCGCTTGTGATATACGATAGAAAAAAGATGATTCTGGCGAACTACGTTGAGCCGATATCGGGAACCGCTAATGGAGTAGGAGCAGGAGGAGACAAGTTAGCTCTTTCGAGCATCATAACATCTAGCCGTGGAACTGTCGAGGCTTTGGCTTCGATCTTCGATGCGCTCTGGCACCAGAGCGAATTGAAGGAAGAAGCCGAGAGAGCTAGAAAGCGCGAAGAAGAGGTGAGACAGAGGGAAGAGAAGAGCGCGAAGCAAGCTAGACTCTTGCAGGACATCCTTACACACGACTTGAGAAACTACAATCAGGTGATAAAACTCAGTGCCGAGCTCTTGAAGGAAGAGTGTGCGAACAGCCCGGCGATTCAGGTTTTACTCTCGAACCAAATACACGCTATAGACGGGGCGACGGCGCTTTTGGACAGGGCTAGAAGCCTAGGTAAGATTCTCTCGGAGCAGAATCCACGACTCTACCCCGTTGACCTTCTCGAGTCGGTCGAGAGATCTCTTGGGCTAATCAGAAGGGCTCATCCAGAAAAGGAGATCTCGTTTCATCTTGAGCCGAGAGACTCTCCAAATTTTGGACTCAAAGTCGTCGCCGATGAGCTGCTCGACGAAGTGTTTGCTAACCTCTTCGCAAACTGTGTGAAGTACACGAATTCAAGGGAAGTATTCATCGAAGTCGTGATTGAGGGCGCCGTGCCAGATTCCCAAAACTTTGTGAAGATTTCAATTTCGGACATGGGTTTGGGGATACCTGATGCGTTGAAGGAAGGAATCTTCACAAGGTATGTGAGAAACGCGAGAGGAACAGGCCTAGGCATGTCAATCGTCCACGCGCTCGTAGTGGAAAGATATGGTGGGAAGATAAGAGTAACTAACCGAGTTCAAGACGATTACTCGAAGGGGACAAAAGTGGAAATCTGGCTTCCAAGAAGCGCTTGATAAGAACCTCGTGGTTCTTTTGGGAACGCTTCGTCGCCGTGACGCTGGATATTTAAAAGGACTCTTCGAATCTGTGGACCTTCTCCCCCCTTCTAGGGGAGAAAAATGACACGCCTCTCAGGTACCATGCGTCCTCTTTCTTCGCAGTTGCAACTCTCCTTCTCTCAAACGAAGAGCAAATTTCTTGGGAATTTTATTAGAGAATTCCTCTAACAAAATTCGTAAATTTTACCCCGTGTTCATACTGATCTTTTGCGATAAAATGAAAGGAAGTAGCAGGAGGTGAAAACTGGTAAAAATGATCAGGAGCAACTGGATTGTGATACTCACCGGCATTCTAGCAATCATTGGACTGATAATCAACCTAGGTGCAGACAGAGACAACTTATACGACTTCGCAACTTCCGGGCTATTTCTGATCACACTGATACTTGCCTTCGCTGGAGCTTATCTCATTGAACGAGAAGTAAGTAGCCGACTAGGCACTGAAGCACGAAAGCAAGCTCCAATGACAAAGAGTACATAAAAGAACGGGAGGGGAGAAAAGAAATCGAAGGGGGCGGAAACTCAACGACCTCTTCTCCTTCTCCTCCTCCAATCTAATTAAATTTAGAAGAGGCCATTGTAGGAGGAAAAAAGAAGGAGGATGACAACCACAATTCCTCCCAATTTATATCACCCGTCTAGTCGTCCTTCTCCTTGGGAATCGAGCCTTAAATGGCCATACTATCTAAACCTGAAATTCTAAAACTTCTCAAGGCAGGGAAACTCAAAGTCGAGCCTTTTCGCAGAGCTCAAGTTGGGGAAGGCTCAATCGATCTTCACCTCGGATCCGAATTCAGAGTTTTCAAGAAAGCACATGATGTGTTTCATGTTGTCGACAATGTCGATTTCACAAAGATCACAGAACTTGTACACGTAAGACAAAATCAGCATCTACTCGTAATGCCGGGGGAACTCGTCCACGGCATAACTCAGGAGAGAGTTACGCTCCCAAAAAATGTGGCAGCTTTCATCGAGGGAAGATCGAGCCTTGCGAGGGTCGGTCTGCTTACCCACCTGTCAAGCGGGTTCATACATCCAGGAACTTCGAACCGCACTGTTCTTGAGATAGCAAACATATCTCCTGTACCACTCGCAATCAGGCCTGGCACAAAGATATGCCAGATAGTTCTCATCGAGGTCAAGGGTGAAGGAAAGTACATGGGGAGGTTTGCGACTCAGCTTTTCCCATGATACCCCCTTTTCAGTTTGCGATCATTGATGTCTTTGCGCACTACTAGTAGAGAAAAAGAGGTCAAATGAGTTATTTTGGTGCCCTTTTTCTCAATGTTTCCGGCGAGAAGCGAAATAGAACGCAATGCCACCAACTGTCACTATGGTCGCCGCGATCCCCCCAATATAGTAGTAGGTTAACATCGCCGGTGGAATGCCGTGCAATCCAACTGTGTTAGTACGCGAGGGAGTACTTCCAGGTCCTGTGAAGTTGGCTGGCTCTATGAGTGGCGGCTGGGGTGATTGGTTGAAATCAAACGAGTTCATCATGTTGTTTCTTCCTATCCCGAAAGAATCGCGGGTTCCAAGTGTGGGAAGCCCAAACACAGACTCAACGAAGCTCAAAAGAGAGCCAAACTCATACGGAGTGTGATCTACGTATCCATGCTTTGCCCAAGGCGATATCACAAGAGTGGGAACTCTGAATCCCTCTCCAAAGGGATCTACCTGAGGCGGTGGAACATGGTCGTAGAATCCGCCGTAGTCGTCCCATGTGATTATTATTGCGCTTGAATCCCAATACTGGCTGTTCATAACTGCGTTGACCAAGTACGAGACGTAATCCATCCCGCAATCAGGCCGTGCGGGTGGATGCTCGCTCGTTCCACAATAAGGGATCGGAGGCTTTGCGTTGAAGGGATAGGTGGGCGGCGCCCAGCTGCTCCCTGGAATTATCCATGAGACTGAGGGGAGCGTCCCATTTGCAAGAGAATTGATGAAGTTTTGAGTCCCTACGACATTTTCCCGTATCAATTGGGGATTGCGTTTGAAATAGCTGAAAACTGGGAGTACATCCCAATAAGTCGGTGCAGTAACGTTCTTCGCCCCTGTGTACCACTTCCAAGACACCCCGTACTGTGAAAGCTCCTGAGCCATGGCAGTCCAAGTGAGATTCAGATCAACCGACGAGGCTATCTGAAGATCTGGGCCCTGAGTCGGAGGGTTGTCGACAACCGAACCGTTGAGTATCCAAGGATAACCGTGCGGGTTTGACAGATTTCCCCCTCCAGAGCTCCCAGATGCGATGTAAAGGTGGTTCGGAAAGCTCGGGCCCATAAGAGAAGAGAAAAATTCGTCGTCGAGCACAAAGTTGCTTGCATAGTCCCAGTAGTATGGTATATCCATCCTGTCATAGTATCCCATCGTTTGATTACTCCCTTCGCCAATTACGAACCCATCCATCTTCCCGTTGTTCCAGTCAATGTGAGCAGCCTCCCATGCATGCGAAAGACCTGGATCCCCTTCATTTGGCAAGAGGAAAGGAAGGGTATCCCCGTCTCCGCTATCAAAGGTCGAAAGCGTGGAATTCGGATACATCTCACCGGGAGGAAGCTCGTCTCCAACAATGAAAACAGGCTCCCGCACATCTAAACGAAAAGGCTGAATTTGTGGAATTCCAGAGTATGAGCTAGTCAGTGAAACAGGACAGCAGGGGGGAGCGTTCGCAAGTCCATTTGCCCCTGGAAAGGTTCCAAAATAGTTGTCAAAGGAGTGATTTTCTTGGATTATGAAAATTATGTGTTTGATCTTGTTCACTCCAGAACTCGATTCTGAGCTTGCATTAGCAGTAGCAACTATAAGCGCCATCGTCGAGACGAGCAAAATAGCCATGACTAGAATAGCAAATATCAATATCAGACGTCGACGGCGTGGACTCATCAAGAGGGTAAGCATTTGTTTCCCAACACAGGGCGTCTATTGACCATTATTTACGAATTTTTCGAAA
>CADDZS010000136.1 GCA_902812485.1 archaeon
GCACCGCTTCCTGAGACTATTACAGCAGGACCGAGCTGATAATTCACGGATCCGCCCTTTAAGTAGAATCCAGTATTGAAGCTCTCAGTTCCGGGACCTTGGTTTCTCACGAATGCTGTCACTGGAAAAGCACTTGGTTTGCTCGATAAGAACAGCTGATCGATGCTTATTGTGTTCAGAGTCCCTCCGCCGTTTGTGGTAGTGTTTCCTATAAAGCCCGTAACGTATGCGTAGACAAGCACTCCCGCAGCTATTGCTATCAGGATCAAAAGTAGAGTTGCAATAATCGGGCTTATTGCTCTCCTCTTTCCCTTTGTTTCAAGATTGTTTGAGTCTAGATTCAATTTCAATTTGTCCCCCTTAGATCTCTTTCTCACTTCTCATTGTTTGTTCAGGCTACCACTTTCACACTCGACGTAGCTTGTCCTCCATCAGGATTCACAACTTTGATCGAAAGCGTGTCTCCTGAAGCTGGCTGTGTTGTTCCTGAAGGCCAAGTAGAACCATTAGAAGCACAGGTGTAAGTCGAGCCTGGTGCAACTGAAGAACTGATCTGACAAGTCGCTGAACCAGTTGCTCCACTGGTTATATCAGTGAAATAGATCTGTGCTGTTCCAGTTGCTATGTTGCTTGATCCTGCATTTCTGATCACAATCACGTATGCCTGATTAGACAAGCCATTAGCGTTGCATTTCCCTGAGTTGCTTGCGCAAAAATAGTCTACTGATATAGGCACTGGGTTATTTCCATTATTCTGAGTCGTGTTCCCTATGAACCCAACAACATATGCGTACACTAGAACTCCGGCTCCTATGGCGATCAAAATCAAAAGCAGAGTCGCGATTATTGGAGAGATCGCACTGCGTCGTTCCCGATCCATTCTTTTGAAGAGATTTGCGCTATCCAAAGCTTGAATCCGAACCATCCAAATCTTGAGTAGATATATACCTGTCCTGTCCATTGAAAAGAATGATAACCAAAATACAACTAAAGGAAGCTCTGTATTTCAGAATCAGATACACAATTCATAATAGCCTGCGTTACCTAACTGTTCTTTTTGATCGTGGCATTCAACTCTGTAAGAGAGACAGAAATCAAGAAGATAGAGAGAAGAGGAGAACTTAGGAGATGAAAGCAGCTTATTCGATCAAGATCAAAGTACCTTTCGGCGATGTCGACATGATGGGGCACGTTAACAACGCAAAATATCTCACTTACTTCGAAACGGCGAGAACTGAGTACTTGTCTTCGCAATTTGGCCCAATTCTCCAAAACCCCAAGGAGAGTGTGATTATCGCAAGAGCAGAAGTGAACTATCGTAGCCCTGCGAAATGGAACGACGAGCTCATCGTAAAGGTGAGGCCATCTTCAGTCGGGAATTCAAGCTGGGTGTATGATTACGAAATCGTTAGGGCAGCTCGTGACGAAGAAGAAAATGAAGTGAAGGAAGGAGGCGGAGAAGGAGAAGGAGAAGAAGGAATAATTGTCGCTGATGGGAAGACAGTTCAGGTCTCATACGACTACACTAGAAGAACTAAGATTCCTATTCCCGAAGAATTGAGGCGTAGCCTTTTGAAGGACATTGAAAGAACGACGAGGACGACGATGATAGAAAAGAAAGATTGATTTCACGAAAGTAAGCCGAGAATTGGTGATAATGATAATAATCGTCGTTTCTCTCTTCGTCAAATGTGCCTATTTCCCTGCGTTTCGATTATCGCCAACTCCAGCTCCTCCTCCTTCTTCTTCTACTGCTCCTGCGCTTTCCTTGGGCTTTACCTCCTTTTCCGCCTCGAGGGCCGTCCTTATGAGAACCGACTTGACAGTCTCGTCGAATTTTTCTTTTGACCACACAAAAATCGACACCTGATAAGTATTTGTAGACGCATCAGAAATTTCAAATGAGATCTTTTTCAATTCTAAAGCTTCAGACCTTGCAATTTCTCTTTTCTTCATTCCTCTTGCATCCTTGCTCTCTTCTCTTTCCCCTTCCTTGAGCCGAGAGAGGAAAGCGGCTTTGAATTTCTCAAAATCTGTGTCCTTTCCGAGATCTATCCTGACCTTAACCATCCTGTCCTGAGCCTTTGTATAATTGAATACCATCGCTCCAATCACTGCAGAGTTTGGGAGCACTGCTGGAGATCCATCATCGAGTAGCATAGATGTGAAGAATATGCCGATATCAAGCACGACTCCAGTATATCCTGGAACGAGAGATTCGTGAGAATAGCTCGGGCCTATGAGGCCGTATTGTGGCATAGTCATCGTGACCCTGTCACCGACGTCGAAGGGCCTCGAAATTATCAGAGAGACTCCAGCAAATATGTTTCCAAGCACCTGCTGAGCTGCGAGCCCCAAAACTATCGCTGCAAAGCCGTATCCGACCAAGACCGCGGTGAGATTGACTTGGAACACTGCGGCGAGTGCCGAGAGAAGTGCGACTACGGCGATTATCTGGAAGAGATTTCTTGCGCCGCGGCCGTGAGTAGGACCAATGTGCGGTTGTACAATGCGCTCGATCACTGCAGAAATTATCCTGATCACTACGTAGCCGCCGATTAGGATGATCACCGCGAGGATACCTTGAGTGTAAGGCTTGATCGAAGCATAGCGTTCCGAAAGGAGAGTTGCATAGTAGCCCACGGCTACGCATACAACTATGACGCCTATTGCGACGCCGAGCCTTCTCTTTGCGGAGTATTCTCCCTTCCTTTTCTTATTCTCATCGTCGCTCGAGTCAGCCATTTTGTTCTTCTTCTTCCTCCTCCTTCTTCTCCTTTCTCCTTATTCGCTACTACTAGTTCCTGCTTCTCGCGGATAATGTGAGAGTTATTGTTTTTCCCCTCAGCTTCTCTCTCTCTTGTGTGTGTGCGCGCGCGCGCCCACGAGCTAGTATTCTCCTACTTCTTCTCCTCTTCCTTCTTTCTCCTCCAACGTCTAGTTTTTCCTCCTTGCGGGCCTTGGTACAAAGGGCAAAATTGCAACCGAGATGAGAGTCAAAAGAGTAAGAGCGTAAAACGAGGCCCCCAGAGATCCGAGAGCGCCCGGAAGCGCAAGTATAGCTACAAGGATCGGGCCAAGAGCGCCTCCGCCGGTGGTTCCAACGCCCCACACTATGGAACTAGCTATCGTTTTGGCTCCTTCTGGAGATATCTCGGTCGCAAGCCCCAGAACCAAAGGAAAGGAAGTGAAGTTGAAGAGGCCAAAGAGAGCTAGGAAGATTTCTCCGAGAACGACGCTTTGCACCGAGAGAAAGAGTAGGAAAGAGGCTGCGAGTCCAATCCCAGAGATGGCTAGAGCGAGTCTACGCCCTAGACGATCTGAGACATATCCGAAGGATGGCTGGGACAAGATGCCCATTGCAGGCATTATCGCGATCGCGAGCCCGAGGTACGCATAGTCAACATGTCTATCGATCTGGAGATATGTGGGAAGGAAAACTATAACCCCTTGCACGAGTCCTCTCACAAAGCTCACTACTGTGAGTGCGGCGATTGTTGGAAGAAGGATTTTGAAGGAAATCGAATCTCTTCTTCTTTTTCTCCTTATTTCCACTTCCCCCTTCTCCTTGGTCGTCGTGGCGCTTTCTCTATCATCAGTCCCTTCCTTTTCCTCTTCTTCTTCTCCGTGTAAGATGGAGATTGAATCCTCAGAGGAAGGCTCAGAGGAAGAGCTGCTCATCAATTTTAAGACGATCACGGCAGAAGCGAAGGAAACTAGGGCGAGAATGGCTATCGATGGGATCGTCAGGGCGACGACCAAAGCCACAGTGATGATCGGGTAAAGAGTGACCCCGAGACTCCCCATTGATCCGTTTATCCCCATTGCTCTCCCGCGGCTCGAAGCGTCCCACTTCGAATCTAGAATAGAAGCGGCAAGAGGGTGGTAGAATGAGCTTCCCACACCGACTAGCAATGTGGAAGGGAGAAGCGTGAGAAAGAGATCAAATCCTCTGAGATAGATCACGGAGAACGCGTAGCCGAGTATCCCGAGTGCCATCAAAACGATTCCAAGAGTCATCATGTAGCCATAGTTCTGGCTCCGATCTGATCTCCTCCCGACGAATGGTGCCGCTGCAATTGCGAAGAGGCTAGTTAGCGAAGCTAGTGAGCCTACTAGGGGTTGCGAGAGGCCATAGCTCTTGATTAGGATCGGGTAAAGCATCGGAAAGATGTAGAGAGTACCGTCGTTCACAAAGTGGGCTAGGGCTGTGGCGACGAGGCTCTTGGTCGCTTGTTCGTGTCTTTCCCTCTTTTTCTTTGTCTGCAAGCGTTGGGTCTGGCTGCTTCTCTACTCTTTGAAGCAATAATAACTTGATCGCGTAGGATTTGTGCCTTCTCGAAGCTGTAAAAGATGGTGTGATGGCAAGAGAATAGGGTCCAAATCTATAGAGAGTTGATTTGATTCTTTAATTGTCTTTGATTATCCACGTCGGTTTTGAGTAGGAGTGCGCTCTCAGTCAGAAGACGATGGAGACGAAATAAAAAGAAAAAGTTGCAAAAACCCCAAGTTAAAAAGAGAAATGAAAATGCAACAAAAAGAAAGAAGCAATCAAATTGATGATGCCGTCGGATTAATCGCTGGAATTATTTCTTGACCGACAATCCTAATTGCTTCTGGAATATCCGGTCCCCAAGGACCGCCGAGAGAAACTTGGTTGATACCCATTTTCTTTATCATTGCGATTCTTTCGATACACTCAGAGACGGTTCCAGTGATTCCCAGTTGCAGCATTTTATCAGTTACTAGATCTTTCGCGAGATCGTATCTGCCTCGATCTATCTCTCGACGGATAGGTGCGAAATCCTCCAATGATAGTCCGATCGTCTTGAGCGCCTCCTCTTCGAGATATGGTCCAAAGTATGATATCATAGGTTTGAGATAATCTTTGGCTTTGGTTGGATCAGTCTTTGAGATTGAAATCCATGCAAAACCAACTATGCTTACTTCTCTTGGGTCTCTTTTGGCTTTCTTGCATCCTTCGTGAACCGCATTGACCATGTAGGTTGAGGATTCGGGCGGAGTGATCATTGGAAGAGAACCGTCCCCTATTTCTCCACTAAG
>CADDZS010000137.1 GCA_902812485.1 archaeon
GATTTACGATTGTCCAAAATAGCAAACATTCAGAACGCGATAAGATCGAGTGCAAAAGCAGTAGCGATCCTACTTGCAATAGCCGTCTCTCTAATGGTGCTTGCGATCACAGTTTGATGATCTCAGGAACAGATAAATGAGGCAATAGGACAAGCCGGGTACTAGTAAGAAAATCACTGAAGTAGAAGTGGTGAGAGAGCGTTTTTCCTCCCTTTCTCGTCAGTTTCTTTTTAGTTGCAAATTGGGCAAACTTTCCAGCAAGTGGCGCAGTAGAATCTACCGCATTTCTCGCAGGACACCTTTTCGTGATTCTGATTCTCGAAAGATGGAGAATTAGACGCTTCATGAGGAGGTTCGTTCTTTTTCTCCTTTGTTTCTGTTCTGAGCTTGGTGGTTGCGTAAAACGAAGACATCGTATGGCTTTTCTTTGCTCCAAGATCAAAGAGGTACTCTATATCCCTGCCTAGATTGGCATGAGAGAGATGGAGGAGGAAGAAGGAGAAGAAGAAAACTCAAGGAGGTAAGCGGTTCGACAAAGCGACCCTTCTTACGTACGAACAAATTGGGAATAATGCTAATTACAGTGCCCGGTTCAGCTTCTCTATGTAATTCGGAGAAGAGAGCCTAGCTCATGTGGGGACAGTTAAGCGTTGTTGAATCGCTTTCCCTTTCCAAGGATCCTGCACTCCTAGTTTCAGTATCCACCTCCAACCCTCAGTACCAGCTGCTCTACTCGCAGGCAAGAGAGCTTTCAAACTTCCTTTTGAGAAAGATAGGATTCAAACGTATTGCTTCATTTTGTTCCTCTTCCCTTCCGCCCGAGGTCGGCATATCCGAGTCTGGCGTTGTGGATCTCGTCGAATGCGCCTTTTACTACTATCCCGGCGCGAGAGATGTTTTGCTTTTTGCCGGGCACTCATCTCCAACCTCTGAAGAGTACGAATTCGCACGTTCAATTCTTTCCTACGCCCAGAAACTTGGTGTGAAGGAAGTAGTTTCGGTTGGAGCACGTTGGGCAGAGGCTCCGATTTCTCCACTTGAGACTCCCAAAGTTCTAGGATTTGCTACCGACGAAGAAGGAGTGAGGTGGCTCAAGGAGAATGGTGTGACTCCGCTCTCGAACGAAACTGCGTTCTACTTCACAAATCTTATCGTTGCTCTTTCACCGCAGTACGGTATGAGGGGTTGCAAGATCTCGGTTAACCACGGCGAACCTCGTCCTCATCCTAAATCATTGATGGCACTCTTGACTGTACTCTCGAAGAAACTCTCGATCAATGTCGAGATGAGCGAACTTGTAGATCAGTCCAAACGCTTGGAAGAAATGATAAAACGTTCAGGCCTTGAAATTGGGCAGCCGGATTTGGAGGAGGGCGAATTATCTGAAGAGAGGGAGCGAGGCGGAGGAGAGGAAGAAGAGCAGAAACACAGAGACATCTACCGCTGAGTTTCTCCGGTTAGAGCTAACCTAGTTCTGAAAAGATGGTGTTGAATTTTTAGCTTGAACATTGAAGCATACGATCTACTCTTTGATGTAGACTTTTGGGGTCTTTCCTACAAAGCAAAGGAGAAGATCCACGTCAAGGATTGCGATGGGAAACTCATCCTTGATAGCGTGGGACACGAATACTTGAGGTTTGCAGCTAACGGAACCGAAATCAACAAGTCTTCCACGGATTATGACGCAGTCACATCTAAGTTAAGTTTGAATAATCTGCCACATGGAAACGTGGTTGTAGAAATTGATTTCTTCGGAAAAGTAAACAGCAACTCTCTTCACGGCTTTTACAAATCAAGTTATGGTTCGGGGTACGTCCTTGCAACTGACTTCGAGCCAATGAGCGCAAGGCACCTCTTCCCCTGCGTCGACAACCCAAATTTCAAGGCCGAGATATGCTTGGAAGTCATCGTGGACGACGAAAGATTGAAAGTGATCTCCAATATGCCTTCCTCAAACATTGTCTCCGTTTCCAGCAAGGATCTTCTATGGGAAGAAGAAGAGGAAGGAAGGAGCAACACTACTGCCATCACCACCACCAACAACAAGAACAAGAAAGTGGAAGGAAAGAAAAGGAAAATCACTTTTGCAAAGACACCAAAGATGCCGACTTACATTTTCTTCCTTGGGATCGGCGAATTTGAAGAAATGGAAAGTTTCAATGACGAACAAAATCACTCGTCTTCCGTCAAGATAATTGGTGCATCGACACCTGGCAAGTCAATGAAGACTAGTTTCGCGGTTGAAAACGCGGCAAAGTTTCTCAAAATCTACGAAGACTATTACTCTATCCCGTACCCGCTGCCTAAGCTTCACCTGATCGCTCTTCCGGAATACGCAGCAGGTGCAATGGAAAACTGGGGAGCAATCACCTTCAGAGAAGCTGCTCTACTCATTGATGAAAATAGCAGTGTAATGAACAAGAGAAACGTTGCAAGAGTGGTGGGGCACGAAGTCGCACATCAATGGTTTGGAAATTTGGTGACAATGAAATGGTGGAATGACCTCTGGCTCAACGAGAGCTTCGCAACATTCCTTGAAACAAAGATGGCAGACAAACTCTATCCTGAGTGGAAGAACTGGAACGATTTTCTCATGTACGATACTTCGCCTGCGATGGAAGGAGATTCGCTCCAAAACACGCACCCAATTCAGGTCGAAGTGAGATCCCCTGAAGAAATAAGCGGAATCTTCGACGAAATAAGCTACGGGAAAGGCGCGGGTATTTTGAGAATGATAGAGGCATACCTAGGTGAAGAGTCGTTTCGCAGAGGAATTGCAAGCTACCTTTCGAAATTCAAGTATTCCAATGCAGAGGGAAGTGATCTCTGGAAGTGCCTTGCAGAATCATCAGGTCAGCCCGTCGAGCGGATAATGGAGGCATGGATCAGAAGGCCAGGATATCCGTATATTGAAGCATCAATCAGATCGGGAAAGATCATCTTCAAACAGCGGCGCTTCTTTCTCTCTGGGACCGAAAGCTCAGCTTCTCTGCGGCAACAACACCACGAACAAGGAGAGACGAATGAGGAGAGGTGGCCAATACCTCTAACTTATTTGGTAAACGGAAGAGTAGAGAGATTTCTTCTCGAGGATGAGTCCGCCGAAATTGAAGACAACAGCTTTGCATTAGATCCTAAAAAATTCGAGTTCAAGGTCAACCTAAACCAAACCGGATTTTATAGAGTCCTTTACAGCCCAGAGCTGTACGATATTCTTCAATCGAAATTCCAAAATTTTGGAGAAGTTGACAGATACGGAATTATTTCTGACATTTTCGCCTTCCTTGTCTCTGGCATGGTTTCATTCGAGCTTTACTTTTCCTTTGCTAAGAAATGCTTTCAGGAAACAAGCTACTTGATCGTTAACACAATTGCAGAACAGCTTAGATTGCTTTACTTTTTGGCTCCAGAAAGTGAGAAGGTAAGAGAAGCTTATTCAGAGTTCTACAACTGGCAAATGAGTCGCCTTGGTTTTTCGCCAAAGGAAAGAATGACAAAAGGAGGAGTGCAGGAAGAAGGAAGCGAGGACGAGGAGAAGATGTTACGTGGAACAATTGCGAGAGGACTCGCCGTCTTTGATGACAAATTCGCTGCAGAACTTGCCAAGAAATTCGAGGAGTACACTTCTCTTGATCCGAACATCAGGACAGCCGTCGCAATCGCGTACGCCAGAGCCGAGAATAACGAGAGGGCATTCTCACGGCTTGCCGATATGGCAGAAAGAGCTCAAACGGAGGCCGATGTGATAAAGATACTCTGGGGACTGACTCACTTCAAGGATCCTGTCCTCATAAGAAAAGCGCTAGATTTTTCGTTGAGTGGCCGAATCAACAGGGGAGACTGCCTCTATGCAGTGAGCGCGGCGTGTTCGAATTCCGATGCAAGAGACGCTAATTGGAAGTGGTTTGAAGAAAACTTTGATAAAATCCGTCAAGTGTTTTCCGGAACAGGATATGCTGGCACTCTTGCTGAAGATGTGATCCCGAGCGCGGGGCTAGACAGACCTGAAGAAGAAGTCAAAGCATACGCTTCCCGCTTGAGCGTGCCCGAAGCCGAGCGAGGTATTAGGAAGGGCCTTGAGCTGCTTGGAGTATACTCGAAAGCGAGGAAGAGGCTCATATCAGCCAAGTAAGAAAACAGACCAAGAGTGAAGTTTTCCTGCCACCTCCACCTTTTGGCTTTGAGATTTTGTTTTCAAAGTAGTATTACGCGTTACCTAAGCCGAGTTCAGGATACGATGAAACACTGAGAAGATTGTATCTTTCAAGTCAGTACCAGAATTTCATAAGCCTGAAATTTTTTCATGTGCGAAACCAATCATCATGAGCAAGAAAACATACGCGAAGGGTGGAAAGAAAAGATTCTGGTGCATTCTCGATGCCGACATAAGAGCGCGCAATGAAAACGAAGCGGCCAAGGAGTTTTTGAAGCTCTATGGAATAAAGGCTGCTCGTGTTCGCGACATACTCGTTGACAAGGTCTAGAGAAAAGCTCGCATCTTACTTTCTATCATCCCCCTCATAAAGAGATATCCACTTGATGCAAGGAAGAAAGTATAACTGGAGCTTGACTTGGTACGATTTGGTTTCGCCCCAAGAGGGCGAATGACAAATCTACGAAAGATCTAGGCCTGTGTCTCCAACTTGTTCGTGCTCGAACTTTGTCAAGCTGCCTTCGAGCTCAAGGCGTCAGATAGTGCCGCATGAATTATGAAGAAGAAACCGAGCCCAAACAAAGCAAACGCCACAAATTCGTAGATTCCTCCCAAGCCCACCAAGTCCGACCAAGTATTCAAGGCAATGTCTCTTTGTGATGCAAGTTGAAGGAATCCTCCCAGTGCGACTGACAAGATCCCATAAAGAACTTCTGATCGACCCTTCATTTTAAGCGACATAATCTCAAGATCAAGAGCTATTTGTGTGTATCAGGTTGGAGTTTATTGGCCCAGAGAGACTCTGTGATGAGACGATTCTTTTGATGATGCTCTCATTTTGGAAGTCGATGCACTCAAACAGCATCAGCAGTAGGGAGATAACTCTCAAACCATCGCCTAG
>CADDZS010000138.1 GCA_902812485.1 archaeon
TCAAGGAGAAGAAGTTGAAACCTGTGATGAATTGTGCGCATAACAAATCTCCGTATGAAACAGGAGCTGCTCAAAGCACTGGCCGATGACTACTCAAGAAGAATAATTTTGAAAACAATCCAACAGTCCTGCTCCGTGGAAGACATTTCGCAGTCGGAAAACATTCCAATAAGCACTGCCTATAGGAGGATCAACGAAATGAAGGACTGTGGCCTATTAATAGTGGAAAAAACCGTAATTACGGATGAAGGAAGGAAATATGAGCTATATCGGAGTCCTTTCAAGGAATTTCGAGTTGAGCTCAGGGAAAGGGAACTAAACGTGGATGTCGTTCTAAACGAAGATTTGGCAGGCCGACTCTCAAGGCTTTGGTTGCTTCTCAGATCATGACCTACTCGCTGTGAAGAGATGAAGAAATGGAATGCTAGTTGCGATAATTGATGTTCTAAGAACTTTCCAGCTTGCAATAGTAATACTTGGAACCATCATAGCCTACTACGGAAGCAAAAGCTACTTGAAGACAAAACAGAGGTCGATGCTCTTTTTGGCGGTTGGTTTTGCGTTTGTAACAGTGGGCGCGGTAGCTGCTGGAGTCCTCTTCGAGCTGCTGAAGTTTGACCTTATTACTGTTGAGACAGTAGCGTCGGGTTTTGAGGTTTTCGGATTCAGTCTGATAGTTTACTCAATTGTTGGAATGAGAGATTGACTCACCGTTGCCTCTTAACAGCCTAAGGCTTTCGGACAACCTTGAATTGAGCGACAGTTCTGACAAGGAGCTTCTGCATATTCTATCGTTTGCACTGTTGATGGTTGTTCGCTAACTATAGTTGTTACTCCCCCCGAATAAAGACTCTTTCGGCATAATTTGTGTTGAAACGAGTTCGTTAAATTGCACTTTCACAATAGGCATCTTCAATGTTCAAAATCATTCTAGGACTTAGGTTACTTCCGGATTATTTTCCGACCATTCACAAATAGGCTTGCAAATGTACCTTCTCGTTTCATTTGTCCTTGGAATTCCAGAAGAAAATTTATTTTATCTAGGGCGCAGAAAGTATTGATTAAACCAAAGATAATCTTTTTTCCGTCCTTTGTTTTATCCACTCTTTGAATCGTTGTTCTGATAAGTTTCTGATTCGGAGGCAAAGACTCCTTGAGTATCTTCACTAAAGAGCGAACATCTGACTCTGACAACATTTTAACGCTACTTCGAACTATTACACTACGATTTGAGGTCTCCAAGGGGATCAGCGAATTGGTTCTCGGCTTCATCACGGGCATATTTCTCAGCAGCTGTTAGGCGGTCCTGTCACCCTGACTTTACGATGACTGTTCCAGTCATCCAAGGATGGATAGAGCAATGATATTTGTAAGTTCCGGGATTTGTGAAAGTGTAAGACCAACTTTGGCCCGGGTTCAGATAACCAGAGTCGAAGACTCCAGAATCGCTTGTTACGGTGTGAATCGCAATGTCATTGTTCACCCACGTAACTGTGTTATTCACTCCTATCACAACGACTATTGTACTGGGAACAAAGTTTTGAGTCTGATTTTGGCTGTAAGCACCCTGCACTATGTCTACGATCGGTCCTGAGCTAGAACTCGACGAGGGCGAAGATCTCTCGGATGTACTACTGTATGCCGCATTCGGATAAACAACAAGATACCCAAACATCCCGAGTTGCACATGGTAAACGCAGAAAAACTCGTATATTCCAGAGTACTTTGCAACGAAAGACCCTGTTCCAGTGACATTGCCTGGTGTTCCGAAAACCTTGACCCCTGGCGAGTTGTTTGTGGGTGGTGTCGTGAAGTTCTTTTCTCCCAAGAGGTAATCTTGGGTTCCCGGAACGGATGCATTGATCTGGAAGTTGTAAGGTGGCCCGATTGTGAAGGTGTGAGCGTCGGTATCGTTGCTTATGAACGTGATGTCAACTGTGTCTCCCTGATTGACTATGATGAAAGAGGGCTGAAACCTGTCCTGAGAAGACTGCAACATTGCCCACTCGATTACGAAGTGTCGAGTAGTGGGGGTCTGATTCATCACTTTCATGTTCCAGAGATCTGACTGGAGGTTGTTTACTTGGTTTTGAAGTGACGTCACCTGACTTGCAACAGAATTATACTGTGGAGACGATGAATTTTCTGCTTGAACTGCTCCAAAATTGTAGCCGATTAAAGCAGATGCGATTATTGTAATCATGATTATGGTGATTATGACCATGCCTGCCGCTTTGGAAATACCAATTTTGGATCCATCGCGCTTCTCAATTGAAGACGATTCCTTTGTTATAACTTGTCCATCGTTTTCATGCATTTAGCTCTTTATCCTCCTTTTCCTCTGTGACAGAAGAAGCCTGAACGATGATATGGTTCAGAGAACTATTTCTATGGGTGTATGCAAATGTGGAACAGGTGTGGTCAGTTGACTACAGATCTTGTTACAGACTGCTCGTTAGACTACCTACTTGTTTCAATCTGCGCAAGGAGGAGTCGATTTACTTAATGCCAAGAACTAACATAGCAGTCGATGAAAGAATAGCTTACGAAATCTCGGATGAAGCAGCCAAAGCCAACAAGACACTTTACGCTTTTGTAAATGAATCTCTGGACGCTGCACTCAAGGTGTACAAAGACGGAGGATCTCCATCTGATATTTATCCATCTTGGAGATTTGCCCAGATCATGAAAGATGTCGATGCTATCCCTGTCCCAGGCGACCTACTTGAGAAGATGATAAAGAGAAGTTTCGAGAAAGAAGAAGAAAAGCAGTGGCTCCTAAATACTTGGTTTGAAGAAGGCAAGAAGATAGGGGCGTATCTTCAACTTTCCGCGCCAAAGATTTCTGACCTCTCCGAAGAAGTGAGAGCTCTACAAGAAATGCTTCCAGTAAAGAGGATTGAACTTAAGAGTTTAGACGATGACGGAGAACAAATACAAGAATCCTCCGACGGAAAGCCCAAACTCTTTCTTGTCCGCGCGATCGGCGCCGGCCTGTCTATAGAGTCAACCTATTGCGCAGAGCACTTTCTACGCGGCGTAATTTCGGCGTACTCTCTCAACGTGATATCTAGAAAGGTCTCTGAAGGAATAATTGAGCTTAAGGTGGGTAATCCTTAGCCACGAATCTTCGTCGATCTCCTTGCTCGAAGCTTAGAAGAATTCTTTACCCGTAACTCAACATAGATTCAACATTTGAGCTGCGACACAAGAGTTGAGTGAACGATTGAGCTGAACAATCTTTTCTTGAAGTACCATTCAGAGTACGCGTTTTTCAGCTGATGTTTTCAAGCTCTGATTTAGGCTCTTGTCTTGCGACTAGGATCGGTGCAGTGATTGATACAACAGCAGTTGCGAAGATTACGAGCGAGTAGGCAGTTCCACTTATGAGGCCGTAGCTTAACGCAATCGAAACGATAATTATCCCAACCGCACCTCTCCCAGCAAGTATCACGGATATCTGTCTCGGTACGTTTCTTACTTGTTCGGCCGCAAGCTGTGGACTGTTCTTCGTGAGCTCACGAGCCGCAAAGTAAGTTAGGGAAATCGAAATCCCAACCGAAACTATAACTAAAAGGGCGAGGGGAAGCAAAGAGGAAAAGCCAGATTCAAGATTAGCCTCGACTCCGGCAAATCCGAAAAAGAGAGGAATGAAGAATCCCCTATTCAACCTGCCAAGCGTTCTTGATATTCTTTGAAAGGCTTCTCTTCCGATCAGCTCCTCATGCAAGATAAGCCCGGCAAAGAAAGCCCCAAGAATGTAACCTATCCCGATCTCCTGAAAGATAAGTGAAACTAAAAGACCAAGGGCTATCAAAAACGCGTAGGAAATGTCTTCGCTTTTGAGGTACTTGGAACTCGAGCTAAGCATCCTCTGGAAGGAGTCTCTTTTCTTGTTCAATACAAAGTCGAGGGCTGCGAACGCAACGATGAACATCATGAGGTAAACGATCAGGCGGAAAGTGTTGCTAGCAGACTGCGAGACAGCGGCTAGCAAGACGAACGCAATCACATCTGTAATCACAACAGAAGCCAGTATTACCTGGCCAGTCGGAGATTCCAGCAGGCCGGATTGCATCACTATGACAGAGATTATTGAAATAGATGGTACGGTGACCCCGAGGGCGACGATGAAGTCCGAAATTGGTCCGAAATCGAGAAAACGAAACGCAATCAATGTGCCAACGGCGAGAGGAAGTATAAAACTCGAGAAGGTAAGGATCGAGGCTTTTGGAATGTTCTTCCTCAGCGTTTCAGTCTTCATCTCGAAACCAATCAGAAATATTATGAAAAAGAGTGCTATCGTCGATACAGCGTTGATCTGACTGTCGATGCTCACAACTCCAAGAAGTGTCGGCCCTAGGATGAGCCCGCTTAGAAGCTCTCCAGCAACGGAAGGGAGTCCGAACTGGCGGAACAGTTCTCCCAAGACAACTGCCGACGTGAGGACCACAAGAATCTGCCAGATTATTTGATAGGGCAATCCTACAAGGGACACCGTTTTAGTTTCGGGTTTGCTCTCTTTTTTTCTTGGGAGTCTCTTCTTCTCTGATCAATTGATTATTGCTCCAAAGGTTTTGTAAGTTTGAGAGCTGTTGCGAAAACAAGCGAATAGCTCCCAAAAAAGCCTAGGCACATAGCTCCACTCTGGGTTTGTCAACCTGATTCCTTACTTGTGACATTTAGGTGCTTTGCTAAATGCGGAGATCTTCAACCCTAGGATGTCAACGCAATTTGAAAAATAAATTTCAGTAAAGTTCACTTCATTCTCTTTATCTCGAGCAAACCCTAGCAACTGGGATGCTTCTTTCGGCGTTCTATATTAGTGGTCAAATTTTAGCTTTATCCAATTTGGAAACCAGTCTCTTTTCCGACAATTATTTCGCAAGCTGGTTGAGAAGAGTAGACTGGGAGAGTTTTGGCAAAGCGTAGTAAGGCGCTACGGAAGGGACGTGGTGCAGAAACTTGATGCTGCCAAGATTACCTATC
>CADDZS010000139.1 GCA_902812485.1 archaeon
GAATTCACTCCTACAGCGGCTCCGCGCTCGCTTGGTGGAAATGATTCGAATATCAGCGGGACTGTTGTCGCAGCTAGCATCGACGCGGCAGCCCCTTGCACCAGTCTGAAGCCAATGAGCTCGACAATGTTTTGACTTAAGCCACAAAGTGCGGAGGCCCCTCCAAAGAGACCGAAACCGAGCAGATAGATCTTCTTTCTCCCGTAGAAATCTCCCACTTTGCCCGACTGGAGAAGAAAAGAAGCGTTTGCAAGTATGTAGCCAGTTATGACCCAGCCCAAAAGAGAGACTCCTGAAAGAAGATCCTTTGATATCTGAGGAAGCGCGATCGTCACTATGTTCGTGTCTAGCGCCGCCATGAAAGAGCTTAGAGTGGTCACTGAAAGAATCGTCCATCGAGAAAAGTTCTCCGTGCCTTTTTGACGCAAAGTTTCGTCCTTTTGAGGTGGTGGAGTTTCGCCTGCCATTGTTAGATTCCTCAAAAGAAATAGGAAGGGAACGAAGAAAGAGACGGGGGAGGGAAGAAGGAGAAGAAGAAGTTGCTTAGAGGATCAAAATTGAGGCCTCACCGGACTCCTGATATGAAGATTCTCTTGATTAACTCTTCCTTCCAACTCTCGGTAACAATTCTCAAGAAAACTCTCTCTCTAGATGCGAATGGAAAAGCTGGGAAACTATTTAACATAAAGAGTTTGCGCGAATCCAACTTTTTAAGCAACGTATGATTTCCTTTTTTAGGAGACGAAAAGGTCGAAACAATCTATGGTCGAGGCATACTGCGTAAAATGTAAGGCGAAGAGGGAAGTCAAGGACCCACAACAAGTCAAGCTGAAAAACGGAAAGCCTGCGGTACAGGGAATCTGCCCTAATTGCGGCACCAAGCTATTCAGAATAGGCGCTTCACTTGCATAGAGGGCATACCCAATCTCCAGATGTCGTAAAAGCGCGTCTCTAAACTCTTTTTTCCTTCTTTTTCCTCCTCCTCCTTTCAAGTCCATAGCGAAAGCGAGAGTGAACCAACATCTTCAACATTCTTCTCATTTTTTCTATTAGCCGCAGGTCTTCCTTTTCTATCAACCTCTCCTAGCCATTGCACCTCTTCCTTTAACTAATGTGCAAGTGGCGAGTGCATACATGTGAAAGAACATCTCCTTCTTTTTGATGATGGTTTCGATGCACCGAAATTCATCTTAGTCTTCCTCTTGGTAAACCTGCTACTTCCTTTTTTTTACTTTTTCCTTTCGTTCATCAAGCTCTCGGGAATGATCTTAAAAGAGCTCAGAGATCATAGCTGATCTGATCGAGTTTCTCTCGACAAAACTCTCTCCCCTATCACTGACGATTTCCTTCTACACCCAAGAATTCTCCGAAAGAGGTGAATCCGTCACCACGCAGTACAAGTGGGTTGCTCTCACCGTGACTGCAGTCGGCACTCTCATGTCCGGTGTTGATACGAGGATAGTGATCGTTGGGCTACCCACAATTGCAAAACAGCTTGGAGCTGGTGTAGAGCAAGTTATCTGGGTCAGCCAAGCGTACGTCCTTGCGAGCACAGTGGGACTTTTACTCATCGGCCGGGTTACAGATGTGATAGGCAGAGTGAAAATATACAACATTGGGTTTGCTGTCTTTACAGTAGGCTCCGCCCTTGCTTCTCTTTCATTTTCACCCTACGAGTTGATAGCCTCGAGGATGGTGCAGGGAGTTGGCTCCTCAATGCTCATCACAAACAGCGCCGCAATACTAACAGATGCGACTCCGAAAAACGAGCTAGGGACAATCCTTGGGATAAATCAGATCGCTTTCCGTGTGGGCTCCATCTCTGGTTTAACGCTCTCAGGTGTGATACTTGCCGTTGCAGACTGGCGCGCGCTCTTCTACATCAACATTCCAATTGGAATTTTTGGAACGCTCTGGGCTCACCGAAGGCTTCGAGAGATAGCCACAACAGATGTTGCAAGGAAAATGGACTGGGCTGGATTTGGAACTTTTACCTCGGGAATAACTTTGATCCTACTTGCAATCACTTTCTTCAGCTATGGTCTTTCAGCGGACCAAGAGCTTGGAGTAACTTTCATGATCATCGGATTGGCTCTGCTTATTGCCTTCGTTGAAATAGAAAGAAGGAACGAAGTCCCGCTTCTTGACCTGCGCCTGTTCAAGATTAGACTCTTTGCGGCTGGGAATCTCGCACAATTTTTCAACGCTCTTGCTTGGACTGGAATAATCCTGATGCTATCCTTCTACCTTCAGGTCGTTTTGGGGTACTCTGCTCTTCAAACTGGCCTTAGCTTACTCCCGCTCGATGCAACATTTGTCATATTTGGACCGATCAGTGGGAAGCTCTCGGATCGGTATGGGTCAAGGATTTTCTCGACTGCTGGACTTGCGATATCGAGCGCTGGCTTTTTCCTCCTTTCAACGACCACTGCCTCAACAACTTATGGTGAGATCGCACTCGCGCTTATCCTCTTGGGAATCGGGAACGGAATGTTTGTGTCGCCAAACATCAGCGCGATCATGGGCTCGGTTCCGCCCAACAGGAGAGGGATAGCATCGGGATTTAGGGTGACCATGTTCAATGTAGGGCTTACCGCGAGTGCAGGGCTCGCAGTGCTTCTGATGACTTTGGGCATCCCATACAACACTTTTTCATCCTTGATTGAGGGAATCTTTCCCCAAGCTGCTTCGACACTCGTGGCAAAACAAGAATTCGTGCATGGGTTCAGACTGGCGGTTTTGATACTCGCCATACTCAACTCCGCCGCGATATTTCCTTCCGCCTTGCGAGGTCCGAGGCTTACATCTCCCGAGAAAGGAACAAATCTAGAAAGTGAAGCTAAGCAGTCTCAGAGTGAAAAGGATGTAGGCACGGAAGACGGCGGCCTTCTTTGAAGGAGAAAAATGGTGGATTTCTTTCTATTTGTTTAGGAATCCGTGGCTTTCCTGATTTGAATTAAGAACAGCAACGGTTTTCAGGAGGCAGGGTTCCTTTGATTTTCACTTGAAGCAAGCAAAGATATTCCGACACCCGCTTTCTCCAATTACGAGAAGAGCCGGCATCGCCCTTTTGGCAATAACAGCTGTAATGACGATCGGAACTGTCGGGACGAAACTTCTCACAGGGTGGTCTTGGATCGATTCGTTTTACTTCATGTCAATGACCGCAACGGCCGAGGGTCCACCAAACTCCCCTCCAAACTTTTGGTCAAAACTATTCATCGCGATCATGGCTTTTGTTTCGATCGGCACACTCATCACCTCAATTGGCGTTATATTCGGTCCATTTTTGGGATACTTGTTTCATAAGGGGGCTCACTTTGCGGAAAGAGAATTGCAACAAAAAGTTGAACGAAAGAAAGGACTCCTCACGAACGATAAGCGCAATCAAAAAATTGCTTCCGAGGAAGTGGAGACAGAGGAGGAGGAAGAAGAAAAAAGCCTTTCTAAAGACGAAGAGAACGATGAATATTGAAACTATTTGATTTGATCGGATGAAGATCGAGTTTCCACGCGGGCGATCTTCGCGGGAATCACGAACTGGGAAAAATGGAAGCTACCTGAAAATGGTGCGAGGGTCAATTGTGAATTTCGAATAGAATCAGAAATATCGTCGCGCTTTGCTTTGGTGATTTCCGACGTCGCGAAAATTTTTTTCGCATGAAGCGAGGAAGAAAATGGTAGCGTCTCTCGATATATTCTGATTGTGAATCTGACCTTTGCGGGAAAGCGTTATAGAGGCCTTTGCACGAAACGATAAAGAACGAGTACGTTTCTCATAGCTAGAGAGATATACCCGATCTCCTTGAGTGATTCTAAAACTAAGAGAAAGAACGAGCGAGATGCAATCAACCAGCGAGAGACTATTATGAACCAACAAACATCGACAACAAGAGCTCCGGCTGTTTCATCGTCTGCAGCCTTTGAGGCAATAGAGAATGAAAAGACGACAGTACTGATTCCAAAAGCAACTGCAGAGAGAATTAGAAAGAGACTTCCAAAATCTGACTTCAAGACAGTCGACGAATATGTTTCATACGTTATGGAGCAAGTCCTCGACGATATCGAGAAGAGAGAGAAGGAGGAGGAAGAAGGAAAGGCAAAGAAGAACCTGAACAGATGGAACAGAAAAGAAGACGAGGAAGAAAGAGAAGCAAGTAATGTATTCTCAAAAGAAGATGAGGAGAATGTTGAGCAAAGGCTCAAAGATCTGGGATATCTCTAGGACAACATGCGCAAAAAATATCTTGAGATCATAGAAGCGCGACTTTTCAACCAGTTCTCCTATGAAAAGAGAAGAGCTTCTAAGAAGTATTTCTGAAATCGCAGGCCGATTTTCAGAGAATATATGAGCTGTTGATTGATAGTAATGTATTAGATTCAACAGCTTGTACACGCTTAACTCCTAGGAGGCGTCTTTTGCCAATCTTCATTGCGTTGCTGTTACATAGCTGCTCTCGACTACCCCGGCCCCCCAGACAGATAGCAAATAGCTGTTTCCTGAGATGATACTTTCAGAGTTTCCACTGCCAGAACTCCCACTCAAGAGTATATGCCCACTGAAGGTGAGCGTGACACTCGAACCAGGTTGAATTACAAAAACATTGGATGAATAGTTTGTTGTTGAAGGCTGACTCACTAACGACAGCGAACCATCGGGGTCGACCTTGAAAGAAGCGGAGAGAGCGCCAGCTGGAAACGAGCCCAGGCTGCCCGAAAAGGAGGAGAATGTCGTTACTTCCACGTTCTCAACACTTATTGCATTGGTTCCGGAGTTTTGGATCGTGATTGAGAAAGAAGTAGGCGTGAGCTTTGCCGACTCGATATTTATCGAGTATTCGTCACGAATATTGTCCCACCAAGTCGCCGATGACACATCAATCTTGTCACCCGGTTTTAGCGGAGAGCCCTGGAGGTCATTACTTGGAA
>CADDZS010000140.1 GCA_902812485.1 archaeon
CTAGCTTGGTGCACAACTATGAGAAGAGTAGCCTCGGTCCAATTATCATAGTAAGTGGCATTTGATTTATTGAGAACACGTTTAGATTGTCGATGTGATCCTACCCGAATCGACCAGTTTCTCTAAATTAGGCCACAAGCAATCCATGAGCCCAAAGTCTGGATTGCTTTCCTCATCATCATCATCTTAGCCATAACATCATTCGATCACGCTGAACTCTTGCGAAGATTCAATGAAGCGATTTTCCTATTGTCGAGCTCATGTATGAATTCCTTTGGATCGACTGCCTCCTCCGGGGCAAGGACGCCTGGGCCACGAGTTCTTCCACTTGCAAGAAGCTGTCCGAAGATTGAACCCGCAACACCAGTCATCAATGCAGTTGCATTTTTGATCCCGTACGACCGACTCGGTCCGCAGACGAGGTCATATGTTAAACCTGAATTTTCCTTCCTTCCAATTGCACCTAGGACTCTTACTCTTATAGCCACAGCCCTTGAAGGTTCTGCTTGATTTCTCGATTTTGAGTTAAAGAAATTTACGAGAAACTGTTTCGGGGAGATGCTGGAGCCGTCTACTCGAATCGTTTCGCTCTCCGAAGTCAACCCAAGATCTATGAGAGGTTTGAGAGTCGTGTACATTTCTTCTGAAACTCCAAGCTTGAATTCGACATACCTGACGCCTCTTTGGATAGTTTGAGGAAGCGTGGCGACTTCTGAGTGAAGGCAATAGTGACAGTTGTTTTTTCCAACAGGGCGTGGGAAGTTTACAACTTCGTTTCCGGAGAGTGGAGGAACTCTCACAAGCCTTCCTTCGAGGTACTCTATTGGATCTTTCGAGTACTCATCGATGACGGTCGAAACGGAAAAGGGAAAGTAGACCCTTCCTTGACCCTTTCTTAGTTCTGCCCCTTGAGTCCGGCTTCTTCCGTTCCAAGAAGAATTTCTTTGTTCCCTCGCCCCCACGAGTATCTTCACTCTGTCTACTTTGAAAAATTGATTGGCGGCTAGGGAGGCAAGGACGTTTGTGACACCGGGGCTTTCTCCCCCACCCACTATTGCTGTTACCCCTGCCTTCCTAGCTTCCTCTTTGAGTCTGAGCTGCCTTCTAGTCATGTAATAGAGTCCGCCGAGGTCGTTGTAATCGCATTTTGCTTCAAAGCAAGCCTCCATAACCTGCAAGTTGTACTCATACCATGTAGCGTTTACGACAGCATCGTACTTCTTTAGAAGACTTGAAAGCTCGTCCTTTCTGCTGACATCTATCTTGAAGGCTCTTGCTTGTGGAATTTCAGCCACAACGCGTTTGGCTCTTGCGTAGTCAACATCGCCAATTCCAATCTCTGAGAGCCTATTGCTCCTTGAAAGATCTGCCGCAACAGCCGAACCCATTCGGCCAGCTCCTAATACAAAGATCTTCAGATGTTTATCCCCACGCCTTTTCTTCCAGCTAACCTTTGGTCATTTTTCACACGAGCATCTTTGCAATGAGATTCAAGAGTGAAGCAAGAACTGATGATCGGCTCCTTTAACTCTGCCACTCTCTTACGTTTTCTCTACTGCCTAGTGCACGCGAAAGCTTTCTGCCTACTCAGGAGGTATTTCGGCAAAAGCTGCATCGAAAGGTATTCCTTTTGCAACTCTGTACGAGCGGATTGCAACATAGTACACGATGGAAGCGACGAAGATGATGGCGAGTCCTACGAGGAAGTAGTTGTAATCACATGCAGCAACCCCGCCTGCGGGACAACCAAAGAGATAGAAGACCTGGTTCGAAGTGTAAGATGTAATTGTAGCCACACAATAAGCAAGAGCTATGATTCCAAGCCAAGTAATCAATGGGACTCCAGCTACTTTCCTCTTTACAACACATGCTACTTCATAGAGCTGCTTTCTCCTGTAGGGGAATAAAATCGCAGAGATTGAAACAAAGACGAAGGTGAGTCCTATGGCAGCAAGCCCAGCCCAAGAGTAAAGAGCCAGAGCAGTAGTTTGCGACGTTCCACCGAGAATCCCGCTGAGAAAGAAAAGCATCACTTCGCCTCCAACTGCTGCGACAAGGATCGCTTTGACTGGAGTGCTGAACCTCGAGTTGACGTCAGCCAAGCTCGCAGGAGCAAGTCTATCAAAGGAGTACGAGAACAGGATGCGCGACATCAAGATCATGCACTGCGGAGCCACCAAGATGAACCCAGCTACGATTCCGATGCCAAGGAAGAGGACGAGTGGTGCATTATTTGCGAGAATGGCGACGAATAAAGTTAGGTTTGGAGGCGCTCCAAGTGTGTTCGTAACGTATCCATAGTAAATGTTATCCGCACCTAAGATGAATGGGAAGCCAAGAGCATAGTAGGCAACTTCTAGTATTATGAGCGTAGACAAAAAGACGATCGCAAAGCTTCCAAACAGGGCCCGCTTTGCTGTCTGTTTCACGTTCTTTGTTTCTCCCCCACAGTAGTTAGAAACGAAAACCCAAAAGAGAACCGTGAACCAAAGGGGAATCAGCATCACATTGTTTTTGAAGTTTGCAAGACCAATACCGGGAGGAGAAGTAACACCGCTACTTGCAGAGATATTTGCATACGGATTAGGCGTAAGGGCGGCATTGCTCGGATTCACAGCAATTGCGTACTGGTTGAAATGTGCTTGGAACGCGGCTGGATTTGCAAGAGCGACAGCTAGAAGGATTGCCATGACGACAAGACCAATTACAGCTATCGTCATGAAGATATTTTGTATCCAGAAGTAGAGGCGAGTGCTGAAAATTACCACTAGCGTGAAAGCTGCAATGGCTATAGTCCCTATTACGAAGTCTGTAGCAGGCCTTGCAAGGACTGCGGCAGCGTTTGATGCCCACGACGATTTGGTCAAGGCTCCGTAGACGCTTAGCGTCTGCTCCATTCCTTGGTTTGAAAAAACCGATGCTGCATCTCCAATCCAGAACCATAGAAACATGGTATAACCCGCGAAATTTGCAGCAAATCCGACTGCTGGGTGCAACACCCTACTAGTATACACATAATCACCACCTGACCGTGGCATGCTGACATTGAATATGTAGTAAACTCCAAGAAGCGCTAGGATACCTGGCGCAGTTAGAACGAGACTTAATGCAGGATCTCCCCCATAATACGGCGCGTAGGTAAGCGCGTAAATGATCGACCAAGCTCCTCCGAATGACACCACATTCAAAAAAAGGAGGTCAACCCAGTTCATCGATCTGACAAGGCCTGTGGCTTGTCTTACAAACACTGGTGACTTGGGAACTGAACCAGACATATCAATTTGTCAAATTCTCTCGGTTTATTTAATCGTTGTTTTTCAATAAGGCCTGATCATTGTTAGTTGTACTATTTTGAAAAGGATTTTTAATCCGCCATGCAATCCAGATCGAACGCGGTAATCATTTCGAAGTCCGAGGTAGACAGTCAAAAAAGGGGTGGAAGTTTGGTCAGTATCAGTTTAGAGACCAGGAGAGCATTTTTGGATGATCTTGACAAGAAAATCCTCCGGATCCTGCAGGAAGATTGTAGGACAACAAGAGAACAAATCGCAAAAAGGCTTCAAATGTCTAAATCCGCAGTCCAGTATCGAATAAAGAGACTTGAAAGATCTGGAATAATTGAAGGATATTACGCGAAAATAAACCCTGTTCTAGCCGGCAAGAACTACCAAGCAGTAACTCTCGTTAGGGCAAAATACTCCCCTGCGTACTACGAGAAACTAGGCGAAAGGTTGGCTTCTCTTCCCGGAGTTTGGGCTGTTTACTTTACGTTTGGTGACAACGATTTCGTGCTTCTTGTTAGGGGGGTAGACAGGGACGAGCTCCTACGAACCGTGGAAAGTATGACAAAGATACGAGGAATTGAAAGGACTACATCTCAGATTGTCATAAAGACAGTAAAGGAAGATCCTAGGATTGAGATTTAGAATCCCGAGAGTCAAACTCGAAAGAAAAATGGCGTTGTTAGGTCTTTTGCCGACAGATATCAGATGTTGTTAGGAACTCGTCCTTAGCTCAAGAACTGAGGTAAAGCCCTGCTAAGTCTTAAACGATCGTACTGTTTAGAAATTCAAGAAGGGTTCCCTCGATGCTCCCCCGCCTTATGCTAGAAGAGACCGAAACGAAGAGAGTCTTTTCGTTATCAAGAGGAAAAACGAACAACTTTATTCTGTCAAAGACTATGACGCTGTAACAGTATCTTCCGTACTGATTTGCCCATTCGTTTAGAAGCTCTCTGTTCTGGCTGAACTGACGAATTCTCATTGCCCTTAGCTCTGGAGGATCTAGTGATTCCAATCCCTCGCGCATCCCCCCTGCCACAATGGTTCCGTCGGAGGAAACCACTTGGGCGTACCTGATTCGTTTGTCGAGTTTGAAGATTCTTTGAACATCAGGAACCTCTGAAGACCGCCCACTAAGACTATTTTCGAGAGACAATCCGCTCAAGTGAGGTCGCTTTACGATGATATTACCCTTTGCCTTCCTCCTGAGAGAGTATCAGGGACCTCGAGATCTAGCTTTGGAAACTTTTGAAGAGAAAAAAGGGGGGAGGACACGTCCAATCGCTATACTTTAGCTACGACTTTTCCATCAAACAATTGCTTTCTGAGGACATATTATAGCAATGCGATTTTCCGCTGCAATTGCTTTTGAAGAAGTACATTGTAGAGCCGGAATTAGCCGAGTATATAATGGCTATTTAAAGAGCCGATCGAAGCAAAAATTGGAAAAACAGACACCGTATCTATAGAGGAACTGAAGAGGAAGCTAGCTGCGCGAGGGCAGAAAGGCTCGAGTGCGAATTACACAGAAACTC
>CADDZS010000141.1 GCA_902812485.1 archaeon
CGGTTGACACGAAGACAAACGTGGTAGAGCCAACCGATCTGCATGCCCTCGCTAGATTCCTAGTTCCATCGGCGTTGATCGAAAATGCTTCTTGTTCATGAGTTTCGCAGTAATCCACGTTGTGAAGAGCGCCAGTGTCTATAACGGTGTCGGGCTTTACTTTCGAAACAACTTGCCTGACTTGGTCGAAATTCGACTTGTCAAGTTGAAAGGATCCTACGAGAAGTTTCGAAGAGGACGGCGATGGTGGTCTTGTCTTGAAAGCTCCGTATATCAAGTACTCGTCTTCTTCCGCCGCTTTCTCAACAAGTTTGGATCCGAGCTGTCCGCCTGCGCCTATGATTAGGAGCTTCAATTTTTTTCCTCCGTTTCTTCTATTTTGTTAACCGCAAAAATGGGTTGAACATCCTGCAAGATTATGCATAGAGAGATGCCCTTGTTATTGATGTTGTTATTGACGCTGCTACCGCTAGCAAGAGATTATTTGTGCGGAGGCTTGTTCCAGTCAAAGGGCGATTTTGTCTTTGGATCGATTATCTTTGGATCGTTCCAAGGCCTCCTCTCTTCGTCCGGGTTCTTGTAGTCGTAGAGCCTGTTGACCATGTACATGGTTGTTGAAGGATCGCTTGAGATTGTCTTTGTTCCGTGCCAGAACTTTCCCACTATTCTCACGACTTGAAGTCTCTCGCTTGATGCGATTATTTCATCGAGCTGACCACACGTCGGAGACGAGGGGTCGTCGTCGTAGGCGCAGATCTTCATCGCCCCCTTAAGTACTATGAAGTAGTCGACCTGCCCCCTCAAATGGCGATGCCACGCCCTAATCATCCCGGGGTAGCTGAACGAAAGATTCGCCTGAACTATCCTGTCCCCTTCGAGGAAATCCTGCCAGTCTTCTCTCAAAGCTTCTGCGAAGAAGCCGCGCTCGTCGGGGATCTTCTTTATGTCGTATACTCTGATTCCTGGAAGCTGTGGCAATTTGCTTGTCTTTTCCTCCCCACTTTCTTTTTTGCCTCTTGTAGTTTTCGCCTTTTCTTTCTCCCTTTCTTCCTTCTTCTTACTCTTCCCTTAAACTACTAAAGCACTACAGATCTCAAGGCAACTTCCTTTGATGCCTCTGGGTCTGAGAGAAGATGCTTGTACCAGCCGAGTGTGTTTGTCTTGGGAGAGTCGCTAATACTCCCGGAAGCAAGAGCCCTTTCAATCTCTCTTGCAGCCTTGTCTGGGGTGGTGAGTGTTTCGTATCCGAGAACCCGCCTCGCCTTTGCGAAACTCACTCGATACGATCTCCTGTCTGCAGCTCCATACCACTCAATCTCTGGTTTCTTCGAGAGCGAGCGAGCGACGAGCTCTGCGAGATCCTTTATCATGTAATTCTGTGAGTCGGATCCTATGTTGAAAATCTGACCGTTGACTGAGGTTGGATCGCTCTCGAGGATTTTGAGGACCGCCCTAGCTGCGTCTTCGACGTAGACGAATGGCCTCCATTGCGTCCCGTCTCTCATCACTGGAATCTTCCCGTTCTTGAAGGCACCGAGCACCATGCCGTTCACTGCGAGATCGAATCTCATCCTAGGAGATAGGCCGTAGACAGTCGCGAATCTCACTGCAGTGCTAGTAAAGTTCTCGTCTGAAAGAATCAAATTGTCCTTCTCTGCTAACATATTTGCCCTTGCGTAGGCTGTAAGAGGATTTGGTTTGGATTGCTCGTCGAGCATTCCGTCCTGAAAGCCATAGATTGAGCAAGAAGAGGTTAGGAGGTATCGCTTGACTCCTGCCTGCTTTGCGAGTCGGGCTACTCTCGATCTCCCGAGATAGTTGATCTCAAAGGTCTTCCAGGGGTCGAGCTCTGCTGTGGGGTCGTTCGAAAGAGCTGCCATGTCGACTACGGCGTCGATCCCCTCGAGAATTCTCCCGTCGAACCAGCGAATGTCATCCTGAATGAGTCTCAGGTCGTGAGAGGAGTTTGAGCTCTTCTCTACCAGATCGCGCCCGAAGAAGAAGCGGTCCAGCACGGTCACGCTGTGGCCGTTCTTCAGGAGATAGGGGACGAGAGTTGTGCCGATGTATCCGCCCCCACCAGTCACGAGTATTTTCAATGAGAGTGTGCACTCCTTTTCTTTTCTTTCTTAGTTTCTTCTTGGATGGATGAATCTTACTCTGCCTCTTTGCTTTCTTTCAATTTAGCAAAGGGGGAAGAGGAGATGGATAGACATTACTTCGCGAAGCAAGAATTAGGTTAGTTTTGGGTTGTTTATAGAACTGTTCCTGTTTAGAAGGCTCTGTTCCGCTCGAGTAGAGTTAGGAGTGAAAATTTAGTGAGGGAGGTAAGCAAGCGCATTGAGATAAAGGAAATTGCTTGAAGCGGAGGGAAAGGGGATTGATATTTTGCGTTGAGAGATGGTGAAAGTTTCTTGCGCTCCACTTGAATTTCCACTTTCCCTTTTTCTATTCCTTTTGCGAAGCAAGGGGGAGGAAAGGATGGGGAAAGAGAGAAGATAGATACGATCAATTATCGATAGCACGACGAAATTCAAGGAATGGATGCTGATGGCTTTCGCACCCCGCCACTGGGGACTTCTCATCATGTCAGATGGGTCTTCCGCGCTTGGAATGATTGCGCCACAGCAAATAGAAGGAGCTACGACGCAAGATGTAGACTCTCTTCACATGAACGCGTCCTCCGACGCTTCGGTTTCTTTTCATTTAGGAATTATGACAATGTTTGATCTTCTAACTCCAATACTCGTTAAACAAGAAGAACAAGAAGAGAGAGCCTGAATGAGATAGAATACGAATCTGGTGGGAGGCATTATAGCAACAGTGGCAAGTACATGGGGGGTTCAAAGAGGAACCAAGTAGGCTGTGGATATGAGAAATGGCCGTTTGTAGTCTCGTACGCCCTAGGATACTAGAAGCAGTTTGATTGCCTCTTTCAAAATCGGATCATCAATCCAATAATAGCCTTCCTCTTCCTCCACCAAATCTACGGATTTTAGCGAGTCGAGTATGAATGAGAGGACCTTACTGTTGATTTTCAGCTCTCTTTTGAGCTCAGTCCATCTTGCACCGTGAGAGCAAACTCTCAGAGCCCTTAAGTAAAGGTCCTTTCTTCTGTTCTTCAGAAAGTTCTTGAGTTCAGAAGATATGATCTTTGAGCCTTCTCTCTTTGTCTCAGAAAGCGCTCTTTCATGCGACATCCTTCGAATGCAACGGAAGTTGCCGTAGTAAGTTAGCCAGCCCGCGTACCCTCCGAGCTTTTCCACTGCTTCCTCTATTTGATCCTCAGAAACATTGACGTCTGGATGCTCTTTGAACCCCGCAAGGAGGAACGCTTTCGAATCTTTCACTGAAAATGGTTTCAAGACCATCTTTGCTGGACTCCTTCCATAAAGAGGTGATCCCTCGTCGGGATCAAGCAAGCTCCTCATGATTCCAATGTATGAGCCTGAGAAAATAATTCGGAGTTCGTGGTACGTATCCCAAGAAGCTTTCAACACTTTCAAAAGATACGGCGAGGAGGCAACATCCTGTATTTCGTCTAGCACGATCACGTGCTTGCTCCTTAGCATTGAGAGTGCATCTTGGGCGACTCTACTCCATTTGGCTTGGACGAACTTGAAGTCGACCCCGACTTCCTTCACAAGAAATTCTCGTGACTGCTCAAGGAGCCTAGTTGCAAGGCCCTCGAGCCCTCTCACGCCAAGAAGATTGATGTATGTTCCTTTTGTTTCGTTTGCGAAGGTCTTGATTAAACTTGTCTTTCCAGTCATTCTCTTGCCAAGAACCGCAACCCAAGAGCCAGAGTCGATAAGTCTTGATAGCTCATCATAATCTTCCTTCCTTCCGAACAGATCCTTGAGCTTCTCTTTGGGTTTGAGATCGAATAACATGGTTACCTAGGTAACTAGTTACCTAGGTAACTATTCAAGCTTCCTCCCTCAATTTACGTATGAGGAGGAAGGAAAAAAGAGAGAGACTCGAGATGTCACTCAGTCCGAAAAGCAATCTCAGATCAAATGTCGTACTTCCGCTTTGTCCTGAGCTCATCCAGTCTTCTTCCTTCCACCCAAGCCGTTTAGGTTCTCTTCGGAGTGCACATCTTAAATCGTGCCTACAAAATTTCCTTGAGGGATTCTGAGTGTCTCGATTCTTTTAGCGCACAATTCCATCGCGCCCAGATTCAACATGCTGTGAGCAAAAGGGTGTCAAGTAAAGGTTCAGTTAAAGACCTTCGAGGATGTCAAGTTATCTGGCCGTACGCTTTATGGCCAAGGTGTCGTATGACACCCTGCTGCCATGAGAAAATATTCTCCCTTCGAAATCATGGCAGCTAGAGCAAGAGATGTATTTACGAAGAACAGGATTGACCCAGAGGTAAAGCTTCTGGCTGCCTTGCTCTACTATCTGGGACTGTCCTACAGGAGAGTCTCACTCGCAATGGGACTCTTCTTTGTATTCTCCCACGAATCAGTCAGGCTCTCATACAGGAAGATCGGCTCCATTCTTCCACGGCCAGACAAGATTTGTAGGCGAGTAATAGCAGTCGATGAGACAAAATTAAGGTTTTCAGGCAGATTTCTCTTCATATGGTCAGCAATCGACGTAGAAAGGTACGAGGTACTTGCTCTCAAAGCTACATTCACAAGAGGAGAGCTCGATTCCATTCT
>CADDZS010000142.1 GCA_902812485.1 archaeon
TCTAGCTTCCTTCAATTGCTTAATATGCTCCTCAAATCTCTTATTTCTCTCCTCTAGGATGGGTTTGAGGCCCTCCTCTGTTAGGAACTTTACAATCTCTTCAGGGGTGTAGTAGCTGCCGGTGCCTTTTCTCGCAAGCCCCTTCGAAGCTAAAAACAGATCCCCCTTCTCAACAAAGGGTCTAGGCTTTTGCTTCAGATCAGCGGCGTACGAAGCGTCGAGCTCTCCGTCTTTGTAAACAACAAGATCAACCTTTGCTTGCTTGACATCGTATTCGAGCAGACCCTCGTAAAGTGAACCCAGATGTCTCACTCCGAGATTTTGATAATCGATTCCGCCGCCTTGCCATTCGGTGAGCTCTTGTATGGCTGGAACAAGGAATTTGTTTTTCAGCTTGAGATTATCTAGCTCATTGTCATGTCTGAATAATTCTCCGTCGTATTCTGGAACTTGGGCCTCGACATTCCCGTTTTCGATCGAATCAAAGAGAAAAAGCAGTCTTTCCCAAACATCGCTTTGGGCCGGTTTCTTCGAGTACTCTTCTAGCTGTCTTCTGATCGAGTCAAGTGAGATTGGCCTGTACCGTGAATCGTGAACTGGAAGCAGATCCCGTGATTCCGCGTACAAAACGAAGAGCAGTCTAAAGAGCAATCTTAGAGCCGTTGATTTCGCTTTGTCCAATTCCGATTGAAGATATTCCTTCCCTAGCGAGTGAGAAAGGACAGCTTTTACGAGATTGAGGAAAAGTTTGCCTTCGAAAATTTTGTTCCTTAGATCGTCTTCTATCTTCTTTGCATATCGGATGCCTTCCTCGTATATAGAATCAAGATCCGATACTTCTCCTTCGCGCTGAGGAAAGAGAGAATGAGCCGAAAACAGAGCCACAAAATATTGTAATCTTGGATCCTCTGCGCCAGAGATTCCATCCAGATCGATTTCAAAGTAATCCGTGCTCTTTGAGCTTACTCTGTTCGAATATAATCTCCAGATTCTGCCGTTGGTTAGTATCACCCACCTCGCACGATTGAGAGCAGATATAGCCCGATAACTCGGGGCTACCGAGTTGGAATCCTCTTTCGTATCAAGAGAGTTAGAGCTAGAAATGATGCAAATTGCTTCTTCTTCCTGCCGCATTCTTTGGGGATAGATAATACTCTTCTGCATTGTTTGTTTTCGAGCTCCTTAGTTCGTAACCGAGCGCATCGAGAATCCTTTTCGCTCCGTCAATGCTGACTGACAATTCACCAGAGAGTTTAGCACAAAGGTCAGCGCTTTCTTTGGAAATAGTTCTCCCTCTCTGAGAAAGATGACTCATCATCCTTTCTCTGAGGAAGTAGTTCGAGAACAACCCAAGATTTACAAAGTCGCGCTCAGCCCCTTCGTGCAGAAGACCTACAGCGCTTAATAATGTGGAATGCGCCATAAGGTAATTTGAAAGATCAATTTTTCGGAGAACACCAGCGACCTTTTCATAATCGTCGTTGCAAGAAAGCACTCTTCTCACAAGTGGATTCCCCTCCTTCCCTGGCCTTTTAGCTACAAGAGCAGTTCTTCCGCCTAAATCGCATATGAGGATGAAAGCTTCTTTGTTGATGCCAGCCGCAAATGAATAGACCTGTGTAAGTCCATAGCCCTTTGCTTCAAGCAGATAGATCGGCAGAAATTTTACATCGAATGCGTACAATATCCATCCTGGCATTGGCGATCTATCAGAAATATGGAAAGTGGCTCTCCTCATCGAAGCCGGGTCCAACTTAAGCGCCGAAAGTAGTATCTCAATATTTGGATCGCTGGTTGAAAGCATCGAATACTATCGATTGCGAATATGATGGTTATAGCTTGTCGATTTGGAATTAAAAGTGCAAATATTTCGCTTGAATACAGAAGCTACATTCTTTTTTTTCCTTCTGTCTTCAGAAAAATATAGGCAAGACGAACGCGAGCTAAGGAAGCGCATCGCATTGGTTTTCCAAATGGAATCTGTATTGTAGCTTCACATCGCATGAAAATTTTGAAAGGGTAATAAGAGTAAGAAGATAATGCAGTGAAACTCTCGAGTCATACACGGACCGACATGCTTCTCATGTAGGTATCATATATTGTGAATCCAATATGGCTTATCTGCAATTTGAGATTCACGTAGAGATCGTCATCGTCTCTGTAGCAAGGTCGATAAGGCCCAAGAGTCCTTCTATCGCCTCTGGCTATTGCCCATTCTCTTCTGTTATCTACCAAGGTGTTCTCTCTCAGTTGATATTTTAGCAAGCCAATTGTCGTCCCTCCGCCGTGTTGCACCGCTGAGAAACACGGAATATCCGTCGGCCCGTCTCCAATGTAAATCATATTCCGAAATGGAATACGTCTGTTCTCTTCTGGGATTACGTCATTCACTCGATACGGATCTCTTCGGAGTTCTTCGCCTGAGACGCCTTTATTAATCGCGTAAAGGAATTTTGTCTTCTCCGTGAAAGTAACAGTACTTTTGATCGAGGGATCCGCGCAGTTATCGTCATCAATCGTGCAGGCGAAAATGTCTTTCATCTCCTTCGCAATCGAAGTGCCGCGAAGTATTTCTTCAAATCCACCACTTATAATGTAGAATTCTAGCTTCGTATCTGCCTGCTTCAGTAGATCTTCTGATTCTACATATCGCCGCAATCTATCGAAAACAGTGTCAACCCCGGGATAAAGTTGAACCTTTCTTCCCAACTCTCTCAGCACATGATTATTCACCTTAACCCCTTTTTCATCGCGCGTCTTTTTCAAAATAAGGCTGAGATAGGCGAGAGGGGGATCCCAACCCTTCTTCACAAGTTTGTCAACCTCAATATTCCAAAAATCAGAAACTTGTTTATTGCTCATACCCAAGATCTCTTTCAAAAGTAAGGTTGTGGTATCTTCGCCAAGAGTGTCGTCAAAATCAAATATTACGGCAATTGTGCTCGCGAGCGGCATGAAATTTAAGCCCCCATCAAATTTACATGATTCCCTTCTTTCACTATTGCAACTCTTTGATGGAATAGAATTGGAAACAGATCATGTTGTTCCGTATGAATTGGAACGACAATCTTCGGATCTATCGTGTTAACGATTTTCGCAAGCTCTATCCCCGAGGCGTGACCCGAACAGTGGCAGTGCACGCTCTTGAGACCATATTTTGCAAGCCATCTCTTAGTTCTTTGCTCGTCGATCTCTCCTTCTTCGTTGAATGGCTCACTAGTAGAATGTATATAGAGTCCTTTTGAAGGTTCGATGTCTATGAGTTCGTCAAGAGAGTAAGAGCTCATAGAAACTATGAGCTGAGATTCCTTCGCTTTCATGTCCGAAAAAGTCCAGATATTGGAGTGCTTTTCATAAAACTCTTTGTTATCCGGGGCACACTTTAGCTCTCTTGGTCTATAAATTCCAATGCTTTCATCGTCAATCTCTGGAATGCCAAGGCTGGGATCTGCAAGTTTGAGAGCCTGCAAATATCTGGCTGCTCTGATTCCGATCAAAAGTTTTCGATTGGTTTCCTTTGCAATTTTGTAGAAGGTCGTAAAACGGTCAATATCCTTGTATGAATATTCAGCGAACACAAGGCAAGCACGAGTTTGCGAAACCAAGAACTTGCAAGAATCATAGACGTCACTTTCGGTGTGGTAAGCAGCTTCATTGATCCTTGTGCCTTCGCAGAGCATGAGATCCGGTTTTCTTTCCTTTGCGGCTTCTTCCACGAAATCCTTTGTTAGGTTGCCTTTGTTTCCATGCGTCCTCAGATCACCACTGTAGATTATCCTCCCTTCACTCGTGTCAATGATTAGTCCATAGCATCCTGGAATACTGTGATCAACGTGGACCGGTTTGACCGTTATCGAATCAATGGCGAAGCTGTCGCTAGTCTTGAACGTTCTTATCTCCCTACTTATCGGTTCATCCTTAGAATTGATCGGTCTTTTTTTGAAACGCGTTATCTCAAACTCAATGTCGCTGTTTCGCTCGTCCTCAATTGATTCGAGTATGGTCTTCGTAATCCATCCCATGTAAACTGGGATGTCCTCTCGGAGAAGTGAAACATGATCTGCGTGGTCAGAATGTGCATGACTCAAGACAACTGCATCGACCGATCTATCTTCTTCATCCTTTTTCTCCTTGCTGTTTGTTCTGCCAGCAAGCGAAAGCAGGTCCTTGCGGTATATCCCCTTCAAATCTGGGATTATGCCTAACTCTAACAGATCGCCAATTCCGTTGACCAGTCGAGGTTTTGTGAAGAAATCGTAATATTTGGATCTCTTCGCAAAGCTTTTACCAAAATCTAGAAAGATCCTAGTTCCCTTGTCTTCGAGTAAAATCTTGTTTCCTCCAATCTCGTCTAATCCTCCATAGAAGGAAACCTTCGTTGTCAACTGGAAATTGCAATAATACTGGATCTGCCTTGTCTTATTTAGCGCTGATGAGCCGGTGCTACGGAGTGCTAATATTGAATAGATACATCCGTAAAGAACTCATGTTTTTTCAGTCTCACACTTATTGATCTAGCAAGCTACAACACCTCCCGAGAACGCTGAAAAATTGGAAATCATCACGATGATAGCGGCTACGAAATTCATTAAAAGAAATCCGAAAAACCAAAAGAAAGAACTCTCTAGTCCTTGCGAGCCTCTGGAAGTAAACGAGCTAG
>CADDZS010000143.1 GCA_902812485.1 archaeon
TATTATTTTTCGCTTCACTTGTTCAGGAAAACAGTCTGTTTCATCATTTTTCGATCGCTCGAGTATCTCGCAATCGTACTGTTTTGAGACTCTTAATTATTATAAACCGGCGATGTTTCACTTTTTCTTCTGTAAAGACTTGTCTGACTCGAATTACGAAAAGCTGATCCGCAACCTATTCTCACTAGAATATGTTAGATACGCTGTCGTGCTCGACGATTACGGCAATCGAATCGTTGGAGGAATGAACGAGAATGTGCCTTCGACGACTCCCGCTGATGTAGAACGAAGGCTTGAAGTACAGTGCATTTTGATATTGCGCATGGCGGAGTCTTATCAACTGTACGACGGATCACTTCTTTATTCAAGTATTAGGTGGGAGAAGCTGTCTGCCTATTTCTTTCTGCTTTCGGATAAGAGAGTTCTTGCTTTGACTGTTCAAGGACGTGCTCCTCTCAATTTTGTAGAAGATATTAGAGAAGTAGTGAAAGCCTTCCTGAAAAAATGAGAGGCGTTATCAATAGATCTTCCCGACCTGAATGCCTTTGTCTTTGAAAATGGAAGCTCGCAAAGATCTCCTGACGAACGTGAAATATTTCATTTCCAACTCGCAATTCTCGAGCAGTTTCGCACTGCTCATCTTTAGCTGAAGTCAAAGAAAGATCATTGCTTTCTCTCGTTTTTGAGAGTTTTTGGGTAGGGTCTCAAAGGAAGCAATTCTGAGCATTTGAAGCCCCAAATGTTATGCTTTGCTTAGAAAGAGTCGATTATTATGAAATTCTCCCTTTACCAAGAAGAGTACTTGTCATGCCTTGTTCTATCGTAATGTGTGAGGAGCTCCGCTCTCGAATTGAAAACTCGTTCGCATTTGACGCAGCTGAACCTCATATTCGATAACCATTGTTCGACTTTGGTCTCCGAGCTCTTTAGCTCTGGTGAGCTGGATGAACTCATTTCATTTTTTCCAAGGGTCATCGCGCGTTATCTCCTGAGGTGCTTATAATGTGGATAAAGTGCGGGGGGTGGGACGTTCGCCTGAGTTCTCTTGCTCATCGTTGTCCGCTACGTTTGATAAAGCATTTGACTACAGGATTCGAACCCACGAACCCCTAAGGGACGAGGTTTCGTACACTCCAGCCGCCGTCCAATAAGTGACCTAAGCTTCGCTATTTGGTTTTTCGAAATCTGAACTCGCGCCGTTGACCAGGCTGGGCGACCCCCGCATTCCGAGGCTCCGATATGATAAATTGAGGGAAAACTAGGCTAGAAAATCGTTCCGGTTTCAGATCAATTGCAAGCGAGCATTAAATAAGGTCGTTTGTGAATTGCGGCGGCCATTCAACAAAAAAGAGAATAAGAAACCGGAGTGTCCAAAAGGCAGGTATTTGCTTCGACTTGAAATATGCTAAGAATGTTCTTGATCTTGTTGGGAATACCCCTCTCGTTAGGCTGAACAAAGTCACATCTGGCGTAAAACCGACAATACTCGCGAAATTGGAATCCCTTAATCCTGGCGGCTCAGTGAAGGATAGAATTGGCATCTCGATGCTCGCCGACGCAGAAAGAAGAGGGTTCATCCATGAGAAAGCCACAATTGTTGAACCCTCGTCAGGAAACACTGGCGTAGGTCTCGCCATAGCATGCATCATGAAGGGGTACTCGCTAATAGTTACAATGCCGGATAAGATGAGTCAAGAAAAGAAGAGACTCCTTGAGTCTTATGGAGCAAAAGTGATCGTTTGCCCAACCGAAGTTCCTCCCGGACACCCCGAGCACTACGTGTCTGTCGCGAAAAGAATCTGCGAATCTACTCCAAACTCGTTCATGCCCAATCAGTATGACAACCCCTCAAATCCTCTAGCGCATTACGCGACTACCGGTAGAGAAATCTGGGATCAGACAGATGGAAAGCTGTCCTGTCTAGTTTCAGGCATCGGTACAGGAGGCACGATCTCGGGAGTAGGAAAGTATCTCAAGGAAAGGAACAAAGAGGTCAGAATCGTAGGGGTAGATCCAGAGGGCTCCATACTCAAAGCCGCATTTTACAAAGAGAATGACATCAAGCCAAAAGTGTACATGATCGAAGGAATCGGAGAAGATTTCGTGCCCGGATCTCTAGATATGGGCGTTATTGATTCGATTGTTGCAGTTTCGGATAAGGAATCTTATGCAATGGCGCGTCGACTTGCTAGAGAAGAAGCCCTCCTTGTTGGTAGTTCATCCGGAGCGGCAGTTGCTGGCGCGATTAAGGTTGCACAAGAGTTCGATTCCGAAGATCTCCTTGTGACGATTCTGCCAGATAGGGGAGATAGATACCTGTCAAAGTTGTACGATGATGAATGGATGAAATCAAAGGGTTTCCTTTAGTTTTGAATGTTGTGAGTATCAACGACTTTTTCTAGATCACGAAGCGTCAAGCTTTGCGAGCTCAACGATCGTCGAATGTCGAAAAATTCCTCTGAATGCATATAAATGCTCCAAGAGATTGTTTTCTGATCTCTTTAGGTTCAGGTTTTACTTTTAGCGCCGTTCGATTAAAGAGAGATTTAGTGTTCCTAATGAGCCACTTGGACAACTATGTTACCGAATCAAAGGCAAGGGTGTCGGCTGACAAGAATACTCCTTTGGAGCGAATGCAGGCGATACTTGAAAAGGCAAGGAATGTTTTGAGACAAAGCGGAAACAAAGTCTATACATCTACTGCGAACTTGAATGGAATAGCCGTACAGCTTGTAACAAACGTGTATCACCAATGGGACTTCTGGAAGGCAAATTGGCACACTGCCCCAGAAGGACTCCTGCCTCACGCCACAATATATTCAGTCAACGGAATTCCGGGAGAGGAACCGAAAGCATACTACTGTCCGGCACTTGCGACCTCGGTGTTTGTAAACACTGAATATTATGGTCAGTGCAAGTCATGGGCTCTCGGAATGTCAGCTGTTGTGCTCGCCAAGAGATTCAACACTCATTCAATTCACGGAGCACTAGCTTCCTGGAAGGGGAAAGGTGTTGTAATAGTAGCGCCGACCGGAACTGGGAAGACCACGCAAGCATTCAAGCTCTTTATGCAACAAGAGGGAAAAATCGTCGGCGACGACTGGGTATATGTAAAATTTCCAACTGAGCTGAACGTTTCTAATCGCAAATCCCTCATTGCTGTCCAGCCAGAGAAAGCGCTTTACATGAGAACTGAGACAGAAAAGGATCAACCATGGTTAAGGCCGATCTTTGACAAATGTAAGCTTGAAAACATTCTCACCATGAAGGAAGAATGCGAATTTCTCGAACAAGAGGAAGATTTCTGCAAGCAAACAAATTCAAAATGTGTATTCACAAGGCTTAAGACAGATCACTGCTACTATGCATTTGGCAACTCAAGAGCCCTCGTGCCACGAGAACTGTTGCTTGGATCGGAAAAGGTTGCGGACGAAGCACCTGTCAAACTGGTCGTTCTTCTCCGGCGTGATTCCACTAGTCCTGCAGCTGTTGAACTTGATTCCGACGAGGCTATTGATGTTTTGAAGAAGGGAGAATATCAAATCCGCCCCGGCGCAGGCCCAAAAGAACTTTGGGGAAAGATGGGGAATGAGTCATGGTACAATCCATACCTGCTTGAAAAGGATGATGAAAGCCAAGAAAGGTATTTCAGAATGATGTTCGAGGATTGGGGGATACGTTGCCTGTTACTGAACACCGGTGTGGAAACAGTTGATCAGACACACGCGAGGATCCTAGAAGCTATCAAGAATGCGAGTTAACGATTATATTCTTTCTTTATGTAAGCATCGATACCCTGCTTTAACGCAAAGCCTAGGAAGGAAAAAGTAAGGAAGAAGTGCCTTTTCTTGGAATTCGAGAGCACTTCCTCCCCACACGAGATGCTTTCTTTTTTGTTTTGTTGTCTGTCTAGAGTGCAACGCAAGGAACGGCAGGAAAGCTTCCTATTTCTTCAATGAGGACTTGTCCATCGTATTCAATTGAAACAACCTTGCCCTTTCTTTGTCGTCCATTATGTTCATTGTTGGAAAGGGTCACGATTGGAGATTTAAGATGGACATTTTTTGTTTCGCATTTGTTACCTTTTATACCAAGTTTAGCTCGGGAAATTTAGCTTGCGTCACTCCAAGCTCTGCCTGAAGCGAGCGTATTCTTTCCGCGTACTTTCTCATGTCTGTGCTGCTGTTTTGGACTTTAGCGATTCTGTATGCCTTCCATGCCTTCCTAAGCGCGCCCCATGTTTGACCAGTTGTGTAGGCCATTTTGGATCTTCGAGGTGCTGAGAGTAAGAACTCAACTAATTTTGGGGAAAGTTAAATTTCTTTGACCTTTCGGTCATCCATTCGTTCTTTCTGGAGAAAATCCGCCCTAAAATCACCCTTAGAACCGCGATTTGACTTCTATACATTGATAATCTCACCCTCTTGGGGGATAGGTATGAAGCGACCACAGCAAAAATACCCTAGAATTTAGGGGGCCTATCGTTTAACTTGTGATTCCTCTAAAGCTTGGAAGATAATTCGTGCTAGAGCAAGCAACAAAGCCAAATTTCGTATATGCTAATTTTTCCTTCGCCTAATGGGTTCAAATTGAGTGCTAGCTTTTCGAGGATTCATTCGATAGTAAGG
>CADDZS010000144.1 GCA_902812485.1 archaeon
GATTTTTTCTTTTTTCTAACTCTTTTTAACTTGCAATTGCTTTTGTTCGATGAAGACATCTAATCAACGAGTGAGACCCCATTTCTTTATCGCTTCGTTGCAGATGGCGTCTTCCGAAACAGATAGAGGCAGGGCGAACATCACTATTCTCCCAGCCAGATCTATTGTCACGAGCCTGTACTTGTCGCTAACGACTGTTGTAAACTTGACTTTCCCAAGCTCCCCTGGCAACGCCTCAGATAGCCCATGGATTGCAAGGGCTCTGATCGTAACGCTTGGATCTGAAGGGAGTTTTTCTTGCTTACCTTTCTCGGACTCCGCATAGGTTAGAATCCTCCCTGCATCGTCCAGCACCGCGCAACGTAGAATCTCAGAACTGAGTGCAAGCACATCTGAAGCTTTGAGATCGAATTTTGACTGCTTTGTCGACGACGTGTTTCCTAGCTCACCTTCTCACTTTTACTTATTTTCTCCCTTATTGCAACGTTTACTCCTTGCGTCTTCGTTTCTCCCTCTCTTTCAATGGAAATTGGTCTTAGCTTTCACTGTATGAGGTTGAGCGTGGTTAGGTCAGCCCACAAAAAACCTCATGGTACTGAAAATGATTTAGCCCGCGATTGGATGTCTGTCTTAGCATATCAACATATCCTTGGCAAGTGCGTTGTGCTCTTCTTCCTCTCTTTTTTTCTTTCACACCTTCAAAATCATTGCTCCCATCGGCCGTGCCGATCGAACTTTTTCTTTGGGATTCTAACTCCTTATTTCAGATCTTTTCTCTAAATCAGAGGAACAGTTCTTTTGAGCATCTGCTTTTTGTTTTGCGAAAGGAAGAGAGAACATCGAATTTACAATTGAAAGATCTTGTTTTTCACTGTCAGCGCGGACTGAGAACAGCGAAAAAATCAATATTTTATTGCGTTTGAGCCCAAGCCACTTATCGATCGAAAGGAGTAAAGGGCTTGCTCTGTTTAATTCGATGGGACGAAACGCTCATTTCCCTATGAGATTTCGCAGTTGCAATTGAAACAGTGACAGCTGCTGAAACAACCTAGGCAAGAGATCCTTGGTAGGATTCGCTCCTCCTCACTGTGTCCCCCCAATCTTAGAGCAGGGGAGAGGGGGAGAGAGGCACTCATCTCTAAATAGCGACCGTCTTCGAGTGCCAAGAGAGAGAATCTCCCTTATTGTGCCCTCGTGCTTCTCAAAAGATAATAGGGTCTTTCATATATACTCAATATATATCCTCGCAAGAAAGAGAGACAGAATCTGTAGGATATTTCGAATAGCAGGAGCGCTTGGTTAGCTTAGTAGAGTTGAGAATTGGATTGACGGCCGCTTATTTCAATCAAGATGATGATCAGTCTGCCCGGTCTAGTGAGAAGGAAACAAAACGCCTCAACGCTAAGGAAAGTACCTTAGTCGCAGGAAGTACTGGAAGCTCTCCCATGAAGGGTGAAACTAGGCGAGTTCAGCTCACAGGGGGATCGACCCTGGTCGTGTCCTTGCCTAGCGACTGGGCAAGAGGCGTGGGGCTTGGCCCAAAAGACGAGGTTCACATCGTCCCCCAGCCCGACATGTCGCTTCTAGTCATTCCGGGCACGAGGGAAGAAAAGATCCCAGAAGGCGTAATAGAAGTGAATCAGAACACCAACGAAGAAGAAGTTCTTCGCACGTTCATCGCTTACTACCTAGCAGGGTTCGATGTCCTGAGGCTGAAATTCAAATCTCATCCTTCGGAAATCAGGCCTCACCTCAAGAGCCTGATAAGGCAGAAACTGATAGGCGTTGAGATAGTCGAGGAAACGCAAGACACCATCCTTACCCAGTGTCTCCATGGCCACGTAGATCTTCCTCTCAAGAAGGCTCTTGAAAGGATGGCAATAATCACGAGCTCGATGCAAATCGACGCTGTCAAGTCTCTTGCCACTGGGGATGCGGCGCTTGCCAAGGAGATAATTGAAAGGGACGATGAAGTCGATCGGTTCTCGCACTTCATAGTGAGACAACTCAACCTCGCGATTCACAACAGGATGATGATTCAGGAAATAGGACTCTCAACAGCGCAAGACTGCTTGAATTATCGGGTCATGGTAAAGACAATAGAAAGGATAGCAGACCACTCGGCTCAGATCGCAAACTCCACGATCTCAATTGAGAAAAAGAAAATACCTCCGAGTCTGATCGAACACATCCAGAAGCTTGCAAAACTCTCAAACGAAGTGTTCGAAGGGGCGCTTCGGGCCGTTCACTCCAAAAGTGGAAAGATTGCGAATGAGACAATACTCAAGCTGAAACAGGTGATAAGGGAGGAAAGCGCGGCCACGGAGGAGCTTATCTCTTCAAGGCTCGATAACAACTCTGTAGTCTGGCTTAGGCTCGCGCTCGAGAGTTTAAGGAGGATAGCGGAGTACTCTGTCGACATATGCGAAATAGTTGTGAACATGGTCGTAGGTTCTCCTCTTTGAATTGAATTGGGTTTCAGTTCTCTGCTCAGGCATTTTCTTTTATCCTTCTCCTTCCTTTGTTAAAACGCCTAGCTAGGACACCAATCGATAGCTGTGAACTCTCCTTAGGAAGAGAGAGAAATCGAAAAGTTTGAATGTGTTTGGTTGCTCTTCCTTTGGATCGAGATGATGGGATGATATATGTTCTCAAATGACTTCAGCGTAGCTGTCATGGTGTCTGATGCGAAAAAGTCCGCGGCATGGTACAAAGAGAAGCTCGGATTCGAAGTCTCAGCTGACGAAGGACATTGGGTTACTGCCTGGAGCAAGGGAGCCCAGTGGAAGCTTCACTTGTGCGAAGGGAAGCTTGAACCTGGGAACACAGGGATATGCCTCTATACTGATAATGTCGAGGCGACTGTTTCAGATCTCAAGAAGAAGGGAGTGAAATTTTCTCAAGACTACACGAAGACGGACTGGGGAGGAGAAATAGCCAAATTCGACGACCCGGACGGCAACGTCTTCTGGATAAGCAAAGGAACGCCCTGATCCCCACCCTTTGCGATCCCATTTTGGAAGACAAGAGAGAAGGGGAAGAAAAGATTTTAGGGCGCGCTTTGAACCATTACCACCCTAGAATCTTCCACTTCTCCTTCATTTCTTTCTAACAAATATCTTAGAAGGAAATCGCTAGATTTCTTATAAGCTGTGAATTCATTTTTTCTCTTCGTGAAACCATGTCCCTCGTCTGGGAAAACGATGTACTCTACTTCTCGTCCCATAGAACGAAGCTTCTCGACTATCTGGTCAGACTCGGCTTTCACGACGCGTGGGTCGTTCGCACCCTGAATAATCAATAGCGGGCATCGAACATTGTCTATGTAAGTGATTGGCGAGCGCATGAGAAGAAAGTCAGCCTCTGTCTCCGGATCGCCTGCCCAATCTTTCAAAAATCGTTTCCAGTGCTCTGGGATTGATCTCCCGAATGTTACAAGGTTGCTAGGTCCGAAAATATCAACTGCTACCCTCCAGTATTCTGGAAGACGAGTTACAGCCGAGAGAGTTGCAAATCCCCCGAAGCTTCCACCCATGATTCCGATCCTTTTGGAATCAATCCAGTCGAGGCTCTGGAGAAATTTCGCAGCGTATTCTATGTCTTTGAGCTCCCCTCCTCCCCAGTCGTGATGGATCAACCTTTGGTACGATTTCCCGTATCCGGTGCTACCGCGTATGTTGAGCGCCATCACTGCTACTCCTCGACTCAGTAGGTACTGGTACAATCCTGCGTAAGAGTACCACGGCCTCTCTTGAGATTCAGGTCCTCCGTGTACGAATACAACTGCGGGAACCCGCCCTTCCTCCACTTTCCCTTTGCCTGCTACAGCAACAAACCTTGGTTTGTATAGAAAGGCGGGGATTTTCCTCTCGTCAAAAGATTTGTAATGAACGAGCTTTGGTTTCACCATGAGCCTTTGAGGTACGGCGCCTATAAAACCGCGACTGAACCTGGTGATCAGAAGCTTTGACTCCTTTCCTCCTCTCCTTCTTCTTACATTTGAAGCTGTTATAGCTCGCTTGGAGATCATGGTGACGATGATGGGTTCAAGGTTCATTACATAGATCTCGGCTGGGCGGCTTGGAGTGGAGAGGTGAAAGATAATTCTCCTCCCATCTTCCGAGAATTTGATGAGTTTGGCATTTTCAAACCAGCCTGGCAGAAGTACTCCTCCAGTGTTTATCGGAGTGCAAAGAGGCTTCGAACTGATCTGTCCGCCTCTGTTTGCCTCGTGAAAGTGGATGAAAGAATATCCTTCCTGATTGCTCACCCAAGCTAGAATTCTACCGTTAGGAGAAAGCGAAGCGTCCTGAATATCAAATTTAGGAGTTTCGATCCACTTGAGCTTCGATGCTGATCCCCCGTTCTCCAGCGAGATGTATGCAAGCCCTTGGAACTCCTTGCCCTCATTGCTCAGGAGGTAGAACCCGTTTTCGCTGTCCCAAGAGCAGGGGAGATATCCTGCTCTGTCAGTATGTGGAGTGACGTTGATTTTGTTTTGGTTATTTTTCTCACTTGTTCTGTTCTTATTCGAGCTTTTACTCATGTTAACCAAGAGTATGTTGTTGTCGTCAGTTCCGAGTGGTTCTAGCACCGTTGCAAGCATTCCGCTAG
>CADDZS010000145.1 GCA_902812485.1 archaeon
ATTATTGTAGTTCATTTTCTGTTTTTGCCTCTATATTTCATTGATTCTTTCTACATCTCACTGAAATTTCCCTGGATTCAAAATATTGTCAGGATCCCAGATTTTCTTTATCTCTCTCATCAGAAGAGGCACGAGTTCTCCGTTGTGTTTTAGAAGCTGGGATCTCGCGAACTCTATTTTCTGCTCCCCCACACCGTGCTCTCCTGTGACGGATCCTCCGACTTCTATCGCATATTCACAGATCTCAGCGAATGCTCTCTCAGCTGCTTCGGTAGACTCCTTTGAATCTCTATCAAAGAGGATTGCTGGATGAACGTTTCCGTCTCCTGCGTGGCCCGCGGTTGGAATCTTGAGATTGTACTTCTTCGAAACTTCCTTCACGAGCTTCAAATATTCAGAGAGCTTGTCAAGGGGAACAACTACATCCTCTGTGTGGCAACCAGAGGCAAGAGCCTTCACTCCAAGATAAACCAATGCTCGAGCGTTGTAGAGTCTCTCGCTATCTTTTTCATCCACCGCCAAGTAACTTCCACTAGATCCTTTCTCCGAGCATATTCTGAGAATTTGAGTGAGCTGATCCGCCGTCGCTGTTTCAACGAAGAGGGTGGCTTCGTGCTCCGGCAATCCCAAGTCAAAAGACGCATTCACAGCTTCCATGGATTCACGATCGATGAACTCAAGAAGCACGGGTTGTATTCCATGTGCCCTAATTGATTCTATCGCCTTTGCTGCTTCGTCCCATCCTTCGAAGAAAACAAGAAGCCTTTTGTGATCCTCGCCGCTCTGAATCGATTTTGGAGCTATCTTGAGCCAGGCCTCCACTACTATCGCAAGAGTCCCCTCGCTCCCGCATACAAGATGAACAAGATCGTATCCAACCCTGTTTTTGGGTAGAGGCTCCCCAAGTTTGACTAGCGAACCGTCAGAGAGTACGACTTTGAGGGCAAGCACCCAATCTTTGACTGTGCCATATCTGAAGCACCTCATCCCTCCAGAGTTCTCTGCTATTGCGCCTCCGACTGTGCACCAAGGAGAGCTAGCAGGATCTGGAGGGAAGAAGAATCCGAATTTGGAGAGTTCGAGATTGAGATCGTCTATCGCAATCCCCGGCTGACAATGCACGTACCAGTTGACAGTGTCGATTTTGAAAATCGATTTCATTCTCTTTGAAAAATCAATGACTATCCCCCCATTGGTTGAGGTTGCTCCGGTCAAGCTGGTTCCGGCTCCTCGCGCAACGATGGGAGTACGAGCCTTTCTAGCGAAGGCGACTATTTTCGACACCTCCTCGGAAGATGAGGGCTGAAGGATCACGAGGGGAGACGATGGATAATCGGCCATGTCCTTCAAGTACTCTTCGACCTTTGAGGAGTTTGTCTCCACTGGAACTATGACGTTTTCCGAGCCGAGAAGTTTCTTGAAATAATCGAGCATCGACTCGCGAGTTACATCTAGCACTTTGCTTTCGCTCGTATTTTTACACACACTCTCTCTTTCTTTACTTCAAAAGAACATCAAGTAAGCTCCTTATCGTTATACTTTCCCCTTTTCTCTCTTTCACGATCTGATGAACTCTACTCCCAAGAGACTCTCTACCCAAATTATTCACTATTGCCTAGAAAAATGAAGAAGCAGAAGAACGAGAAGGAGGAAAAAATGATTTGCAACTACGCTTTGTCATCCGTTGCTTTTCGAGGAGACAAATTTTGAGAAAATGGCGCTTGTCTTAGCTGCCATGATGAAATCATTTTTATGGAGTCCCTTTATCTTGTGAGTCCACCAAGTCACGGTTACTCTTCCCCACTCGGTGAGTATCGAAGGATGATGACCTTCCTCCTCTGCGATTTGCCCCACGTTGTTGGTAAAGTCAAGAGCTTCTCGGAAATTCTTGAACTTGAAAGTCTGCTGAAGTCGCTTGATTCCTTCCTTTTCAACCACTGACCATCCTGGAATCTCTGGAAGAAGCCTTTCGATCTCCTCTGGAGTAAGTGTGGGTTCACCGCCCCGACAAGCAGTACACTTCATTTCTACAAGATGTTGCCTAGTTTCCATTGTGATCTGAAAGCTCACCTCTCCAAGCCAATTTGAATCCAGATCGCAAAGCGATTATTTCAGCATTTCAAAAAAAGGTGGAAGAAAGGGAAGAAAGACGAAGAGAGGCGAAAGAAGTACGGGAGACATAGCAGATTCTTCCACGCATTACCGCCTTTTTCCTTTTCACGACATATTTGATCTGATCAAGAGCAAGAAGAATCGCAAAGCCTTATTGATTGGGGAAGATGGGATATTTTTGCAAATTTGCTTTGCAGTACAAGTACATCGTCCTTACAAATACTTCGATCGCAACTTTCATGGCCCTTCTCGATTCTAACATTGTTTTGATTTCGCTTCCCACGATCATAAGGGATCTCCCTGAAACACCAACTGTAGATGCCGTCTGGATAATCATGGGCTACACTTTGATAATTGCGACGCTACTCCTTGCAATTGGCAGGCTTTCCGACATCTATGGCAGAGTCAAACTCTACAACGCTGGATTTGCGATTTTTACGCTCGGATCAGGCTTGTGCTCGATCTCGCCCAACGGTTTCTCACTCGTCCTTTTCAGACTTGTTCAGGGAATAGGGGGTGCGCTGATTTTTGCAAATGGGACTGCTATAATCACAGACACTTTCCCGCCAACGGAGCGGGGGAGAGCGCTCGGGATAAACCAAGTCGGTGGAGTCTCAGGCTCCGTGATCGGACTCATACTCGGGGGAGTGCTTACCTCGACTCTGGGATGGCGTTCAATATTTTGGATAAACCTCCCATTCGGCACTTTCGCGACTCTCTGGGCTTACTTCAAACTGAGGGAGCTCAGCGTTAAAACGAAGGGAGAGCGGCCAGATGTTGTGGGAATCGGATTGTTTGGAATCGGCCTCACTCTCTTGCTCTTAGGCCTAGTGTTTGGCTCAGTGAATGGATGGAGATTGCCGTATCTTGGTCTCGTGGCCTCCGGTTTGATTCTCATAGCAGTATTCACCTTTGTAGAGCAGAAGATCAGGATGCCCATGATGGATCTCAAGCTTTTCAAAATCAAGGAGTTCAGCGCTGGCATCCTAAGCAATCTCCTCGCTTCGACTGCTAGGGGAGCAGTTTCCTTCGTTCTAGTATTCTACTTTCAAGGCGTTCTGCTACTAGACGCATTCACGGCGGGTTTGAGGCTCATTCCTTTCTCAGTCGCTTTCGTGACATTCGGTCCTCTGAGTGGATATCTCTCTGACAAATACGGTTCAAGGTGGTTTGCGACTGGCGGCATGATTATCTCCGCAGTTTCGTTTCTCTGGTTCTCCTTTCTTCCCTTTGATACCCCATACCGAATTTTCGTGATTCCGATGGTACTTACTGGGATCGGAGGGGGGCTGTTTGTTTCTCCTAACATCGCTTCAATCATGAACTCAGTGCCAGTAATTCGACGCGGAATCGCTTCTGGGATGTCTTCAACGCTCGTAAACGTTGGGATGCTTCTTAGTCTAGGAATCTCGTTTGCGATTCTTGCAAGCAGCATGCCACTAACAACGCTTCAGGGAATCTTCGCCGGTCTCCCACCTTCAAGCCCGATCGACCCCAACCTGTTTATACAAGCAATGCACACAATATTTCGTTTTATGGCAGGATTGAGTCTGATTGCAGCAATTTCGTCTTTCCTGAGTAGATCAGCTTCACCAAGATTGTCATCTTCTTCACCATCGTCGCCGTCATCACACTCATCTAACAGGAAGAAGGAGAAGAAGAAGGACTGAGGGGGTTAGCGAGACAGATTGGTTCTCACTGTGAAGGACATTGTTGAGCCAGACTATATTTCACTCACCCCCGACACAAACGCTCTAGAAGCAGCCAAGGCGATGAATGAAAAGCATCACGGGTTCTTGGTGGTAGTCTCACAAGATGGAAAACCGCTCGGAATAGTAACTGAATGGGATTTTCTCTCAAAGATAGTGGCGCAGGGGCGAGATCCTGGTTCTGTAAGGCTTCAAGAGATCATGAGCACAAATCTCGTGAGCGTGAAATCAAGCGATGGAATCGACTCTGTGTCAAAGCTCATGGCCGATCGAGGAATCAGGAGAGTGCTTGTAACTGAAGATGATAAGATCCTTGGTGTAATAACTTCGAAAACGATCCTTCGAAATCTGAAGGAGTACATCGACGACGTTTCAACTCAAATCGCGAGGCTCCAGAACCCGCCGTTTTGATGTAAAGGCGAAGCAACCCCCAAGTTTCATTTCTTCTTCCTCCTCTTCCTCTCGCTCTCGTCTTTTCCCTCAAAGGTTTATCAAAAGGCGCTCCAAAGCGATGATCTCCATGAAAACAGTTGGTGTTGAATCCTTTCGATCCGGAAATATAGAAACAGAAATCTACGACGATTATCCA
>CADDZS010000146.1 GCA_902812485.1 archaeon
GAATTTTCCTAAATACAAATTTTATAAAATTTGTATTTTGTCATGAATCAAAAAATCCCTAGAAGAAGTACTTTAGCAGTATCAAACGCCGTATTTGCAGGAACGGTCGTGGTCCTTGTAATCATAGCCGTAGCTGGGTTTGGTCTTTACACAACATCTACTAGAGTTTCTACAACTACCTCCATTGTGACTCAGACACTCACCACCACTTTGAGTGGAACAGCTAGTTCCACTTTTACTACGACAGTCACCTCTACTGTAACGCCGTTGAAAAGTGCTGGTTTCTTGAACGCATCTTTGGTCACATTTGGATACTCGTCGAACTACGTCTGCACTCCGCCCATGAACTCATTCGGTTTCAACTCTACCGAGACAACGAATGCCGCAAAATTCACTGGATGCGAGGTAGGTGCTGGAAACTCCTCAGCAGTCACCGGTGCATTTCCTGTTTTCGTATTGGTTCCTGCCTACGCCGGCTTGTCAATTTTCGGAGTCACATCACTTGGTGCCTCGCCTCAAGGCTATCCAGTGTTCAATGGTACCGTGATTGCGACTCAGTGTGGAGCCGGAGGGTCAGCAACTTCTTGTCCAGACCATCCCACATACCTATACTCTCCAGACTTTACACTTGTCGAGAAACACCTAGGAATTGCAAATGGAGTATTTGGGCTCCCGGAGGGCGTACTTCCTACCCCAGCCCATGATCATGTGGTTGGTTTCAATGACTCTAATTCAATACCTTGGGATGTAATCGCGGTTCTCGTATTCGATCCAAACATCATGCCGAACGCCGTTACAGGCCAGTGTACTCAAGTTGTCAGCTCGAATCTGACAGACCCCACAGGTAACTGTCTGAATTCGCTCTCTGCACTTGCAAGCGCTGTTAATACGAAAACGACTGCAACTGCGAACGCAAATATGACTCAAAACGATCCAATCTATGACACATTCGGAGGGGTGTCGACCCAGGTTTTGATTCCTGGCGTCCCGATGGTCTCTGAGAACTCGCCTGCAAACACAAATCTTTTCCTTTACTTCAATGTAGTAAGTACTCAGCCTTACAGCTGAACGATATCAAAAAAAAGATAGAGATGCGAATGGTGGATAAAGGGAGGAAGCAGGTTACTCCTATCTCTTTCTCCCCACCAACCCATTCGTTTCTCCCTCCAACTTTTCCTTTTGACTCACATGGTTTCTTCGTTCATTCTGGATCGTTGATTAACTTAGAGCCTCAAACTAACGAGTCAACTCGGAAACATATAATACGCCAATACAAAGGAATAAGCTGCTGGTTCTTTCTTTTGAAGGGTCGTAGAGGAGAGCAAGCTATGGCAACATCATCAGCCGGGCCAAGCGAATCCGTCTACACATTCCTCGTCATCTTATTACTCATCGTGGGTTTACGGCTACGCCGAGTCGTCTACGGCACAAAGGTTAGCGTTGCTAGGACCATTGGATATTCCATATTCTATGCAGTATTCGGTAGTTTTTTCACCCTTTCTTCCTTTCTCTTGGGGGTTCAACCAATATACTCACTTGGTTACGCCCTTCTTGCCTCAGCTTTAGCATTTTGGTCTTATAGATTCGCCGACAAGAGAATCTCCTTCTGGAGAGGGAAAGACGGCTCGGTTTACTATAAAGGAGGCATAATTATCTATCTGATTTATCTGGTCGGGCTTGTTGCAAGAATAGCAGTCGATTTTCTGTTGATCGGGCCGTCTGCTTTCACTTTCTCATTCAACTCAAGCACAACTCCAAACGAAATCCTCGGCTTTACTGTAACTGATTTCATACTGATGTTTGGTGTCGGTCTCCTCATTGGGCGGAATGCTCGCGTGTACAAGCGCTACAAGCAGATAAAACTCGGGAAGGAAGAATTGTCGACAAGTCCAAGCAGTTCAGATTTTTCAGATGGATCAGCGGCTACTTCGTCGGCATTGCAATTGTCGCCGATGTGATCATCTGTTTTTTGTTTTCCGAAAGCCCTCCCCCCTTTACGCTCAAACTCCCCACTATCGCAACTCTGGGATAGAGTCATCTCTTTTTCCAGCATAACGCACTTCTCGTCCTCCTTCTCGGGTTGGGATTCTAGGTAGATAGAAATAGTAATACTCTAAATTTGGCCACTTTCTGCTCTTTGTTTCGAAGCGGATCGTCCGTCGACCAAATCGCTTCCAAGGGGGATCTCCGCCGTCGCTATAATCAAAGAAATGTCATTGGCGAGTTTGTCAAGTACGCTCGTCGGATAGCTGTTTTCCAACTTCTCTTCGAGTTTGGATGCTCGCTTCTCAGCTTCGACGTACAATTCTCTTGGAACCATGGTCTCGGCGCACGTTTTCTGCAAGTTCTCGTAGAGGTTCCTTGGAACCGACTCGGAAAGCTGACGTTTCAACTCTTCGTACTCTGCTCTTGACACCATCCTTCCAAGCCTTTCAGCGAGATCTCTGTTTTCCTTCTCAAGAGAAGACACCTTCTGCTTCAAGAAATCGATTCTTTCTTGTAGCTCCTTGTTCTCGCTGAGAAGGTTTTCGTATTTGGAATAAGCCGCGACCTCGCTTTGAGAATCAAAAACAGTTTTCTTCGTTGGATGATTGTCTCCGCTCTCTTGGTAATAGATTTTCTTTGTTGATTCTTCTTCCTCTTGAGCCGCCGCTAACATGCGGGCTTCGTTTGAGGCCGATTCTGGCACTTGGGCTACTTCCCCGTTTCCCAGAATCTTTGATACCGCCGATGAGACGCCGATCTCTGCATCTTTGCTAGGAGTTGTCTGCCTTGCTTGAGAGGTACTTTCTTTTCCTTCTCCTTCTTGCCCTCTCTTTTGGGATTCTTCGCCCCTCAGCTGATCATTTTTAGTTTGAAACGAGCCAAGTATCCTTCTAAACGGATTCGTTTTTGCACCAGATGTACCTTGGGAACCGATACTCCCAACTTCATTTGCAGATTCTACTTTCTGTACTGGCTGGAGCGAGACCCTGACCAATGGCTTTTGCCTCTCTCTCGGTTCGTCATGTGTTTGGACATCGCTTTGCTGAGTCCGACCTGGTTGAGTCGCGGTCAAAGACTGAGAGACTGTTATCAGTCCTTTCACTTTCTTTTGATAAAACTCTGCACTACTCGTGTAGCGCAAGAAAGTTTGCTGGTCTTTGGATTCTCGCCCCAAGAGGAGAAGGACGTCTATTAGCTTAAGATAGCTCTTTGTGGCCTCTGAAGTTTTCCCATCAGCCTCTTCCTTCTCGGCTTGTTTTGCAAGGTATGCTGCATAATCTTGTAATTTTTTCAAATTTGCAGCATCCATGCTAGGCGCCGAAGCAATTTCAATAGGTTAAGATGTGAAAAACAGGTCAGTCAGATAATGTGAACTCGAGAATCGAAATGCATACACTCTCTCAAAAATACCTTCTTCTTCTTAGCCACTTGGACCTGATTAGCCAAAAACCTAGTTCGAGGACAGAGACTCCAATTTAGAGTGTGTGCGGGCTCAATCCTTTGTTTCGTTACTCTCATTTCACTTCAAAAACTTGAAATGTCAAGAGAAAAGGAAACCAAAGGCTTAACTCTATCCGTTGTATGCAGGTCTTCACAGTAACATATGCCAGCATGTCCAAAATGTGGAAGTAGGGTGTCCTCGACTCCCACGAGAACCTTTTCCATACTGGTTGAAAGCGAGAGAGCAGGGGAGTCTGGGTTCACCGCGAAGAAGTTAGCGACGTATCAGTGCACAAAGTGCAACACAAAGTTCCCAGTAGCAGTCGATAGGCAACACTATCTCGTTGTGCCCGCAGATGTCATAAAGAGAATGCAGAACGAGATGAGGGTGCTCCAGATGCACAACGAAATGTTCTCAGATAGTCTCAAGGAGCTTGCAAGGGGTCAGCAAGAGCTAAAGGCAGCTCTCAAAGCGGCCACGGAGGAATCTGAAATCAGAGATCTCGAGAACAAACTTAGGGGCCTAGAACGCCACGTTGAGCATCTCAGGCGCGACAAAATAGAGCTTGAGCAAAAACTCTCGGGAAGCTTAGCTAGTAGCCGATAGCACTTTTTTATTTCATTCTCTCTTTCCCAATGATTTTGTTTTTTCCTAATGTGGAAAATTTCTAGGATGAGATAAGGGAAGTAAAGGGAAGTGCAAGGTAAAGAAAGGAGAGTTCTGATTCTCAGGAGGAGGAAGAAGTGGGAGTAACGTCGCTTGCGGATAGGGGAGTAGAAGAATCGTGTTGATCTGATCCATCGCTAACGCTTCCTACTTCCTGTGGTGGATGAAAAGCTGAAGAGTTGGCGATTTTCTCTTCGAGAATTGCTTTTTCTATCTTGAGGGTGCCAATCTCGTTATCAAGCGACGAGGAATATCTTTCAAGTTCCATGATATCGACCTTTTCTCTC
>CADDZS010000147.1 GCA_902812485.1 archaeon
TAAGTATGCGCCAAGTATCGTTCGGAACGTTCTTAGTTTCCATAGTATTTCCTCATCACAAGAAATAGATGGAATCGCGAAACGCGTGTGTGTCAGAGATGAGGAGTGCTCGTGCCTTTTTCTTGAGACTCTCGGAAATGGAAAAATCCAGTCTGATGCTAAAAATCAGAAAAAAAGAAAGCTTGGAACTGGTTTTCATTGTTGTTTTAGCTTTTAGTTTCTTTTCTCAATCTATCATCCTTATCTTCGAAGACTTGTTTTGGAGAATGCGAATTGTTATTCAATCCCCTCTCTCCCTCCTTCTTCTGAATTAGCTACAATGATTCCAAACGAACAAGAAGCAATCGAGTTCCACAAACGGGCAGGCTCCAACAAGGAGATCATAGATCACTGCAAGGCAGTTGCCAATGTTGCAAGAAAACTTGCAGATAGATTCTCTGAGAAAGGCATCAAAGTGGATAAGGAAAGTGTGTATGCTGCGGCCCTTCTTCACGACATAGGAAGGACTAGGACGCAGACCGTTCATCACGGCCACATAGGGGCCGAGATCATAAGAGAGTTCGGAGCTGACGAGAAGATCGCAAGGATTGTTTCTCGTCATGTGGGGGCTGGAATCACTGAAGAAGAAGCCCAAAGCCTCGGATTCCCACCTGGTGACTACGTGCCGGAGACACTTGAAGAGAAGATTGTCTGCTTTGCTGACAAGATTGTCGGAGAGGGTAACCAGATTGTCCCGCTTCGAGTCGAAATCGAAAAATTCAGGGCAAGGGGACTAGACTATCATAGGCTTGAAGCCCTCAAAGCAGCGCTTGCCTCATTGCTTGGAGAAGATCCTGAAAAAGCGGTGTCGAGGAATTCTTCTTCCTGACAAGGAATAGAGAAAGAAAGGCGGATGATGGTGCTGATGTCTCTTCCTTCTTACTAATGATGAGTGTGATATAGAAAAAGAGGATTTCTATTGATATCTTATGCCTTGAATTTTTCCAGACCGATTAAGTCATCATTTTTGGTGAGAGTTCTCTAAAAGAGAACACTTTGACTACAATCAGAACTGCAATCATTGCAATCGCGCTTTCCGCTTTCCTTGCGGGCCTTTCGCTATACGCAAATTTCACCGTCAATGTTCCTCACACAGTCCCGATTCAATCTCAAACAAGTGGCTCGATGAGTGGCTCTTCATCGTCGTCGATCTCTTCCGCTAGTCACACAGCTTCCTCTTCTTCTTCCTCGTCCTCTGTCAAGTCCTCAACGACTCTCAGCAGCTCGACGAGCTCTTCGCAGTCTTCCAGTGCGTCCTCTTCTTCCTCGACTACTTCAAGCTCCTCTATTTTATCATCTTCATCCTCGACTAGCACGACTTTGAGCACAGCTTCTTCTTCCTCCTCTTCCTCATCATCATCGTCGTCGTCGATCTCCTCCACAAGCACAAATCCAATCGGCATTCCGATAGTGACTTTCGGTGGGCTGCAAAACGCAACTGCCTTGTACGACCCTGCGTATCAGGAAGTGTATGCTTTTCCGTGGATCAGCTCTTCCGGCAGCTATTACTTCTGGATAATTCGGGATGGTGCTATAGTTGAGAACACAACCGGGAATTTTCAGGCAGGATACGATTTTGGGCTCGTCGCAAATAGCACAGGCGGGCAGCTCTTCTTCTCGTCTCTCTTCTCGGGAGGGATCGTCTCCTGCCCAAATGAGTTTGGAGAAATAGTCGGAAACACGGTCAACCCCTCGAACATCACATATTCAGCCAACGTCACCTTCCCGGACTCACCAACTGGAGGGTTTGCCTATGATTCGGCCAATGGATACCTCTACGAGGGTAACGGCGGATACAGCATGCTGGGCTACACCTGCGCCAACGGGCTCTGGGTTCTAGATCAGGCGACCGCCTATAACTGGTCCCAGACTGCATTTGTGCCTATCGGGCCACAGCCAAATGACTCTCTAAATCCGACACCATGGCCGTTCCCGACTTCTCTAGCTTACGACTCGGCTAACGATCACATCTACGCCGCAGGCTACTATCCCGGTGCTGATTACTCCACTTTCTACGAGGTTGATGGACTCACATTCCTCCAAAAGAGGATGTTCAATGTGACCGGTGAGACTCAAACAATAGTTTTCGACCCCTCGGGAAATTATCTATACGCAGAGCAACTCGTTGATGGCTCGTTCGTCCTTTTCGTGATAAACACTTCTAACAACTTGATTTTGGGCTCTATTCCACTTGAGAGTTCAGCTCCTATAGTCTATGATTCAAACAATGGGATGATCTTCGCTTTCACGTCGAACAAGATTCACGAAATTTCAGGAACGAAGATTGTCAAGACTTTCTCCGAGCCAGAGAATGCAACAGTGTTCGCAGCCGTTTACGATCCGACTTACAACGAATTTGTGACATTTACAAATGCCTCTAGTTCGAACTTTGGTCAAAATCTCGAGAATCCTGCTCCACAGGTTGTCGGAAAAGAACCTTCGGCTACTGTTACATCTCTCGGTGATAACCTTGATGCCCTAGCTGCTCTTTCGCTCTCTATCGTCGCAATCGCTGCGATTTTCTCAAGAGTGCTCAATGAACTTGTTTTCTTAGGGAAAATGAAAAGGTCTTCTTCTTTCTTACGGCTGAAAGGTGAAAAGTCAACACTCCTAAGGCGCAAATTCAAAGAAATAACCAATTTTTGGTCCTCCCAAAAGGGTAGTTTATAGTACCATGAGAGTAATCGAGCCCGCAAAGAAGAGATTTCAGTCTACCTTCTTAATCATGGTAGCACTGATGTAATTATTTCGTACACAATGAAATAATCTTGGATTTTTACTTCCTCCTAGATGGTCAATAACTCGAGCTGCGCCCCTGCCCCCACTGTTCCTTCGTAGGTAGCAATGGTTTGTCCTACGAGCTCGACGCTGACTTGAAGATCAAGTGGGTCAAGTGATACGTCAAGTACCGCGATTCCACTCGAGTTCGCAGCAACGCTCTCGCTAAATCCGTTCTGACCTTCTAAGAATACTGACATGCCGCTTTGGAGACCCGTGACCGATATCGTAGAGCTATCATATGCCGTGAAGTTCTTCCAAGTGGTGGTTATTGTTTCGTTGTTCACCGAAGTGAACTGATAGAAGCTGATCGAGATGCTAGATCCCCCAAGAACAATTGGAAGCGATTCGCTCGAGTAGAGCTTCGTGTTGTCCACGAAAAGCTCTATGAAGGATTTCCTGTCGGTCGCGATAGTGAACTTGTGATTAGGAGTGAAAGAAGGAGCATTTGTGGAGTTGAGCGTCTCGGTCACGATCTTCCCGTTTATCAACCCGGCCGCTTGTGCCGAGAAGGAAAGTGTAGTGGGGTTCCCTTCAGAGCCGGTTTCGGCGGCGTTGATTGCAATCGTGTTTGTGTTGTTGACCGTTAGGGCAAACACGCCGATCACAGCTGCGCTGTACCCCTCGTAGGAGCAACCGTAAGCTGAGCTTTGATTGAAGATGCAGTGGGAAAACATTTGGGAGTAGTCTGGGAGGGTCAAGTAAATAGAAAAGAGCGTGAGATCTGGGGGAAGGCCAGAGAGACTTGCCGTGACTTGGCTCACAGTTTCGTCTTCCCACTTGTCTCCAACTGCTTCGTGCCAAGGTCCGCACACCTCTATGTTGTTAGTTGGAGTTGGGTTGCAAGTTGGATTAATGAGAGTGAGGCCAGAATCATTAGCAAGAAAGAAACCTTGCCCGGGCTCGATGTCTCCGTCTAGAGTCCAGTTGTTCCCATTGTCAAGATAGTAAGAATAACAGTATGGCTCGTCGCACTGAATCCGAGTTTTTCCCTGGTTTGTAGTCAAGGATGAACTGAATGCGGGGGACGTAGCACCTTGATCAACCAATTTCAACATGTAATTCTTGCCTGAAGAAGTTGTTGCAGAGTGCGAGCTTGATGTTGATGAGGAGGAGGATGAGGAAAGTGTACTCTCTTCGGACGAGGATGTGGAAACCGACACGGAAGAAGAAGAGGAGGATGAGGATGAATTGGTCGAAACCGAACCCCCTCGAGGACCTTCTTCTCCATAGTGGTTGGGGAGTAAGAAAAGAAAACCGACTATGGCGGCTATCAAAATCACGATTATGACGCCGATCGCAGCAAACACAGAAATTATAGAGGGCAAGTTGTGTCTACGTCTCTCCTCTTTTCTCTTCTCTGATTCAAGACCCCAAGAAAGGAAAATCCCTGCTTGGCAAAATTTAATGTAGCAGAAACTTTCCTATTGAAAACTTGAGAGAACAAATTGACTGAACAAATCTTCGAATCTAGCGACTGCCGGTCTCCCTTCTCAGTTCGGGGATTTGATTGATACTCAATCCAACCTTACTACCGCTTTCTCTCTTCCGG
>CADDZS010000148.1 GCA_902812485.1 archaeon
TCAAGTTAGTGATCAGCGAGTCGAAGTATAAAATAAGCTCAGAATGTAAAAGTCTTGCGTGGCACTATCAGATCCAAAGATATCGTCACTCATAAAACCTATGTGAATGACGACACCTCTCTTGTAAAGATGGATGTAAGATGCTACTAGCAAGTTGCTAGGCTTTGTTTGTATGAATGAAGCGATTATTGAGGTGTTAGTCATGTTGGTCACGCTATTTTCTTCGTGAGAAGCGTAGTCTGTGAAAATTGTTTGGTTTCCGAAGAGATTCTTCATGCCTTTTGTGATGAAGTTGCTCGAGTTAGATAGTTGAGCACCTCTATATGCGAGACGCTTGAAGCAACAGAAAGTGCTCCCAACCCAATTTGTGTTGTTCGCTGACCATCTTTCAAAATAATTCAAACTCCACGCCGCTGACCCATTGAACTCCCATCCATGTCCCTTCACAAAAGTAACGATGTTTGATGTTTGATTGTATCTTACCTCTGCAACGAAATTACATGCATCCATGAGTATCAAACTGCCGCCAGAGGATACGAAGTGGTAAAGAGCGTCGTACTCTGAGGATGTAACGTATTCATCGAACACGAGAGTCACGACATCGAAGCGAGCGCTTCCGTTGTTTGGGTAAAAGAGAGTCCCATTAGCGATGTCTACATCGGTGATGATCTGAACGTTCTTACCTAGTACGAGCCCGCATTGCTTTGCGGCGTTTGAGCTAACAAAATTTGCCATTGCGCCGCTGAATCCCCAGCTATTCGAAAGGCGAACTTGAAAGTCCTTTAATGCGGCCAACTTCTCCTCGTTTGATGTTTTCGAACTACCGAGAGTATTGTATGCGTTGTAAAAGCCATTCCATTGATACGCACTTGCAGTGAAAACTGGTTTCACAACTGCGATTCGAAGTTTTGAAATCATATTAGCCATATTTGAGTCGCAAAGCTGTCCTCTTCTTTCTGAGGATAGAAGTTTTGACCAGTTCGTCGTTTGGTTCGAGTACTTGGTGATTGTCTCATTTTCTTGAGTTGCAATCGAACTATTTGATGAGGACTGGGTTGCATTGAATACGTGAGTACCAACGCTCATTGTTGTAGTCATCGTTGTTGTTGTTGACGAATTGGTAGACGTTAAGTTTGATTTGTGAGACACAAGAGAAATTGCTGAGTTGAAACCGATAGCAGTCATCGAAACCATCAGTGCAAGCACGATTGATCCGATTGCAATTGAAGGCTTCAAGAAGAGAAACACCTCGTTGCTGCTTCTTCTGAGGAAGCAAGCTTCTTGCCATCTTCAAAGTTCTCACCTGGCTCGTCAGAGGTTATCCATGGAGACTCTCTAGCGATCATCTCTTTGATCTAGGATGATCGGCGTGGAGCCTATCCTTAATCTGACGTTTTTTCACGAGTCGTAAATTTTTTTGCGCTCGTTCAGGAAATGTATTTCTGATCCGTACTCAGAGATTCTGGCAAAGTTGGGCCGAGCTCACCAACAGCTCTTTCCTTCAAGGATGAATCATTACTCTGTACGCCCCGCCTATTCTATTCTTGTAGGCTTCAAGAGCCTCTTCAAAATCGTCCAGCTTATAATTTCCGCCCATCAGAGGTTTCACATCAACTAGTCCTTGCGCGAGCAGCCAAAGTCCTTTACTACAAATCCCCATCGGGTTTGCCAGCGAACCGAAGACATTGAGATGGCCCCTGACAATTGTGCTAATGTCCACGGTGAGATTTTTGCCCGGAGAAGTCGATCCTGACAAGACTATCCTTCCTCCGCGCCTCGCAAGTAGCAAAGCATCTCTAGCTGCCTCTTCAGAACCAGCGAACTCTGCGACTACGTCGAATCCAACTTCGCCGTTGTGAAGAATTTCCCGCGCCTTTTTGACAACTCCTTCTCTTTCTTCTAGGGCGTTCAGTGTTTCGTCCGCGCCAAGCTTTTTCCCAAGAGAAAGTCGCTCTTCTCTTGTTCCTATCAGGACTACCTTGCTTGCTCCCTTCGCTCTTTTTGCTATTTGTAAAGCGATTAGACCAATGGCTCCAGGACCCAAAATCGCAACATTGTCTCCTGGTTGAATTTGAGCTCTTTCAAGCGCATAGAGTGCAACACCCACCGACTCTGTGAAGGCTCCTTCGTCGTAGCTCAGTGAATCAGGGAGTTTGTGAAGAGCCTTCGCCGAGCATGCGCAATACTCCGCGAGACCACCGTTTACGGTGAATCCGATGTGCTGGTGCCCGCTCTCAAGCTTGCCGTAATTGAGGCAAAGATTGTATAGCCCCTCGAGGCATCTCTGACACGAGCCGCATCCAACATGAGGCTCTTCGCCAACCCTATCTCCTACTTTGAGCCTCAATACGTTCTGCCCTAATTCGACTATCTCTCCGCTCCACTCGTGTCCTGGGATGTGAGGATACTTTACTCCGGGGAATTTTCCTCCCAGTATCTTTAGATCAGTGCCGCAGATCGTGGACGATTTGATTTTAACCAGAGCTTCCCCTGGCTTTGGCCTCGGGACTGGAAGATCATCCCTAACAGTGATGACATCTGGCTTTGGATAGACGACTGCTTTCAAGGGGGAAAAAAGAAGCTTCCTCCTTCTTCTGCTACCTACTTGCCTTACTCCTTGAGCTATGAAATATTTTTTTGAATCGATCGTGTTGGAACCGAGTTGGAAAACTGAAAAGAGAGGAGGAAGAGAGGAATGGGAAAAAAGGGAACAAGGAATCGCATGACTCGCTACTGGAAGCCCTACTCGGCTGGTTTGATGTTTTGATTGTGGTGGAAGAAATTCGTTGGATCATATTTCTTCTTGAGTTGCTGAAGCCTTTGAAACTTTTCTTCGCCATATGCTGCTTTCACTCTTTCTTCGCCTTCTTGTCCCAAGAAATTCACGTAGACTCCGTTAGTGAATCTTTGAATGCTCGCGAAAAACTCGCGCGTCCAAGCGATGTTCTTTTCGTTGTGCTTCGGATCGGGCCAGGTGCTGACTATGTTTAGGGCAAACGACGCATCTCTATGGCTGAAAGCAGATGACTCGTCCAAGACTCGTGAAAACTGACCGCCCAGCTGGTGGATGTGAACCGCCGAGAGAGGCGAAGGAATCTTCGAGTTGTACTCAAGGATTGTTTCAATAGCCTCGTCGCTCAATTCGGCCAAGTAGCCAGACTTCCAATAGTTCTGAAGTCCAGGCGGAGCGACAGCGTCTAGAAAGGATTGAAGAACTCTGTAAGGCATCGGCTGGAATAGGTCGACCTCAGGCGTCCCAAACTCCCTCAGAGGCTTAAGAACCTCTTCCCCTTCTTCTATCGGACCGCAGTAGCATCCGGCTATTGCTACGACTTGGGTGTTGTGAATCTTCTCTGGAAGGAAGGGCGCCGGCGGGGCAGTGAAAAGAACGCCGAGCATCGTCAGATCATCAGAAGAGTCTCTTGCAAATTCCCGAAAGAAACTCAAGACTTCCCTTGCCTTCGCCAAAGGGTGAACCACGAGTCCTCCGAGAACCATAGGTCCAACACGATGCACCTTGAATTCGAAAGAAGTAACTACTCCAAAGTTTCCTCCTCCACCACGCAAACCCCAGAACAAATCCTGATTTTCGCTCTCGCTTGCCCTAACAAGCTCCCCGTTTGCTTTGACCACATCGGCGGAAACCAAGTTGTCGCACGTGGAGCCATATTTTCTGACTAGCCAACCGATCCCTCCCCCGAGTGCAAAACCAGCTATTCCAGTCGAAGACACAAGACCTCCGGTCGTGGCGAGACCAAACTGTTGTGTCTCTCGATCAAATTCGCCCCAAGTCGTTCCCGGCTCTGCCCTTGCTGTCCCAGAGGCAAGATCCACTCTGACGCTTTTCATTCGAGAAAAGTCGATGACTAGACCCCCGTCGCAAACGGCGTTCCCTGCCACATTGTGCCCTCCTCCACGAACTGCAATTGTCAAGTTATTCTCCATTGCAAATTTGATCGATCGAATTACGTCACTCACGCCGGCACATCGCACTATTGCAGCTGGGCGCTTGTCTATCATTCCGTTCCAAACCTTTCTAGCCAAATCGTAATCCTTGTCCTGCGGAAGTATCAGCTCACCACGAAGCGACGTTTTGAAATCCGAAAAAGCAGTTGCTAGCCCCGATTCTGATTTGACTCCCGCGTTTACTTCGACTGTCACGCTCTCTGTTCCTTTGATCATGCTATTTCACTATCACCGAGTAACTTACACGCATTATAGAGTCCCCTTGCAGCTATTTTGCTCGTTGTTAAGTATTTCCGAAGCCTACTCGAGTCTTTTGAGCCTAAAGCTGAACCTCAACATATATGTTGAGGTTCACTTGTGACGACAATTGATCGATTAGATCTACTACTAAG
>CADDZS010000149.1 GCA_902812485.1 archaeon
ATTCCAAAGCAAGTGAGGAATTTTTCGAATACCGCTCGCAGAGGAGAATCGCAACATCGCACCTCGTTTGTTATGGCGGCATCTGCAACATCACTGCAAGAACTAATATTGCAATCATAAGGGCTAAATTTGCAAATGAAATTACTCTGCTCTTTCTCCTTAGAGCGGTTAGCTCTTCCAACTTCTTGTCGCGTGCGAGCCTCACGATCTTTCTTCCGTAGTATGCACCGTGAAGATAAATCAATGCAATAAGAGCTACTACCAAAACAACCTTGACAAATAGAACAGTATCTCCATAAGTCTTGAAGGAAAAGACATCTCTGAAAGAAGTGAGATACCAAGAAGCGTTATAGATACCGGTCAATATAAGGACGGCCAGCAACACGTTCGAAATTCTGCCGAACTCCTTTGCCATCTTTCCGACAACTTGGGTTCTCTCAGACTCATCTTTCCCCAAAGTACGTGATGCTGGCACAACAACGAGCCACATAAAAAAAGATCCACCTACAAAGAGAACCGCGGAGAAGAGATGGATGAACAATATGATTGCATTTAGAAGTGACATCGTGCGCACTTTCAATTTTCGTGGATTTTCGTTAGAGAGAACTGAATCTTACAAATTTACTTTGCAGGCTGATTTGGGTAGAACTTGTTCAATGGTCGAGAAATTGTTGAAGTTGGTGGTATATTTGCGAGCACTACATTTCTTATGACTAGAATGCAGATAACGAAGTCACATAAATATCTCGGGATATTGTTTTCGCAAAACTGCCTTGACACTATCAATGCATTCAAGACTTGTGGCAAATTAATAACGTAATTCGTGTGGTTCTGCTGAGTTAAAAGAAGCGCTCGCTTGCTTAAATGACTGCCATCTGCCTCGCGCATTACGCCCTTACCATCCCAACGTTTCTATCAACGTTGATTAATCCAAACAGCTCAACCTTGGAGAGTTCCCTCTCTTGTCTGGCCACCTTTATCAGACAGTCAAAGGAGCACGAAAAGCATTGGGTCAAGGAGATCCGATTTGCTTCTATATCATGTGGGCCTCCCATCCAAAAATGGTACACATCTCCCCATCAGCACCGATGAGTTTCTTGTCTTCGTCGTTCACTTGAAGAATCCCAAGTAGCCTTGCCTGGAACTGTAATGCCTTCTTCAACTCTTCAATCGGTGGATCGAGGGCTACTATGACTGCAAGCGCTTGATTCTGGTGAAACTCTTCCGCAAGTGCGCCTTGTAATGTCGCGTGAGGGTCGTCGCTGTGGCGACCCCATATTGCAGTTGCCAGAGCCATCTTTTCCCCTATTAGAGGTTGGCAGGCGAGCCACGCCACAAATGAATTCTCGAGCACCTTCTGGTGGAACTCTGCAATTCTCACGGCTGCTTCAGAATATGCGAGTGAAGCAAGCATCCTGCAATGGCATATCTCTTGAGCATGAATCGTATCAAGGAAACGCTGAGCGAATTTCGGGAGCTTATCGTAGTAGAGCTTCTTGGCTAGGGCTGTATTTGTTGCTCCTATCCTGCAATCCCAGAAGGAAGTGTTGTAATCTCTGTTGATGTTCCTGAGTTCTTGAAGTGCGACATGATGCATTGCGTAGATGCCGTTGAGATGAATCTGTCTAATTAATTCGAATTTTTCGTCATTCATACTTCGATTTCGTCCTGAAAATTTCTTTCACAGGTCCATACTTTCTGACTTGAAACAACTCAGTCCTAATACTTTTGCTTTAATAATGACTCCTCTCTTTCTTGTCCAAGAGCCCCGCTATTCCACCACTAGATTAGATCTCAGAGTACCAGTCAACTCGATCAGTCTTTTTGCGAATCAGGTACCTAAGCTTTACACCTTCCTTTTCGCTATACTGCTGAAGGACGAGCTCGTTTCCAGTACGTTCGCACCAAGATGGTATGTCGTATCGAGTTCGAACATCACTTGCAATGACTTCGAGTAGTTCTCCTTTTTTCATACATTTCACTTCCTCGTTAAGCCGGATTATGGGGATCGGACAGCTAAGGCCAGATGTGTCTAGCATTCTGTCAGGTTTCAGGTTAAGGTGTTCACTAGACATACAAGCGGCTTCATCTTCCCTTGGTAAACATTAGAAATACTGGCAGTGGTCAGCCTTGAATGCCTTTTCGTTGAGAAACCATGAAGCTCCTACGATGCCGTCGGCTTCTGGTAGCAGATCCTTTTCGCCCACTCCGAAGATATTTGCAGCTAGAGAACATGCATACAGTTTGACCCTGCCTGTTGATTTCAAAGCCTTGATAATTTCTCGAATTTCCGCTGGCAAGCCAGCTTTTTTCACTTGAGAACGGAGCCGTTCCTCTTCTCCCGCGTGCCTTCCGTCGACTTTTAGTTGTTCAACGCCGTCTTTTGATAAAGCCTTCACGGCCCAGTTCACGAACAATATGTCGACTTGCACACCTTCTGACGCTTCCAAGTATGCGAATGCTAGAGGAGTCAGTATTTTATCATAAGAATCATCTCTGACCACGATAACAAGAGATTTCATGAGAGACAATTTTATGCCAGCGTTCTTAGAATTTCAAGTCTTAATGAATTATTTCCCTAACATATTAGGGGGAAAATACAATTGACGGGCATCTCCCATGCCGACTTTGCCATGTCATACGAGATATTAGCAGATACTTATGGGCGAGAGCGTCGACAAATTCGAGATACGTTAATGGAGCTTCTCGAGCTCCTTCAGAGTTGTCGAGGTAGCGTAGGAATCCAGCGGCTGCTTGAAAAGATTTCAGCTCGGACCGCGCCGTATTTCAGATATGCAAATGAATCACGCTGCCTTGATCATATGCAGATATTCGAAAAGAGCATGTTCGGAAACTTTTAGCAGAAGATGAGTTTGGAATTCGAGCCTTAAAGATGCTACAAGAGCTTACCTCAGCGGAATCCCTTGCTCGTCATGACATCCTAGAGCCAGCAAAACTCGTGGAGAGCCCTTTGTTCCATGTCAATGAATGCGAAGCTCTATCTCTCATGGTTGAGAAATTACGTAGCCATACCTGAAATCTGTGATGGATACATGATTGCATGGGCTTTCGGGAAACTTGAATCTTTTCCAGTGGGCTTCAAATTTGAGAAGAAAGGCGCCTTTCACTGTCCTAAATTAATCGGAATCCCTCCAGAGTTTATCCAATGTAACCATTACTTGCCAAACATCCCAGACGAATAGAATGTTTCGAAACAGGACTGCAAAATCAGGTTTTGGCAATTTCCATTATGTTCTTCATTGTAGTTCAAAGCCTTCCTTCAAGGAAAATATTAAAATGAACAGATGTTGGGACACGGCGCACTTCTCAAATTGGTTCACAGGAATCCAAAGTAACTAAGTGCCGACTCGTTCGTCTTGTGAAACAGTACGATACACAACATGTAAATTTTGTTGAAGCGAAAAAGACCAATGAAAATGATCAATTTGAATTCGTCGTCATTGACGAGAAGATGTAATTGGATTGTTTCCAAGTAGACCAGTTCTTGTTTTTTGGGAAACGACAAGAGCATGCCTGCTTTCTTGCATTCATTGCAGAGCGTCGGCTATGACAGATCCATTGCCCGGAGAATTAAATCACGAAGAATCTCTTAGATTGATTGAGGAGATCACAGAATTTGGTAGACCATATCCGACCTTAGTCTTCACCGGAGGAGATCCTCTTAGAAGAAAAGATCTGTTCGAACTTCTGTTTCATGCATCGAACCTTGGTTTGGGTTTTGCAGTTTCTCCAGCGGTTACGGAGCTCTTGACTTACGAAGTTATTATGAAAGTAAAAGAAACTGGTGCTTCCTCTATCTCATTTAGCATTGACGGCCCAACCGAGTCGACTCACGACGAGATAAGGAGAAAGGAAGGGACCTTCCGCAGAACTCTTGATGCTGTTCGGGACGCCAAAAGACTTGGCTTGAACGTGCAAGTCAATACGGCAATCATGTCCAGAAATCTTCATACTTTGCCTGAGATATTTCACCTGATTAGAGAACTTGGGGTGAAAACTTGGGAGCTCTTTTTCGTCATCAAAGTGGGCAGGGCAAGCAGTGTGGAAGATCTAACATCGGTCCAGTGTGAGAGTGTTTGCAACTTTCTGTACGATGCATCTTGGTATGGCATAACAATTAGAACAGTTGAAGCTCCATTCATCAGACGAGTTGCAAAATATAGAGAGACCAAGGGATTAT
>CADDZS010000150.1 GCA_902812485.1 archaeon
AGAGCTCCCCTGCTAGTCCTACGCACGAGAAGTATCGAAACGAGTATCAGATCAAGAGCTAGCTGGTCAAACTGCCCCCAGACAGAAGAGATGATTATCGTATAAGGGCAAAAAAGCCAGAATCTCACAGCCTTCGTAGCCAAAACACCGTCTCCACTCTCGCCCAAAACTATTCTGTAAATAAGAAGGGCGGCGATGAGATCTCCCGCGATCATCGGCTGCTTCAGCATGAAGTAGTAGAGAAATCTGTCGTTTATCCCAAGATGCGAGTAAATCAGGTAGATTGCGGCGTTGACGAAGGGCCAGACAGGAGGATACCCAATTGAAGGGAGAACCTTCGTCCCAGGGATGCTCAGGTCCGGGACGGGGTTAGTTGGAAGATAGGGGTCTCCCCCCTGCGATACGTAGTAGCCGTCCCTGATCCAAAGCTCAAAATCAAACGGATGTCCAGTGAACGGCGCGAGAACCTCTCGAATCAAAGTCCCAAGTAAGAGGAGCGGGAGCATTCGAGTTCCTGCCTTTCGAAGAGATAACAAACTACTGGAGAGCTCCCCTTTGAGACCTTGAGGGATACTCTCTCCCTCAAAAAGAGAATTTAGACATTTTCGAGCAAAGTCAAGCGTGATAAGCCGCTTTGAAAGGCGTGTGTCAGCAAAGATGGGCGAAATCGAGAAGAAAGCAAAAATTCTTCGCCTAGAAGTAGCTTGAAAAATGGGATATTCGTAAGTTCAGATATTCCACGTTTCCCAATGGGCTAGCGAAAAATACACAAAAGTTCGACAGAAAGGCTCCAATGACAAGCGAAAACAAGGAACTTCTTTGAACCGATACTTAGATCGGTTAATGACTGGCTGATTTCACAAATGAGAAAGAGAGTTGGAAGACGGCTGAATGGGGGGCCAGTTATCCAAGAAAGAAATTCTTACTCAATAGATTTAAGGCAAAGTCGAACTGAAGGAACTAGAAAAAAAGAGAGAGGCAAATGCATCTGTAGCTTCAGATTTACGTCATGGCTAAATTTCAGCGAGGCGAGAGAGCTAATCGAACTTCGGAAGGCAACCAAAAAGCTAGAGAGAGTGAATAGATAGGAATATGTTGGACGATGAGAAGCTCAAGGAATTAAACGCACAGCGCTCGTCGCTCGTTATCTATGTCAATGGTAAATTCCAGTCCGCTAGCGAACCTGCGGTATCTGCATTTGACCATGGACTCTTGTATGGTGATGGCGTATACGAAGCCATTCGGAAATATGGAAGTAATATTTTCAGGCTCGACGATCACTTGGATCGGTTGTACGAATCGGCGAGGACGCTTCGAATCAATATTCCGATGAAGAAATCAAGTTTCGCAGAAATCATCCGCGAAACAGTTGACAGGAACAAGCTTGCTGATTCTTACATTCGTGTGGTTGTCACTCGTGGTTACGGAAAAATGGGCGTCGATCCAAGGAACTGCATCGCACCGACAGTACTTGTGATGGCTGAGCCAAGAGACCCTCTGTTCTCGCAAAGCCCTAAGGGAATCAAAGCAAAGATAGTCTCCATCAGAAGGATCCCGCGCTGGTCGCTTGATCCAAGGGCAAAAACATTGAATTATCTCAACCAAGTCCTAGCCAAGTGTGAGGCGATAGAATCGGGCTTCGAAGAAGCGATCATGCTCAACGAAGAAGGATTTGTCTCAGAGGCCTCGACTGAGAATCTGTTTATAGTCAGGAAAGACAAGCTTCAAACCCCGAGTCTCTCCTGTGGCATCTTGGAGGGGATCACGAGAAGAGTTGTCATCGAAATAGCAGCGCAGTTGAAAATAAAAGTCGATGAAACTAACCTCACCCCTCACGATCTTTACAATGCTGAGGAAGTGTTTGTGACTGGGACTGCGGCAGAACTCGTGCCGGTAGTTGATGTTGATGGAGTTCAGATCGGAGAAGGAAAAGCAGGTCAGACTTTCTCCAAGATACGAGAACATTTCTTGAAATTAGTTTACGGGACATGAGGGAAAGCATTCATAGTTTAGAATTGAAATACCTGTAGCTCCGTGACATGTTTTCTTTCAGGTCGCCTCCGATTTTATAATCTGCTGATGGATCCTTTCTTTCTCAGGGAATGTGCACTCTTATGAGGTATTACCTAGCTGTCGATGTGGGGACATCCGTTATCAAATCGGTTTTGTTTGACGAAAGAGGTAAGATAATCTCTATCTCCACCATGGATGTGAAAGAAATTTCTTTCCGCGATTGGTGGATCGAGAAAGATCCTTTTGAGGTTCTTGGAGGCGTCAAGTTTGCGATCAAACAGGCAGTCAAATCCGCGAAGAAGGAATTCCACGAAATCAAAGCTATGAGTCTTTCAAACGAAGGAGAGACGACCCTTGTCTGGGACAAGCTTACTGGAAAGCCAGTTTACAATGCAATCTCGTGGGAGGATAGAAGAACAAACGAGATATGCCATGCACTGAGTGGGCTGGATATAGCCAAAGAGATTCGAAGAAAGACAGGGTTGAGACTTTCATCTTACTTCTCTGCTCCCAAAGCCAAGTGGATTCTTGACGAGCTTCTTAAGAACAGATCCCGCGTAAAGAGACACGATACAAGTTCCTTGCTTTTTGGGACGATGGACTCCTGGCTATTGTGGAATCTTACCACGAAGAAGCTTCACGTTACGGATGTATCAACTGCCTCGAGAACCATGCTCTTCAACATCAACAAGCTCGAGTGGGATGACGAACTGATTTCCCTCTTCGGGCTAGACTCTCTAGAGTTTCCTGAGATCGTCGAAAACACTTCAATCCTCGAATCAGGCATCAGAACTAGCTTGACGGAGGGCGTCGAGATTCCTATAGCAGGGCTCTGTGTAGATCAGCAAGCATCGCTCTATGGGCACCGATGTTTCAATCGAGGAGATGCGAAAGTCACCTATGGAACTGGTGCTTTCGTCTTAGTTAATCAAGGAGTAAAGCCAAAATTCAGTGACACTCTACTGACAACTGTCGCGTGGAGCAGAAATGGAAGAGTCGAATACGCTTTCGATGGCGGTGTTTACTCTGCGGGATCTGCCGTAAGGTGGCTGAAAGACATTGAACTCATTACTACAGTAGAGGAATCTTCCGATCTTTCCTTTGAAGATGAAGCAAATACATCGATCGGAAGGCAGCCAGTGTTTGTCGTTCCTGCTTTTGCTGGACTAGCCGCTCCTTTCTGGAACGATTACATGAAGGCCTCAATTCACGGACTGACATTGACCACAACAAGAAATCAACTAGTGAGTGCAACACTGCAATCAATAGCTTTTCTCATTTCCGCAATTGTGAAACAAGTTCAACGGGAAGAAGGTAAAAGGGGACGAAGAGCGTATGAAAAAAGACCTCTCAAGGCTGATGGCGGGCTTTCGCGAAATGAGTTTCTGATGCATTTTCAATCTGATCTACTCGGAAGCCCAGTCCTTGTTTCAAAATCAGCCGATATCTCCGCTTTTGGGGTCGCCTCGATGGGGAAGTACGCCCTAGAGAATGACGATTTCGAGATTCCTGCTCGGAGCTATCTCGTGTATAGTCCAAGGAGCAAAAATTATTCCAAGTACCACGAACTGGAAGAGCAGTGGAACAGAATCGTCCTGGACGAGGTCAGAAAGTCAGAGAAAGCTTTCGCCTGAAGGAGGAAAGATGAGTTAACTCTGAGCCAAGGCGACAAATTTAAAGATCCTTAAAATCAAATTCCAATCTATTCTTTACATTTTAGGACAATCGCTGAACATTCCCAATCCGTATAGCTCTATCCAAGAAGTCTGGGCTGATACATGCTATTTTCTTAGTTAGCATGGGGAAGCCGGAGAAAACAAGGAGTCTTTGGGCAATTCACGCAGATTTGAGTTAGAGATCATCCGAAAATTCCAGTTCTCCGATAGGTTATCCAAGCGCATGCAAATTGTAACATTGCAAGGTAGTTCTCCTCTTTCTTCTCCCACCTTATCAAGAGCCTTCTGAATCTGTTCAT
>CADDZS010000151.1 GCA_902812485.1 archaeon
TTACCCGTTCTCAAACTTGAAATATGAGCACTTAAAGACCTTAGATTGTATGAGATGAATATACGACTCAGGATTTCACTCCCTCAGCTTCTGCGATTTTCTAAGCTGAAGGCTTACAAGCCAAGAATTCACATAATCTAGGGGATCGAAAGGCTGGATGGTTATCGCTTTGATTCCACGTGTATCAAATTGCGAAGCTATCTTCCTAGACGGGCTCACGAAGAAAACGCTTACCTCTCCTTCGCCAAGAGACTGTGAAATCTTTTCCGCAACTTTCTTGTTTCGCTCTTCGAGCGACTGCGCAAGAAGACTCAAAGCTGAAGCATCCCCCTTGCTTGCCACCTCAGCCCAGGCCCTTGACTCAGCTACCGAGATCTTGTCCTCGGTTACTTCGAGCTTTGCTCCTTCACTCAAAAGCTCTGAAACGATTTGAAAACACTCTTGGTTGTCACTCTTTACAAACTCCAAAGGATCTTTCTCAAACTCTTCAGTAAGAGAATCGTAGTAAATCCTCGTAATCCTCGGAACAGAGCGGAGCTTCTCCCTAACGTAGCTCCAAAACTCTAAGCGCTTCTCGCCAAAGTCTTCAGGAATTTCTGGATCAATGCGTCCAAGATCCTCCTTTGAAAACATCTTTGGAACGATCAAAAGAAGCTTCGCCATTGCGAAGAGAACCGGATCACCTCTCTCCTTTTCCCTTCATTTTGTTAGTAAGATACTCAAAGTTGGGAGAGAAAAAGGAAACGAATGGTTCAGGGCATGTTTCTTTTTCTTTCCTCTTTTCGAAAGACGAAAGAACATTTACAAGGATCCCTTACTTGGATGCCGCCTTGAACTCTGACATCTTGAAAATAGGTGTGAACTTGTATTTTCGAAGCCTGACAGCAGCACCTTCCTCTCTATCGACAAGTGTGAAAACCTCGACGACCTTGCAGCCAAGCTCCTCAACTCGTTGTATTGCTTTCTCGACGGAGGTCCCCTTAGTGGTTACATCCTCAACTATCACGACCGAAGAACCCTCTTCTAGATTCCCCTCAATCCACTTCTCAGTCCCGTGAGTCTTCTTGTTCTGTCTCACGAAGAAAGCCCCGATGGGCTTCCCCTTCAGGTAGCTCAGCTGCGAAACCGCGACTGCGATTGGAATAGAACCTGTCTCAAGCCCTCCTATCGCTTTGACTTGGCCATCGTACTCTTTCGAAATCCTCTCATATATCACGTTCGCAATCAGGTTCATTCCCTCAGGATCCAGAGTGACGAGCCTGCAGTCAAAATAGGAGTAGCTTTCCCCGCCAGAGGCGAGTTTGAAGGGTTTCTCCGGTGGATGGCGCGTGAGAAAGGATCTCTTAGCGAACAGCTCAAAGAGTCTCTTCTCATCTTCGCTTCTTTCTCGAATTTTGGTTCCTTGTATTTCCATCCTCTTGTAAGCTCACTCTTCCTTTTCCTCTTTCATCTTCTTCAGCTATATCTGTACCAGAGTGTTAACACAATCAATTGCCTCCGAGAACTACCAAACAATTGGAATGGCAAGTGAAAAGGAAAGGAGAAAGAGTCGCTTCCAAGACTTGGTTGCGAGTTCCAAAGTTTCATCTCCTGCTAAGCTCCCTCTTTCCTTCTACTCTCCTCCCTTTTCCCTTTCACTTTAAGCTCTTGCTAGGGTCGAACTTGTTACCAAACCTTTCGACAAACACTATTTCGGCTAGCGGGTTCCTTCTCTTCCTTCTCCCAGTGATTTTCTTCGCCGGGTAGCCAAAGCCCACAAACGCGGTCGGATGGAGATCATCGGGGATTCCAAAGTCCTTCCTGAGCTTCTCCGCATTTATCCCAGTGAAGATTCCAGAGGCAATGCCATAATTCCATGCCGCAAGCTGCATGTCCTGAACCACCCTTCCAGCATCTATCATATGCCCGCTGACCTTTGGGTTCGTGAGCACCATCACAGCAAAATCTGCTCCTCTAACCCACCCACCTGTCGTGCTGTCCTGCGCCAGTTTCTCTATATTCTCCTTCTCTTGGAGTAAAACGAACCTCCAGTGCTGGACATTGTTCGAGCTCCCCGTGAGCCTAGCCGCTTCTAGAACCTTTGATTTCACGTCAGCTGGAACGTGCTTCGTCCCGTCGAACTGCCTAACGTCTAGCTTAGTCACAATACAATCAAATGTGTCCATGTATTTCTACCACCTCATCCTACTTCTTAATTCCCTTCTCTTTCCTACACAAGATTTGCCAGCCTTCTTTCCCTTGGCGTCAGCAATTCTCATGATCAAGTGCTTGGATAAAAGAGTAAAGCTTTTTCTTACTGAGGAACGACTGTGATCTTCTGGGATTTCAAGAGAAGAGTTGATGACTTACATCTTTGTCTTCGCAAAATCGAAACAGCAACAATAGGCGAAAAAAGCCATTGAACTCAGAGGAAGAAGAGGAAATAAGAGAATTGAATCAAGAAGCCGAAGATGTCGAGGAAATCGAGGAGGAAGGGAAGGAGCAATTCGCAAGAGAGAATCCTTGATCTTGCTATTCTAATTCTTGTGATCGTCTCCCTGTTTGCGAGCTTGTCTTTCCTTACTACTTTGGCAAAAGTCTAGAGAAATTCTCTGAGTAGATCTTCAACAGTTCGTCTTCACGAAAGGCCTTCTCCACACTTTTCATCGCTGGATCAACTCCCCATTCGAACGGATAATCGGTTCCAAAGAGCAATCTCTCTATCCCTAGAAACTCTGAGGCCATACGAAGCGAAAGCCTGCTGTATGAAATCGTGTCGGCATAGAGGACTCGTTTTATCTTCGCAATCGGAGACTCATTCAGACTACCCTTCGAATCCAGAAAGTTTGACCAGGCCGCATCGACGCGCCCGGAGAGATAGGGCAGAGCTCCAGCAAGGTGTGCAGAGATTACCTTGAGATCTTGGAAGCGATCTAATATTCCTGAGTAAGCCATCTTCACAAGACATGTGGTCGTCTCAAAGGGATATCCAAGTGATCTCACGAGTCCAAATTCCTTGAGACTCTCTGAGCCGAGAGGAGTCGATGGATGTAAAAAGAGAAAGCAGTTGCGGCCAAGCTTCGAAGCTTTCTCGAAGACAGGTGCGAACTCCTTCTCCGAGATGTACCTTCCTTTCACGTTTGTGCCAATGATCGCGCCAGAGAGACCCAAATCCTCGATAGACCTTTCGAGTTCTTCTGCTGCGCACTCGGGGGAGAGCAACGGAAGCGTTGCGAGCCCAACGAACCTCCCCTTCGACTTTTCGACTATCTCTGAAAGCTCGTCGTTGTGGATCTTTGAAAATTTCAGGGCTAGATCCGCGTTTGGAAAGGCATCTACCCATGGATTAGTTCCGGAAAGCACTTGCACTTCGATCCCAAAGGAAGAAAGTTCTTTCTCCCTCTTTTCGAAGTCAAAGAAAGATTCACCGATGGGATTCGAAAAAGTGCGCTCATTGAATTGAATTACAAGAGCCTCGCCTTTCGCGCCTCCTTCTCTTCCTCTTGTTCTCCCTGTTCTTTTCAGGATGGGGTATTGGGACCGCCCCTCAAGCTCCTTCAAAAATTTCTTCATAAACACATGGGAATGAACGTCGACGATACTTTTCTTGCCCCTTTCTTCTCCTTCTTCTTGGTGTTGTAATTGTCGTAGCTGCGAGTGAAGCTTTCTTGTCCTTGATTCGTTTGCAATAGAAGGAAAAACCACCAACGCTATTAAGAGGAATTAGTGATCTCACCAAGCTTATAAGATGCTCCTCGTACAATTTCCAAATTGTGAAATTTGATAAGAAGCTGAGCGGAGAGATAGAGGCTTACATCAATTCTAGGAGAAACCCGAGTGCCCAAAAAACTAGCATGGTCGGCACGATCAGGGTCGACCTAAAACACAAGGAACACTTGAACTTTCAGGGCTTTGC
>CADDZS010000152.1 GCA_902812485.1 archaeon
GTTAACTCTAGATGAACATTCATAAAAGAAGAGATCCTTGAGACTAGTTTTTATCCCAACTCCACATGACGAATTGATTTGGGAGAAGTGTCAAGGAGAAAAATGACCCAAGAATTCATGTCCCAAGAGACACGTCCGTCTCGGAAAGTGAGTGAATCCGCATTGATCACCGCTCATCTGATGATGCCTCAAGATGCAAACATACAGGGAAATGTCTACGGAGGCACAATAATGAAGCTTGTCGACGAGATTGCTGGAATTGTGGCTGGACGCCATTGCAGGCAGAACGTCGTAACGGCATCAATTGACAGGATGGACTTCTTCAAACCCGTCTACATCGGCAACCTATTGATCTTGAAGGCAGCTGTAAATCATGTGGGAAGGACATCGCTCGAGGTAGGCGTGAGAATTGAAGCAGAAGACCTAAAAACAGGCGAGGTTGTGCACACTGCATCATCTTATTTGACGTTTGTCGCGCTTGACTCAGAGGGGAAACCAACCCTGGTTCCCGCAATCATACCCGAAACTTCAGAGGAAAAGAGGAGGTTCAACGAGGGTGCTCAAAGGCGCCTCATGCGATTACAAAACTCAAAATCAGTGGTTCAGAAGGAATGAAATTCTCTATTGCGGGGAAGAGAAAAGGAGACCCCAAACTATTGATCGGGCAACTAAAATGGGAACTAGTGGAAATCAGGTTCCATAATGGATTAGTTACTTTGGCTCACTGAATAGCACTTTGGACAACTTGACAGGGGTATATGGAAAAACAGTGGATAAGTGAAAGTTGTAATCTTGGAGTTTAGATGCTATTTCTGCGATGAAGCTCGAAACGAAGAGCCCTTTTTCTTCGAGCTTTCGAGCTTTAAGAAGGAGCCTGTTTGCTCTAGGTGCCATGAGAAAATGGAGGTTGTAAGGAGATTGAAGCAGTCTGGAGAGGGGGAGAGGAAGAAGAAGAACGATGGCGATGCAAAGTAGCATTCAGAATCGTCTCCGCCTTCTTCTTCTCAAACTCCACGTTTCGATCATGAAGCTTAGCATTTGTCAAATTTTTCACTGAACTCGCGCTCGCGATTCTACTTCTTTTTACCACAAGCACTTCTGGATTGTGACCGTTTTTCTTGAATGACCAAACTTCAGCATCGGCATTGAATTGTTTTGCCCATTTTCTTAAAGTCTTTATTTCTTCAATTGTCGCCTTGGCTGAACCGCTCTTGACTTGAATCAGCCTTATTCTTCCTTTTCGAGCGGCTACAATATCAACAGGCCCATGAGACATTGCGCTCCGGGTGCAAAACCAGCCGGCACCTTTGAGGATTCCCATCGCTTTGTACTCCTTTGCTCTACCTCTATGATAATTCGTCGCCATTTCCAAATAATCAGCCCTTTCTTCGACTATTCGTCTCTCTCCTCTTCTTCTTCCTCCTCCCCACTTGCATCTTTAGGAGTTGCTTCGAGGCCTGTAGTTCTCTCTTCTTGACCTTCGTCGCCCATTTTCTCGAACGATTTGAGCTCGAATCTGTATATGCTATCCATGTTCACTGAATACTTCTCTTTCAGGAAGGATACAACCTTTGGATTGAGGGAAGCGCGAAAAGCTTTGAACCTGAAGAGATAAACGACTGCAAGCTCCAAACTATTTGGGTCGATTGATTCAGGCAAATCAAGCGTTGCGATGTATCTTCCCTCAGGGAGCTTCTCGTAGAACTGCACGTCAACCTTTCGTGCCTCTTTGTTCACATCTAAAATGTAGCCTGAACCGCTCCATTCCTCTTCGTGGTCGAATTTTGCGTTCTTTATCTCTTCGGCAACCCATTTGGGTATCTCTTCCGTAGACATGCGAATCCCACCTGAAAAATTCTGTTTCGTTTAATTTCTCTGTTTTCATTTAAAATTGGTTTCCATTCTTAACGCTTGCACACCCTAAAAAGGGCTGGAAAATTTGAAGGATTGCTCCTGCAAACTAGCAGATGGAGTCGGACAAACGCCAAGTGGGGACTTATCTCAATCGCTCCACACAATCGGAACCGAATTAACTCTTGGAAATCAAGAAAGTACTGAGCTCTTTGTTCATGAAGTAAAAATCGCGCGCCCAAGAGAAAGAGAGAACACACCTTGTTCCAGCCGATTCCAAATCAAACCCTCGATTTTCTCCACAAAAACTCATAAGATGTGTGAAGTAAGAATATTGTGCTGATATCATGGAACGCTCTCAATCTTTTCAAAACTCTCTTTCTAAAGCCGCTAAGAAATTCGACGAGATGACTAGTCGCAGAGAGAGGCTCATTAAGGAATCAAGAGATGTTATTTCTCTTGCTGCAAAAGTAATCGTGTCAATCCACACTTCGAATCAAACAGAGGCAAGGAGACTCCTGAAACAAGCCCGTGATAAGTTGGATGAACTTCGAAGGGTCGCAGCGATGGATCTTTCACGATACCTAGTGGTTCCTGAACAAGAATATGTGGAAGCTTCTGTTTTCTATTCGATTTCAACCGGCGAAAAGATGCCCTCGATCGAGGAGCTTGGAGTCGGACCGGCATCGTACATACTTGGTCTTCTTGACTTGGTTGGAGAGCTAAAGAGGGCTGTGTACGACAACATCAGATTGGGACGGATCAAAGAGGCAGAAGAGATATTTTCGGCCATGGAAGCACTTTACACTCAAATTTCTCCCTTTGCTGTATATGATAACATAGCTCAAGGTGTTAAGAGGAAGCTCGATATTGCAAGAATGCTAATCGAGGACACGCGATCAATAGTGACTGAAGAAGTAAGAAGAACTCAATTCATGAAGTCGGTGAACGAACTCACCTCAAGATTGAAGAAACAGGGTATTTCTGGCAATCTTCAATTTGCCGAAGAAAGGGCTAAGCCAAAGAAACAGCAGACTCTTAAAAGTGCCTCATTGACCGAAGTTTTTGAATCAGCAAAGAACCCTGAATGACTTTCAAGCAAGACTTCATTGCTCTCTGTTCTCAGTTGCTGGCTTTTATTGTGAGGATAGACAAAATGAGATGAAACCCGCACACATCCCTACGCTTTTAGAGCTTCTTTCGATGGGAGCAAAGGATAGGCCGATCTACTTGACCACAAAGGAGCTTGCTAACAAAGTAGGAAAGTCACAGCAGCTTGCTTCAAAACACCTCAGCGAAATGGAAAGAGAAGGGTTGGTCGAGCGTTTGAAGAGTGGAGGAAAGACCTACATCAAGATCACAAACAAGGGAGTGGATTCAGCTAGAGAAATCTATTGGATCTTGCAAGATGTATTTGGTGCCTCGAGACGGACAGTAGAAGTAAGTGGCTCGATATTTTCCGGACTCGGAGAGGGAGCCTACTATGTTTCTCTCAAAGGGTACAGAAGACAATTTGTTTCAAAGTTAGGCTTTGATCCTTTTCCTGGCACTCTGAACATACGACTTGAAACTGCAGTCGATCGAAAGATAAGAAGAGACCTTGCAGTGGCAAGAGGCATCCACATCGAAGGTTTTGAGGATGGAAGGCGTACTTACGGCGGAGCCGAGTGTTTCAGGGCCGTTATAAATGAGAAAGTGAGAGGAGCGGTTCTGGTAATCGAACGGACTAGCTATGATGATTCCGTTCTCGAGATAATTTCACCAACAAAAATTAGACGAGAGTTGAGCTTGAAGGAGGGCGACAGGATACGAGTGAGAATATTTCTCGATTCCTCGGAAAACGATATGGGAAAACAAGAGATCTGAGATAGCCAAAATCTCTCTGCGTACATTCCTGTGTGAAGCGAAAGATGGAAAGAAGCACATCGCAAATCACTAA
>CADDZS010000153.1 GCA_902812485.1 archaeon
AATGTACTTGTCATTCCTAGCGCTTTTAAACCCCGATTCCCCCTAATCCTCTTTGCAGGAACACCAAAAAGAGGAACCCTGAAATGAAGGCGGTAATCCTTGCAGGTGGTTTCGGTAAGAGACTCAAACCACTCACGAACGACAGGCCAAAACCAATGGTCGAAGTCGCAGGCATCCCGATTCTTGAATGGCAAATCAACTGGCTAAGATCCCACAATATCCGTGAGATAGTGATCTGTGTAGGGTACCTGAAGGAGACAGTCCTCAATTACATCGGCAGTGGTCAGAAATTCGGAGTTAGCGTGGGCTACTCCGTTGAAGAAGAGCCTCTTGGAACTGGAGGTGCCCTAAAAAACGCGAAATCGCTTATCAGCGGGGAGAACTTCATCGCCATGAACGGAGACATCTTAACTGACCTCGACCCCTGGAAGCTTGTGGGAGATCAAAGTAAAGACTGCGTGGGTTCGATCGCAGCCGTTGCGCTGAGGAGTCCCTTTGGAATCATAGAAATCAAGGACGGATACGCGAAGGGCTTTAGGGAAAAACCAATCCTCCGAGACTATTGGATCAACGCTGGAGTGTATTGCCTTTCGACGAAGATACTTGAAATCCTTCCAGATCAGGGAAACCTCGAGGCAACGACGCTTCCACGCCTTGCAAGCGAGGGCAAGATAAGGGTAACTAGATACGAAAACGTTCACTGGCGTTCCATCGATACCCACAAGGACATAGAAGAAGCTCAGAAGGAGTTCGAGGATCTCATACCGGGCAGGGTTCAAAACGGGAAAGTGATTGCTGAAAATTCGCTCCAGAAGTGATGACCAGTTAGTTATTTCCAACTAGCAATCATTCAAAGTTTGTTAGACTGATCCCTTCGCTAAGAGCAGCGCTCCGCTTCGAATAGTATTTACCTGAGTTTGAATGCTCTCTTTCAAGCAATTCAGCGAGCATCCGAAGCAGAGCTTCAAAGCATGGCCCGATCCAACCAGAAAAACCCTTTTTGTTCCTTTTTGCAGGGGGCAATCGGTGGAGAGATACGGCAAAGAATCATTCTAGAAGAGCGATAAGAAGATGGAGACAAAACCTAGCGAACAAAACCCGCACCAAAATTTTCTTCGTGAAACTTTAGCACTGATTCGAGCAAAAAACTCCATCATGGTGGGCTTTGCAGTTCTCGTTGGAATTGCAGTTGCCTCGCATGATCCTACCAGACTTGTTTCGAGGGTTGCGCTTCTTGGATTTTTAACTGGTTTCACAATCTCCTCATTTTCAATGATTTCAAATGACATATACGACATCGAAGTGGACAAACTGAACCAGCCGGATAGACCGCTCCCGAGTGGGCGGGTGTCGAAGAAACAGGCCTGGGCGGTAGCATTTGCGTTCCTTGCTGTGGGGGCTTGTTGTTCGGCACTCACGGGGCTAGTAGATTTCCTGATTGCTTCGGTATTTGCTTTGATCGCGTGGGTTTACAACTGGCGAATCAAAAAGTACGGAGTTGCGGGTAACTGTCTTGTTGCCCTTTCAATAGCAATACCCTATGTTTATGGGACAGTCTCAATAGGATCCTACGGTATCAATTTGACATACTTTCTTGCATTGACTTCGTTTCTTGCAGGGATCGGACGAGAAGTTCTGAAAGGCATTTCTGATGTCAGAGGCGATGCTCTGAGGAAAATTCGATCGGTAGCGCTGGCGCAAGGAAAGAAATTTGCAGCGAGACTCTCAAGCTTCTTCTTTCTGGTTGCTGTAATTTCGAGCTTGTTTCCACTTTTATACGCGAGAGCGATGCTGGGCCAAGGCATCTACCTGTACTCTATTTTGATAGCAATCCCAGATGCCATCTTCCTCTACCTTTCAGTGAAGGTGCCGGGTATGGTGAGAGGAGACGAAGAAAGGCAAGCCCTTCGATTCAAGGGAATAGCTCTAGTTGGAATGTTAACAGGGCTACTAGCATATCTTGCGGCTGGCTTAGCCATTTGAGATTGTTTGTTCTGCTTACTCCACAATCAAACTGAGTTGATTAATGGATATGATGCTTTCAGAAAAGATGAGGCCTAGTAAAATCTCGAGGATGATAGGCAATGAGGAGGCTAGACTCGAAGCCGCAAAATGGTTGAAGAACTGGAGCCTAGGATCGAAACCTCTCTTGCTCACAGGGCCACCAGGGGTTGGCAAGTCAACACTGGTTTATGCCCTAGCTCAGGAATTCGGCTACTCCGTGATCGAGTACAACGCGAGCGACGTAAGAACTCGTGATGCCCTTGAGGAGAGAATCGGCCCCATGCTGAACAATCAGTCTCTCTTTTCAGACGAAGGAAGATTCCTGGTGTTCCTCGACGAAATAGATGGGCTTTCGGGTCGAGCAGACTATGCTGGAATTGACTTTGTTCTAGACTTTGTCGAGAACGTGCCTGTGCCTGTGGTTCTTGCTGCGAATGTCGAAGATGATCAGCGACTCAAGAAAATTGTTCAAAAGTCACATCACCTTAGATTTCAACCAGTTGCTGAAGATGTCCTCTACATCTATCTCAAGGAGATCTCAAGGCAAGAGGGGTTGAAAGAGGTAACGAATGATGCACTCAAGAGGATAGTGAGGACTTCAAGAGGCGACGTGCGATTTGCTCTCAACAGCCTTCAGACATTCATTGCGTCGCGAGAAGGAAATCCAGAGTCAACTGATAGACAATTCCCAACGGATCAAGAGGCGCTAGCCTCGATTTTTGAGGCGGAGACCTTCGAAGAATCAATCGAAAGAATGCGAAATCTCGATGCTCAGCCGCGTGACAAGGTAAGATACTTCTTCGACGCCATAGTCGGAGCAAAGAACCTGGACGCAAGGGCCAAAGCTGATGCTCTTTCCTTGGTTGCTGACGCTGACATCCTAATGGGCGAGATCAACAAAACACAATCGTGGAGGCTCCTTCGATATCTCGATCGTATCCTAGTAAAGAGCGCGTTCGGAAGGAGTCTTGTACCTGTTGAAGGAAGCATTCCTTGGAATCTTAGACTTTCAATCTGGAACGATGGTAGAGTAATGAAAGATCTTCTTCCAACGCTTTCCGCAAGATTTCATGTCGGAAAGAGCTCCTTTTCTTCTTTGTACCTACCTTATCTTTCACTGTACTTCAAAAGGAATGAAACAGGCTTTGAGAAGTTTGCTCGATCCAATGACCTCGGAGATTCTGAGAAGAGGGTTATTTTGAAATTCTCAACAAGAAAATGATCACGATTTACAAGGAGAAAAGGGGCTAACACAAAAAGCGGCGATGCAAAGCTTTGACTAAAAAAATTGCCCTAAACAGTTGGTTCAAGCTTCCATGGCTGGGAGCGGATGTGTTCCAGCAACTGATGAGAGCTGGAGTGAAGCACGACAAACAGCTTGGTTTCAAATTTACTTCAGCAACTGACAAGCAGAGGGCGATATCAATTCTTAGATCTGCTTTGAATGAGGAAGTCGAGATCGAAAAGGCTTGTTTCATCTGTGACAGTCCCATAGGCGAAGCAGACATTGAGAGCCCAACGCTGTGTGATAGATGCATCAATGCAGATAACGCATATTCGCTGTATGTGCTAAAGTTTCAGTCCTTGCTTGACAAACTAAAATGATCTCAATTACAGAGGAGAGAATAGCTCCAAAGACCTTCTTCTGCCTATAGATTAGCTCGTAACTATTCTTTTGATTCCGAAGCAAACGAAAGCCT
>CADDZS010000154.1 GCA_902812485.1 archaeon
CTAGAAATGTTCTGCAGGCTGCTCTACACCGCTAGGTGCAGATCCGATAAGTATTGGCAAGACGAACTTTTGTAGGATATCAAAGTAGACAAGGGGACTGTTTTGCGGTTAGCTGTGTTTCGCCTTTCTTGCTGCAGCAAAATTGAAGCTCAGTTTCCCGCAGATCTCTTCGAAAATCTGATAGTGAGCAGCGACCCAAGGATGGATAGAATAGATCGCACCGTATCTTTCTCCGCTTGAAACAATAATGAGATTTTTCTTCAGAACTTCGATATGGTGCTGAACACTTCTATAATCCAGCTGAAGCTCCCTCGAAAGCTGGTTCAGATTACATGGCTTTATGTGAAGCTCGTTGATTATCTTTGCCCGATTTTCGCCCCCGCGGCTCGCTCCGAGCAAGAACCAAAGAAGACGCCGAAGCTCGGGGTCGTCTCCTGTCATGGAAAACGAAACGCCGTATTTTGTTATTTACGCCTTTGTTTTTTCCATGGAAGCAGACTGATTCTTGCCGATTTTGAGAAAGAGTTAAGTCTTATTTGGGAAGTGAAAGAAGTTTGCAAACGCAATAGACACGAAATCTCGAAAGGGAAAAAGGACTGCTACTGGAACAAAGATGAAGGAAAGAGAGAGAGGGCTCCGAAATTACTTTGCAACCCATGCTCGAAGTGACCGTGATATTCGCGATCATAAACAGCGTACTCCTCATTGCTCTCCTGTACATTTATGTCAGGATAGCGCTCAGATCGAAGGGAGCCGTTTATCCAGTGGGTCTTTCGTTCTTCGCCTTCCTCTTGCTTCTCAAGAATCTCTTGGCTGTATTCTCATACACCGAAATGTGGCCACTCTTTGGGCTGGATATACTTCCCTATTTGTTTGCCGTTTCAGTTTTGGAATTCGGCGGGCTTGTTGCTCTACTGAAAGTAACTCTTTGAAACTCTCTCGAGCCTCTTGTCAACTTGACTTGTTGATCGAGGGGTGAGCATTCAGTTCTTCTTGCTCACGATGTGTTGGGTCAACGCGATTGCTTCTTCCCAAAATATTTCTAACTATTGAGTCGACTTTCTCCATCTTGAATCTCAGACCCGGCTCGGCAGTGTACCTGATCGCTCCTTTAGTTTCCCAGAAAAGATCAGAGTCCATATAAGAAAACCCTTTATTCCCTTCGGCGTGACTTTTCAGGAATTCTATTTCTTCTATTGCGAGCTCTTCGTCGCTCCTTTTCATGATCTCGAGAGGCTTGGTCCTCTCAATTTTTTCTCTTGCAATGTGCTCGACTCTCCTTGTCTTTGACCTGAGCTCTGGATCTTCACGCAAGTCTTGCTCTGATATGCCTTTTCGAGCCCAAAACGAGGAGCAAACTTCACCTGTCAAGCTCTCCTCGATTCCTCTCGACAAGCTTCGAGAAAGATAGAATGAGATAAGCTCCTGCGCAAGATCCTCGTCTGTCGCTTCTTTGACCTTGACTAAAATGAACGGAGAAATACTCCTGCCTCGTGCTTGTTGTTCTTCCTCCTTTTTCTTTTCATTCTCAAATGGTTGAGAGATGGAATTTGGAAACTCCGAAAGAGCGAGATACTTATCTTCTGCTCCTCTGCCCCCACCGTGATATTCTTTGTCCCACCATTCAGCCCGCTTTCTGAACATGTATACGATGCCTTCCTTCATCCATATCAGTGTGATCGAGCCAATTTCGTGCATCATGCTTGTAACGCGCTCCCCCTTTCCAACGATCATGCTCTTGGCTCCTTCCTTCTTCGCGATTTCGATGAAAGTTCTCCAGTCATCGCTTTCTGGATCCCAGAGAACTATGTTCGCGTTGTTCTCATCGATTATCGGCGTGCCTAGAAAGGGGGTTATATCGAGAGCTCTCAGATGCTCCATGATTTCATCATAAGTCTTGTTGAGATTCATAGAAGCAGGCCCCGCATTTTTTGATAAGGTTGTTGATAAAGCAAAAGGAGAACCATCGTAAGGGAGCGAATTTGAAAAATAGGAAGGGAGAGAAAAGGGAGAATGATGTAACAAGAGCTTGCAAAAGAACGGCAAGCCACTCCCACGAGCTTATGACAGACATTGTCTGTGACCGGATGCCTTCGTCTACCGGAGAAGACGATAGACTTCACAATGTTCACCACTTCCTTCTTGGGGTATTTTCTTATCTACGTTGTCAATAACGAGTATAGAAGATAGGACTATGGACGTACTTCAGCCGAAGGGAAGACCTCCACGATCTCTTTCAGGTATACTTGGTGGAGCAGTTCACAGACTTCCCTATAAATTAGGGCGCTTTAGAGAGCAAGATAACGCATGAGATCAACAAGAGTCTTCGAGATCTCACTGATTTTTTTAGGGATCAAGATATAACTTGAATAGCCAAGTTTCTTGTCTTTCGCTGCTTCTATCCTAAGGATATATACGGGTCCGCTCTGTCGAAAGAGGTGCTCTTGCACCGAGGGCCACACCTAATTGCTCGTCAGCAAAATCCTCTGGTTCTAGGATGATTTGTTCCTTGGGACCTGCAATTATTACTGTCGAGTGAGATCGAGCTAATTGTATCAGAGTACTGAGATGTCCGGACTGACTTGCCTCTAGGATGTTGTAACCGCAGATTCCTTCGGCGGGGAAGTCAAAGGTTCTGTTCAAGGCATATTCGTATTTCAGAAGCTCGTCTACCATTCTATGTTTGAAAAAGCATGACATCTCGGCAGCGGCTCTCAGACCAGAAAGTCCAACGGAAGTGTAAGTGCGAGCAAGACGTGAAAAGGAACCAACGATATCTGGAATGCTTACCTGCCCTTCGACCAAGTAAACCGCGTCATAGTTACGAATCATGAGCCTGTTGCGTCTTGTAAGTTCATCGGAGTCTAGCCCAAATTTTTTCATTTCTTCGCGGATCTTGGATGGCGTTTCTTCCGAACAAACGTAGACAAGACCCTGATCCTCAACACCAAATTTCAGGTAACTGAAAAGAAAATCATGCTTGGTTCCTAGCGAATCATAGAACAGAACTGCATGTGTTCCAGGCCTGAACTCCTTCAGGAAACCGGAGATCTGAGGTGAGAGCATCTAAAAGGCAAATCTAGTTGGTTATCGGACTGAAATAATCTGTCTTATGAACTAGATATCAGTATTTACAATTCCTTACCCTCATACGAAGAATCTCGTCGCTAAAAGACTCATGCCGGAGGCAGAATCATTATTCTGATGAATAACCTTGAGTGCATATCTTTCGGTGACAAAATTTTCGCACGTTTTGTACAATGTTATGTTTGGAGTTGGACAATAAGTCCGATATTGAGATATCATATTGTTTCCCATATCATAGAGTTATTTCCCCATATCTGTAGGTGCTAGATCTAGAGAACTGCCTTAACTTTCCTGGAACATGTTTCCAACATTCTCCACTTGACCGTTTGCATTCACAGAGTTTACCTCCATTCTTGTCGGAATGGCGTGATTGCGATCAACCATTTTAAGCGTGAAAGAAATGGTTCTATTCCCGTTAGGATAATGGCTATTCTTTTCTCCGCGGGGGTATCACCCGCCCGTACAAAGACTACTATTATCTATAACAAGCATACTGTAGTGTGGAGCGACGTTGATCGATGCCTTCGCAGCCCAAATGCAGAGGGGATCTTTGTTGTTGAGTTAGC
>CADDZS010000155.1 GCA_902812485.1 archaeon
CTAGATCCTATCTTGCCTTCTTCTTTCAGATATAGTTTGGGCGTCCAAACAGGGCGACCCTTTGAACCAGGTTGAATGGTTTGAACGTCTTTGAAGACTCTTGGTATACCTCATATCAGATGTTCATCAAAGTAGTTGGAGGAACGAAATACTACTCATAACAAGCTGGTTTGGGGATAAACAAGAGAAGGATCGAATCGCCATAACATGTCGTCAATTGCAACTGTTTGTCGGGAGCTCTAGTTTCAAGCCTTTGGTTAAGGCTATTGTTGGAAACCTCAAATGCTTGAGAACACGATCAGAATACATCGATTTTAATATCACAATGATTTTGCCTAGTTTTCATGAGAAGAAAGAAATTATCTCCAATTTCAGTCATTGCAGTCCTTGCACTCGTACTTATCGCGGCATCTCGCTTTCCTATCCTATCTGCTTAAGGTAGCGGTGAAAATTGGCAGTTAGGATTTTCCGGAACGGAAAACGTCGCAGGCATGGGATTTGGCTTCTGGGGATGGTGCACATTTGTTGGAAGCTCTAGTGGGACTGATGCCGACTGTCAGGTCTCCCAGTATTTGCACACAAACGGCAATGGAGACATTCATTGCGAAACTGCCTTCAACATAACCAATTGGGACGCCCAGGCTGGAGTACTTCAGTCCCTTGGAGTGCCAACAGAATTCTTCGCAAACTCTGGAACGATAACCGTTCATCCTGCCTGCGAATGCAACGCCAGCTTGCACAGCTTTTCTTCAAGCAGCGGGTTTCAACGTGACTCAAACCGGTCCTTCGACAATCACAATAGAGGGACCATCTGATATGGCTCTCCCAGCCTCGGCAGGTCACTACAACTTCAACAACCAAACAATAGAGGGCGTGTTCTACAAGGAATTTCAAGTACAAGTAAGCGAGAAGTCATAGCTGGGGAAAATTAGGGGAATGGGCGAGAAGAGGACAAGTAGTCCCCTCTCATCTTCCCCTTTTTCTTCATATCATTTTATTTTTCTCTTTTTCTCTGAAACGCTAGACTCGTTTCTAAATGCCGAAAAGACGGAAAGATCGTTTCATTTCAAAACGAAAAGAAGATGCGTTCAACCCTGCCTTTGCATCTTTAGCATGCCCGTCTCGAAGTAGATGTTTGCCTGGGTTATCTCGCCCTTATCCATATCGTACTTTATACAAAGAGGCATGTGGACCTACTTTCTGTTAAACTGAATGCCCGTAAATTCTAAGTTCTGTTTGCCAAAAGAGTCACCATCGAGAGCAGCCTTACCCTCGCCAACCATGAGATCGTCTTGATCGAAGCAAGCTGTGAAAGCTTTATTGTAAAGTATTCCAAGAACCACCCTACTCCTCTGGACGCTTTGACTGTTGAATTGTTGCCGTCACGACGAAAACAGCGTCGCCAACTAGCTTAGATTTGTCATGACGGTGCGGGTGTTACTCAACAACTCTCCGCGTTTTCCTCAACTGAAACCAAATCCCACTTTCCACTCCCCCTTACTACTTTTTAGTGATGATTTGCATGTAATCTTACTAGAGACGAGGAAAAAATATATGGGCATTTTTCCGAAGGGAAATTCTCTTGGTATAAGAGCGGCGATCTGAACTTTTTGTTAGAAAAAAAGGCGCTACCCGAGGATATGCATATTAAATATCCTCAACGACTTCATATTTTCAGGATTCCGCAAGACAAAATTCAAACTGCGGTTAACGAGTCAAAAGAAACTAATTGACATGATTCGGGTAGAAAACAGAGAGACAAACAGACCGCAAAAAGAACCGTAGCTGTCTTCTTACATCTCGAAGATGAGGTTAATTAGCAATTGAGAGCAAGAAAGAGAGTTACCTTCGGGATCTGCGCCTACAACTGGGAGCCTTTCTCTTACACTCCGAAAATCTACGAGGAAATAGCTCTAGGAGCTGAATCTCTTGGATTCGATTCTTTCTTTGTCACGGATCATTTCATGCGTCCACACACCCCGGGCTTCGTCCCTCCGAGAGAACACGCCACCATAGAAGCTTGGTCGCTTCTTTCAAATCTTGCGGCAAAGACGAACACCATAAAGCTTGGAACTTGCGTTACGCCGATTCCTCTTAGAAGACCAGCAATACTTGCGAAAGTTGTAGCTACCGTTGACATACTCTCAGATGGCAGAGCGATCTTGGGAGCAGGTGCAGGATGGGACAGGCCGGAGTTTGAGGGGTACGGCGAATGGCACTCGAACAGTGAGCGAGTGGAGATGACAAGGGAAGGAATAGATTTGATTAGAAGACTCTGGAGCGAAGATTCTGTCACTTACGAGGGGAAGTACTTCAAGACGAAGAACGCTGTTCTAGAGCCGAAGCCTGTTCAGAAGAACGGGCCGGAGATCTGGGTCGGCGCAATACACGACAAAATGCTAAAACTCACTGCTGAAATGGGGGATGCTTGGTTTCCAGGAAGAGCAGTAGGTGCGACTCTCGAACACTACTCAAAGAGTGTCCCGAAGATAAAGAAGCAGGCGGAGGTCTGTGGGCGAAAGACACCTCTAAAATATGCGCTCATGGGCTATTTCACAGAACCAAATGTTTCGTTGTCTCTGCCCGCCTTGGGGACGATGGACAAGGCAAACGAAGTCGTGGAAGCTTACGCAGAAGCAGGGTGCGAATACATCGCAACAATGTTCTTCCCTGTTGCAAAGTTCAAGGAGCTGATGAAGAATTTTGCAAAAGACGTAGTTCCAAGCTTCTCGTGAAAATTGAGGAGAGGAACATCTCTTCAGGATCGGATAAGAAACATATGTAGAGAAAGGCTCAATCCCAAACTTTTTGGGGACTCGTCTTCTTTTTCTCTTCTTCTTCTCTATTTCTTTCGTCTTGACGAAAGAGGAAGGAAAGAGGAAGAGTTTTCTTGATTAGGGCACAGATCAAATCAATCGTCGTAGCTTCGAGGGCGGAGGGGAAAAATGAAGGAATAGTACATCGAATGTCTAGAAGGCCTATATAGTACCTAATCGTGTTGCGACTATCGCGTTTCTCAAATTGACTTTTGCCTTGCAAGGCATTCCGTTGAAACTAGCAATTGTAAGAACCCCTACTACCACCTCTGAAGCGTGTCCTGTCGGAGACATCGAGTGTGCAGGTAGGAATACCTCGAAAAATAAGAAGGGTTCAGAGAAGAGGAAGAAAAAGATTGCAATCATAGAAGATTTCGTAGAGCTTTCGAATATTTATTCGATTGCACTCGCTCTTCACGGACATGAGGTAGTTTTTGTTGGAAAAAGTGGAGAAGAAGCTGTGAAAGCGCTCTCTTCAGGCAAACTTGGCTCGGTTGAATGTGCTATAATCGACTATAAGATGAAAGGGGCGCTCGACGGCCTAGAAGTCGCGAATCGTATATCGAATTCGAATCGAGAGGTGAGAATAGCCGTAGCTAGTGCCGATTTTTCAATCAAGGAAGCTGTCGAAGATATAGGGTTCAAGTTTTTGAGAAAACCGTTCGCAATGAGCGATCTTCTCGACTGGATTGACCAAGAGAACACCGAGTCTTCATTCTCTCCTTCACGTTCTCATTCTAAAAATCTGGGAAAGGATCCGCGCAGGAACAGAGATATCGAATACTAGAGAGATCGAATTCCCCTTTCCAATTGAATCGCGCAAA
>CADDZS010000156.1 GCA_902812485.1 archaeon
TTCCGATTAGAAACTCTTGAAAAAGAGGACTTTATGATGGTGAGTGATTATGCATTTTTACCTCAAAACAAACAAGCAAACAATTTCCGTTTTGAGGACACATTATAGCAATGCGATTTTTCCCATCAAACAATTGCTTTCTGAGGACATATTATAGAGCACTCAATTAGCCGAGTATATAATGGCTATTTAAAGAGCGGATCGAAGCAAAAATTGGAAAAACAGAGAGCACATCTAGAGAGAGTAACTGAAGAGGAAGGAAGAAAGAAGCTCAGGTGCGCAAGGGCAGAAAAAAGAAAAAGAGACAACAGTAAGATCAGAAGTGAAGCATGTAAAGAGAAATAATCACTCCATAATGACAACAGCAAGAAAAAAGAGCATTGGGAAGAAAAGAAAAAGAGATCTAGTACTGCAATGAAAAACTATCTTAGCTCACACTCTCTCTTCCCCAACCTAACCTAACCTAACCGAAAAAGCCTTCCTTTTCGAACAACCCTGTTGCAGTTTTTGAGGCTCTCTCTTTCTCTCTATCATCATCAATCACCCGAGTAAGGGCAAAATTTCCTTGCTCACTGCTATTTCTAACAAAGACGGACCTCTTTGCGAAGATACTTCATCCTTGACGATCTTCGCAAGTTCTTCTGCAGTCTCGACCTTTGTGTATCCGACTCCATATCCTCGAGCAAGTCCTTCGAAATCAATTCCGGGGATGTCAAGGCCTGGCACATTCTTAACTCCAAGGAGCATCCCAAATGACTTGAGTATAGCGTATTCAGAGTTATTGAAGACGATGAAAGTCACGCGCGCCTTGTACTGCCTAGCGCTCCAAAGTGCTTGGATTGAATATTGAGCCGATCCTTCTCCCACTATGCATACAACAGGTCTTCTTTTTCCCTCCCCCTCTTCATCAAGTGCGAGCGCAGCTCCAACCGCTGCCGGCATCGCAAATCCAAGACCGCCGCTTGCAGTTGTGAAATGGCTTTTATGGCGCGTAATCTTGCCTCGGAAGTACACCTCGGATGAAGGATCTTCCTCAAAAATCACCACGTCGTCCGAAAGAGATCTAGCAAGTTGCTCGTGAACTGCTCTTGCATCTGGAAGTCTGCTAGCCACGGTGCTTGAATCCTTCCCTTCATCCTCCACGAGTTTAGAGCCAAGAGATAGGTCAGAAGAAGAAGCCGGCTTTGTTCGTCTTGGTTTTTCGCTCTTGGGCTGTGCAAGAGAAGCAATCTCCTTTAGCAAGAGCTCAAGACCAAGTTTCACGTTCCCCAGGACGCTTAGACCAGTTAGCGCTCTCGAAGCTGCTGAAGCGTCGCTCGTAAGTTGAATTACTTGCGTCTTCTCCTTGATCACTTTGCCAGGCACGTAGGGATAGTATAGAAAAACCGGAGCGCCAACGACTAAAACAGTGTCGTAAGCTTCGAGCCTTGAGCTGAGTAGTCCCATCGCAGGAGGAAGCCTTCCACGAAAGAGACGATGTCGTGAGGGAAACCCCCACCTATGAGAAAGCGGCGAGAGGAAAACATCTGCTTCGAGGCGCTCCGCGATCTCGACAGCCTCATTCATTGCACCAGATGAATCGACCTCTTCCCCGACGAGAAGCGCCACGTTGCTTCCGCGTGAGAGCAATCTCGCAACTTCGACTATTTCTTCCCGATCAGGGGCGACTCTGTAGCTCACATGCCTCGTCTCTACTGGAGCGCACTCCTCGTCGAGCCCGTCCATCGGGATGGAAACGAAAACGGGTCCTCTAGGTTCGGTCATCGAGATGTGATAAGCTCGCTCAATTGCTTCAGGAACATCGACTGAGCGCTGCGGCTCAACGCTCCATTTCACGTACGGCTTGACAAACTCGACCTGCTTCCCCCAGAGAAAGGGCTCCGCTCGTATCATTCTGCGATCTTGCTGGCCAGCTGTGATTATGAGAGGAGCTTGGGCGTGCATCGCAGTCACTATCGCCCCCATTGCATTCCCAGTTCCCGCTGTCGTGTGAAGGTTAGAGATCGAGGCGTTGTCTCTTAGGAGAGCATAGCCAGTCGCCATCCCTACTACGCTAGCTTCCTGAAGGCCCAAGAAGTAGCTAAAATCTTGGGGAAAGTCGTTGAGAAGTGGGAGCTCTGTCGACCCCGGGTTTCCAAACATCGCCTTAGAGCCGTGCGCGCGAAGGACATCGAAGATGCGATCTTTCACTGTGGGCATGGAACAAAATTCAGCAAAAGGTTGTCTCTTTTAGTTCGGAGTTAAGAGTTTTTCAAGGCAATTCCTTCTTTCTCCTACTCTTCCTCGTAGCCGGCCCCAGTCTGGGCCTTTCCAGTTCCGAACTAATCGATGCCAAGAGTATTGCCTATCCCGGCAACGATCACGGAACCCTCATTCGGGATTTTCTCGATGAGATCTCGTATGTGACTTGCAGTCACTGGGACCTTCTTTGCGACGGCATCAGGCATCGCCGAGATTGCCTCCTTTTCTGACATCTTCGCGACTATAGCATGCAACTCGATCTGCTTCTCAGAGGCGACCTCTTCTATCTTGAATCTCTCAACTCCGGCACCCCCTATGGCCGCCCCTACGCCTTCCGCGATCGAGCCAGTTTCCTCTCCTTCAAGCTTGAGAGCCGCGTCGACTGTGAAGATGTACTTTACGCCTTGATCCTGCGAGAGAATCTTTGCAACAGCTTCGCCTGGCCGTCCGACGTTTCCTCCTGGCCCCTTTGCCTTGACGACATAGACAGTCCTCATCTTGCTCCCACTGGCGCTCTGATGGCTTCTTTCATTGATACCTCCTCCGAGTGAAGAGAAACTGAGCTTTGCAACCTCCGTATCCTTCACGATCTCGTTCCAAACTTTCTCTCCTACTTTCTCGCCGCCGATCAATTCCTTTACAAGAGTAGATGCCACAAGAGGTCCAAAGCCGTCGCCCACAATCTTTGAGACGACGAATGCCTCGAGTGCAGAGTCATAAGCCTCCGCAGTCTCCATGATCTGAGGCATCATCATCTGAAGCTGCATAACTGAGAGACTTCCGCCCGGCTTGTTCCCAAGCAGATAGAAGTGTCTTGCTATCTTGTAGAGATTGTTAAGTCCAATTGTTATTTCTGCCACATTGGAAAGCGTTTCAATTTCCGACTGAGAGGCTCTCGGGACTAATCTTCTGATTTCGCTCTTCATGTTCTCGTCGGCCGAGTCGAGTATTTGGCCAATCTTTGGTACTATGCCGCTCGGATCGAGAGCGATAGGCGAAATCACAAAACTGCTGATAATTCTGTCAACAGACTCGGTGATATTCTGAGGTGATGATGTTCTACTACCGTTTTCGGAGCCGATGCCCGCCGTTTGTCGGTTTTGCAATTTGTTCAAAGAGTCAATAAACCTAGAGCGCGCAACCACATGCATTTCGTTCAGCTTAGCTATCTTGCCCTTGATCCCTCTTTGCATGATTGCGAATTGAATTCCCTGGCCGTAAGCGAAAAGAACCACAAAGGAGGCTAGATACACGATATCAACAACTATCGATAGAAGTGACGAAGACGATGAAAAAGAAGAAGGTAAACCGAAAAGATTTGGCATCTTTCATATGCTCCTTCTTTTAAGATATATTCGTTGCAATTGTTGGACACCCCATATAAGGATTGCACGATTC
>CADDZS010000157.1 GCA_902812485.1 archaeon
TCGAATCATCCGAATTCTCTGTAAGGCAATTTTCGCAACGTATCATTACATTTCAAGGAAATCAAGGCAATGAGACGGTCATTTGAGTGAATCGGTTGCTGAACCGCTCACTTGCAATCAATAAATTCAAGAATGAGCTCCTCTCAAAGAGCAAAAAGAAGGGGAGAAGCAAAAGAAAATCAAGATGTCCCAGCAATTCTCCAGCTCCGAACCAGAAGAGAAAGAAGAAGATGATGATCACCAACATTCTTCAAACTCTTTGAAATCTTATCCTGGTTACTTGGAAAACTCACCGTTCTTGATCAAGGGGAAAGAGAGAGAAGTCTCGTTTCGACGACTCGTGCCCGAGATTCCGTCGACGACATACGCCACATTCTCGCTTTACAACTACCCTGCCAAATTCATCCCCCAAGTCGTTGCCTATGTTTTGAAAAATTACGCAAAAACGAATAAGAGAGCTGGGGAGAGGAGAAGAGTTTTCGATCCCTTCGCTGGTTATGGAACTGTAGGGCTTGTTAGCAGAATCTACGGACTCGACTATGAGCTCTGGGATCTCAATCCAATGCTTTCCTTGCTCCACAGTGTCGCGACATTGAAACCCATCAAAGAAGAATCTAGCCTCATCCATGAGATTACGAAAGAAATCCAAAGATCAAACGAGCACTTATTTATGCCAAAGTGGTCCAAACTCGATTACTGGTTCCCAACAAAGGCTCTTCCATTTCTCTTCAATGTCTGGGGAGCCTATCACTCTATTGAGGAATCTCAAAAGGAAGGGGCTGGGAGTAACTCACTGACGCAGCTTCACCTCCTATTGCTTATCCCCTTACTCAAGGCGACACGGATGCTCTCATACAACGATGGACAACGTCAAAAACTTTCGAAATCCGCCTTCTCAAAGGCAAGAGTCGAGTCTCTTCTCTCCCATGATTGGAGACGCATCTTCTTTGAGCGCGTTTTGGAATTTGCGCTAGATCTCAACCGAAAGCTTTTGGAATTTGAGAGTCTTTCGCCAAAGAGCGTGAAATCCAAAATTCTCTCTGGAGTAGATGCCTCTCGCGAAGATTTGGACGAGAACGTCGACTTGCTGATAACATCGCCCCCATATCTGCAATCACAAGAGTACATCAGAAATTCGAAACTTGATTTGTTTTGGCTTGGATACACAGAAGATCAAGTGAGAGACCTCTCGTCAAAGGAGATCCCCTACGGGAGAGTCGAGCGAGCTCCGATCTATTCTCCAACGTATTGGAACTACAGAGATGGAATCGATGAGAACGATATGAAGGAGATTTATGACAAGTATTTCTGGGGAGTCTTGGGGGCTCTCACAAGGCTCGAATCGAAGGTTAGATCGAAGCTTTGCTTCTTCGTCGGATCAGCAAACTTGAGAGGGAGGAGCGTCCCCATTTCTCACATATTCAGAGAGCATTTCTCTTCTCTTGGCTGGAAACACGAATCGACCCTTGTCGACACCATTGTCGCAAGAAGGCTCTTTGACTACGGTAAGAATCCTGCAACTGGGATTAGAGATAAGCGAATGTCCAAAGAGTGCCTCCTTATACTTAGGAGATGAAATCTTTCTTTCTCTCCCTCTCGGTCGCTCCTTTTTTTCTTCCTCTTCTTCCTCCTTGTTCCTTCTTCAAGTTGAAGGAGATTGTTGTAAAGATTTTTAGTAACCGGACATCATTCTGATTTCACTTGCAAGGCGTGAGCTTTTCCCTTTGTCGACCGAAGAAAACCGCGAAGCCGCTGGAAGAAAGCTCGCCGCCATAATGTTTACTGACATCGTTGGATATACTTCCCTCACCCAGCAAGACGAGGCCTCTGCCCTCAAACTCTTGCAGAATCACAATCGCCTTCTGAGACCGTTCTTCTCGAAATTCGGAGGAAGAGAGATCAAAACAATCGGAGATTCTTTCCTCGTAGAATTTGATAGCGCACTCGACGCAGTCAATTGCGCGATTGAAATCCAAAATTACTTGGAAAGCGAACGCGAAAGCTCGATCGAGAGCTAGACTGGTCCAAGGATAAGGCTAAGAATAGGGATACACCTCGGAGACGTCGTTCACCGCGACAACGACATCTTCGGCGACGCCGTGAACATAGCTTCTAGGATACAGCCCATCTGCGAGCCAGGCGGTGTATGCGTTTCCGAAAAGGTCTTCGATCAAGTTCGAAACAAGATTTCTTATCCGCTAGAGAAGCTCGACGAGCGAGAGCTCAAGAACGTGAAATTCAAAATTGACATCTATCGAATAGTCCTCCCCTGGCAGGGAAATGGAGGAAGAGGGAGGAGAAATAGGAACACTCAGAGCGCAGTTGACAGAAAAAGAATCGCCGTTTTGCCCTTTGCGAATATGAGCCCAGATCCAGCCGACGAATACTTTGCTGATGGAATGACCGAGGAGCTCATCACTGCCCTAGCTCGCATCAAGGAGCTTACCGTGATAGCAAGAACTTCAGTCATGAAATACAAAACACCTTCGAAGAGCGCCTCGGAGATTGGGAGAGAGTTGAGCGTGGGCACGCTGATAGAAGGGAGCGTGAGAAAGGCTGGGAACAGGGTTAGAATTTCAGTTCAGCTCATAGACGCTGAGAACGAGGGTCATATCTGGGCCCAAAGCTACGACAAGGAGCTCGTCGACATATTCGCAATCCAAAGCGAGGTCGCGGAGAGGGTGGCTAAAGAACTCAAGATACAGCTTATCGAATCCGAAAGACGCAGGCTCGAAAGAAAGCCCACGGAGAGCGCCGAAGCCTACACCCTCTATCTCAAGGGCAGGTATCAATGGTATAGGAGGACTAGAGACAGCTTCGCGCGCGCCTTAGAGTATTTCAAGCTCGCCCTCGATGTTGATCCAAACTACGCCCCAGCTTACGTTGGGGTTTGCGACTGCTATTCCCTTGCTGGGAATTTCGGATATATGGAGCCACTCGAGTCTCACACAAAAGCCAAGGAGGCAGCCCTTAGAGCAATCGAGCTCGACGACTCGCTTGGAGAGGCGCATCTATCTTTGGCATGGATCCTGATTGGAGATTGGGAGTGGGACCGAGCGGAGGAAGAATTCAAGAGAGCACTCGACCTCTCTCCGAGCAATCCTCTTGCTCACCGCTGGTATGCGCACTTTCTTTTGATGAAACGGCGCTACGACGAGGCGATGCAAGAGCTCGAAGAGGCTTTGCAACTCGACCCGGAATCTTCACTTGTGAACCTCAACATCGCCGAAGGTCTTTTCATGATGGGGAAGTACGACGAGTCCATAAAACAATACAAAAAGACTTTGGCAATAGATCCAAGCCACGTCCCAACGCTTCTCTCCTACGTCTTTGCTCTCCCAGAGAGGGGAATGTTCGAGGAGGCTAGAAGGATTCAAAGGAAACTCTCAGAGGTCAGATTCCCAGAGCAGAGGATCCGACTCTTCGAAGCTTACACACTAGCAAAGGAGGGGAATAGCTCTCTTGCGCGACGAATCCTAGAACAAGTGATCTCGACTCCTTCCTCGGATCACATTCCACTCGAAGAAGAAGCGGCTGTCTACGTCGCTCTACAAGATAGCGATAAGGCGTTCGAACTG
>CADDZS010000158.1 GCA_902812485.1 archaeon
TTAGTCAATATTCTATTAATCTCTCATCGAGACTTCACAAGAAAACTGATCGGGAAACCGCTCGAAAGTGCCAGATTACTCCAAATACTCTGCATCGCGCAGACCCGTGAATGCTCTGTCGCCCGTGAGAAACTTGATTCCCAGTTTTCTAGACAGAGCGTATCGGAGAGCTTGAGCTTATGACATGTCGCGCCCCCTGCGCCTCAACTTGAGTCACATTTTCACGCTGTCTGCATCGTCTCCAAGCCCAAAAACTAGTAAGGTACCCGGAATAGGTTTCCAGGAAACCGATGTCAAAGCAGGGATCGTGTCGCTCTAGTGACGTGAAGAGCACCTCAAGTAGATTGACTTTGGCTAGCGAAACCATTACCTTCTTTGAAATAACCTTCGTACTCCCGCGACCGCTTGTGAGAACTATAACTGCGAGGCTATCATAGAAAAATCGAGCTGGCACTAGTTTCAGAAGCAATTGTTGTTACAGTATGATTATTGACGACTGATTGTCCAAAACCTATGAAGGAGCTGATCAATATACCAGTGATCAGCAAAGCCAAGCTTACTCTAGCTTGCTTCATCTTGCTTGAAACCTTCTTTAAGGGATTGAATTAAGGGCAAATTCCTTGAAAGTCGTACCACGCATGGATTTCGGGTCCCTCTTGGTAAACTACGTACCATGCGTGCTGAAATCCTCTATCCGTGATTTTCAGATTTATTGTTTGAGTTGTTCCGGAAGATGTGCTAATTCCTGTCCTCAAGGAGTGTTGCTAAGCTAGACGTCTATCGATTACTCCCTCACTTCGAGCCTTCTTCGCCGAAGCTCGATATATCAATAGACTAGCTCCCAGCAAAACGACGCCTACAACGAACGAATATTCGAGCGCAGAAATGTATGATGAAATCGATCCGAAAATGATTGCGTCTCTTGCAGCTGAAATGAATTGAGTGAAGGGCAAAGCGTTTCCAAAAGCGGAAAGCGGCCAAGGAAGAATCGAGGGAGGAAACAAGGCACCGGAAAAAACCATCAATATCCCCGCAACGTAACTTGGGAGAGCCCACTCAAATTTGCTCGCAAAGAGAGAGTAAGAACCCAAGAGGTATCCGAGGCCGAGAGCAGCGGGCACGTTCAGGAAAAGAGCTGCCACGAGAAGAAGAACCGATTCAGGATTTTCAATCAAGGGAATTGTCGTGTGAAGCAAGTGACTCAGTACAAGGCCAGCGAGTATAAGTGCAATCATTGAGGTTCCGAAGGATATGAGAAACGAGGCAATCGTTCTTCCGGCAAGGTAAAGCTCCGAAGATTTAGGTGAAATGTAAACATGCTGAAAAATTGAGAGGTTCTTTCCTTCGGCTATAGCAAGTGTAGGCGCATACGCATAAGCTGCAATATGCGCATAGAGAACCGCTCCCACCAAGACATATGCCAGCTTGCTTGATTCGAAGCTCCCCGCGTGGGATGCACCCAGCCAGTAGATGATTGAAGTGGTCATAGCTGATGCTGTCGGCGCCACGCTCAGCAAGATTATTCCGGCTACGGGGGACGTCCATGCAATATCATGATAGATTCCTAGCCAGACAACTGCCCCCACTGATCGCAAATACTGAACAGGACTCAACCCCTCTTTTTCCCCTTTATCTTATCCTAACCGATATCGTACCTTCCCTTCTTCCCTTGTTTTCAAGCGCCTTGAGGGCTGCGGAAGATGCTACAAGTAGTATGATTGCCATGACGGCAAGGGCGATAAGTTCGATCGAAACAGATGAAAGTCCTTGAGAAAAGAATAATGTTCTCCGAAGAGCATCCATTCCCAATGTTAGAGGGATCAGAGACGCGGCTACTTGAATACCGAATGGGAAGGGAGAAAGCTGTCCAATGGACGGAAAGTAAACGCCCGAGAGCATGGACACTGGTTCCTGGAGAGCATTGTTGAGGGACTCGGCGGCTCTGCCGTATGCAAGGTAAAGAGAAGATAGAAGCATCCCCATGCAGTAAAGCGACGCAAGAGTAAGGCTGAAAGTCAAAACAACCGCAACCCAAGAAGACGCTACAACGGCAGGATGAAAGAATAACCAGCCTACGATAGCCACCACTACCGCCGAGGGGGCAGTGCCCACGATTCCACCGACTGACATCCCAATCAAAATGGCAGTAATCGAACAGGGCGAGGTAAGGTAAATTTCGAATAGGCCTTCCTGCTTGTCCCAGTTGAATTGGCTCGCCATCGACCACAAAACATTCCCCCAGAACGAAATCATGATACCTCCTAGAATTGCAAATCCAGTGTACCCTGAAAGTCCAGTGCTTTCGTACAACAGAGCAAGTGCAACAGAGGAGAAGATTGGAAAGCCTACATTTACAACTATCCACAAAGGCTCGCCGAACTGGCTGAGAATTCTCACAAGAGCTCTTGCCTTCATAGTTCTGATCCAGGGTCTTAACTCGAATCTCATTCGTTCTCTCCTGACCTCTCTCTTTCCGCGAATCCCTTTCCTACGAGCGAAACAAATACTTCCTCAATAGTGGCTGCTCTTCTCCAAGTAGAGAGAATCTTGTATCCAGCCTTCTTCAGCGAATCGACTGCTCGCTCAGCAGCTAGATCATCATCAACAACCACTTGGATAGTCGTCAGGCCCCTTTCACTATCCACGCTCGAAGTATACCCCCTCACTCCCTGAACGGAGGCCAAAAAATCGAGATTCTGAGGAATTGGCTGAACCTCTAGAATCTGAGCGGGAGCGCCCAGCGAACGCTTGAGAGAATCAGGGCTTCCTATCGCGATTATCTTCCCCCTGTCGATTATTGCTATTCTGTCGCATATCGACTCGGCCTCAGCCATGTTGTGAGTGGCGAGCATGATCGTTCTACCTTTCTCCCTTGCCTGAATTTTGAGAAAGTCCCTTATCCTCAAGGCTGTCATTACATCGAGCCCAATAGTAGGTTCATCAAGAAACACGACCTTCGGGTCGTTTATGAATGCCCTAGCGATGGTCGCTCTCTGACGATATCCGGTCGAAAGAGCATAGAACTTTTGGTGAAGATGCTTTGTTAGGCCTAGCAACTCAGATAGTTCATCGATTCTCTTGTTAGCCACATCTGAAGGTATGCCGTAAAGCTGTGAGAAAAACCATAAATTCATGCGCGCACTGATAAAGTCATAACCGGCCTTTTCTGCTCCGCTAGCCATGTTTATGACGTGTCGAACCTTTTCGGGCTCAATCGAGACATCGAATCCCATAACCTTAGCCCACCCACTTGTGGGCAAGAGGAGAGTTGACAAGATTCTAATGGTTGTAGTCTTTCCTGCACCATTTGGACCGAGAACACCAAAAATCTCACCTTCCTCCACCTCAAAACTTATTCCGTCTAGTGCAACAACAGGGCTGTTCCTAGTTTGAAATACCCGACGTAGCTCGCTGACCTGCACTGATGCTCGCAAGAAAGATGAGCTCTCCTCATGTCCATCAAAATTGTGAGGGTTCCTAAAGCTCCCCCTCAATTGCTCAAGGTGAGCAAAGTTCTTCTTCAGCGTCTCCCTGTTTATAACACAATTGTAATGCTG
>CADDZS010000159.1 GCA_902812485.1 archaeon
GGAGAACATGGTTAATGAACTACTCCTGAAGGCGTCGATATACAACGCCTTCATGCGAATGAAGACGTAAAGGAATCAAAAACTAGCAAAGAAAATGTACATTTATTCAGTTATTCAACACACCAAGGAGTATAAAAAAAGGGGAGGGTTTTTTCCTCAAAAAAAAAGAGAACCTTGGGTAGGTTATGAACGGCCACCCAAAGCAATCGGGATTGTGGCCGTCCTCAAAAGCCTAGCCGAGAGATTGGGTTTAGTCAGTCCAAGAGACGGCGGGAGTCGAACTCATACTGATAGTCCAGGAAAGGCTCCCACCAGTCGGACCATAGTATGAGAACCAATCGTTTGAATTGATTGTTATTTCATTCGAACCACTTGTTGGTGCGGACCCCTCTAGAATGAGAACACCCGAAGCTGCAAGCTTTTTGGGTGGGACTAGAGGAGGAGCCAATTAGGATGCCGAGAAACTCGAGGTGGAGTCCTGAGGACAAGATCAGGATAGTACTAGAGTCACTCAACACACACATCTCGATGTCAGAGCTGTGTAGAAAGTACAACCTAACTCCAAACACATTCTACCAGTGGAGGGAGAAGTTCATCGAGGGAGGCAAGGCTGGTCTCTCTGGACAATTAAACGATGGTGTCAACAATGATCTCGAGAAGGAGAACGAGCGACTCAAGAAACTGATTGGAGAGCTCACGATCGCAAATGATTCTTTTAAAAAAGTACTAGAGGGGAGGAGAAGTTGAAGACAGTCCAGCTGATGCTTCAAAGCGACGTTAGCCTGAGGAAGGCTCTCGCGTACTCTGGCTCTTCGAGGCAACTCTATTATCACAAGCCCAGGGCACGAAATGCGAGCTATGATGCAGCAATAGTCAAGAAAGTGAAACAGATCGCTCTAACCAGACCTTCGTTTGGAACAAGGCGGATGGCAGCCATCCTGACGAGAGAGCTCGGTGTCCCGGTGAACAGAAAGAAGGTTCAACGCATATTTCGTGCTCTGAACTGGGTCTCTCCATCCATGAAGAAGAATGACATCATCCGCTCTCACGCAAAGCTCCTGAAACCAGAAGCTCCAAACACTCTGTGGGAAGCAGACATGACCTACATCTGGGGAGGTCGTGACAGGTGGTGCTACCTCTTCTCTGTATTGGACGTGTTCACTCGCATCTGGATCGGATACGCTTTCGATACAAAAGCTGGAAGAGAGAATGCAATCATGTCTGTCAACAACGCTCTAGCTTCCAATCCTCGTATTGATACGAGCAAACTAGTACTGAGAGTTGACAACGGATCTCAGTACCGCAGCAGGGAGTTCGTCGAGTCGATGAAAGCTCTCGGGATCAAATTGGAATTCATATTTGTGAACACTCCAGAACAAAACGGCCACATCGAGTCCTTCCAGAAGACACTCAAAAGAGAATACATTTGGATCAGGGATTTCAAGGATTACCAGGAAGCGGAAGGAGCGATATCAGACGCCTACCATGACTACAACAAGAAGAGACCTCGTTCGTCACTGGGCTACAAGACGCCTTGTGAATTCCTTTTCGATTGGGAGTTGATGCGAAAAGTATGAACCTTCAAAAGCAAAAAGCGTTCTCAAAGGTAAGGGTCCACTCCATTGTCCAGATGGACAGGTATTGACCACTAATTGGAGTTGATGGCACTTGAGACAATGATGTTATCTCAGTTCCTTCGTAGCTTGTCAACATGTATGGAAACGAAGAAAAGCCAACTTGACTGGTGGTGAGGGCGTTGTAGATATAGACGCCGTTTGAATCTGAAAAGGTCGCACACCAATGGACGTTATCCGAACATAGGTAGTCTCCAAGTGTAAGTGTCGTCCCTACTGAAACTTCTTGTGTGATTCCACAAAATCCAGTAGAGCCACAACCCAGCCCATTCACGAAGACCTCGGCAAAAGCTACCGGCTGATTATTATGATAACCGGTGACTTCGTAATCGCCGTACAATAAACCGGACTGGACAAGAGCTGCGTTGCCTGTGCAGGAGCTGTCAGTGCAATCTGTCAGTCCAATCCAAAAGGAGTCACCACATGTACTGGATGGAGAGCAAGCTGAACTAGCACCAGATGTTGCCGTCATGTAATCTGCATAAGTCGCTTGATATGGCCCGTTTTGACTGTACTCGTATCCCATCCAACACTTATACTGGGGAGAGGAATCACAATTGAGATTCTCTGAGTATGATGGATCCTTTGCCACCGCTAATCCTTGATCAGTAATTGGCATGGCACGAACCTTTGCGGTAGAAACCGGCAGACTGCATGGAAGCGCTCTGTAAGAGCTGTTGGAAAAAGAATAGAACCAGCAACCCGGATATGGTGTATGTGCGCTTGCGTAACGAATTTCTGATATTACGCTAGAGTTGGACTGTTGCACAGAGCTAACGACTGGGCCAATACTGATTGCACCGTTTGCCGACGCTGATCTAAAACCAGGATTGATTCCCAAGTTCGGAACAATGCCACTGAGACTCCCAATGAAGCTTATCGCGAGAACAGCGAAAATCAGGAGGGCGCACAGTTTTACTTTTCCTCGCGTATCTCGAAATAAACGTCGGTTCTCTCTTAGGCACATTACTCCTCTTTTTCTGGGAATGCAAAAGAGGCTGTTTTCTTTCCAAGTGAATGTTTCAGTTTCTTTTTTCATTTAAAGTCGCCGACGCGCAAATCGGCGACAAAAGTAATTGAGTCTAATCTAACTTGGTAACCTGGATAATCAGTTACTTGGTAACTTGGAAACATGGATACATGGATTTGTTGATATTTGCAATCTCCATCAAAATAATATTACTTCACACACTCTGTAAATTGCCAGATAGGACGCACGTATGAATCATAAGGATGCGCTATTAGCGGTTCTTATGGCTTGACGGATAAAAATTCCGCAAGCAACAGCTACTAGAAATAACGCGAACAAGTAATCGTTTGTAATTCTCAAAGGCCGAAGTGCGAATAGCAACACAAGAAAAGAAGTTGCGAAGAAAGCGATATAGCCTATTTGAATAGGGATCAAAGAACGTCTTATCCTGATCATGTTTTCAAAAACTACGGCATCTACAAAATACTGCGAATCCTCCGTTGACTTTACCAATCCCATCGATAGGAGCTTCTTAACGTGATACTCCGCAACAGATGTGGAGCTTAGAGAAAGCTCGCGCTGTATCTCCCGTATTCCTATTGGCGTTCCCTTTTTGTACAGAAATCGGTACACTCTAAGTGTAGTGCCAGTAAGCGAAACTCTGCTATCAATCTTGTCTGTCAAATGAAAAATTGACCTTACCTCCCTTTTATTGGCTTGCGTCTCTTAATTTGGCAATTGCTCCATTCTAAATCTTAACCTGTGTGCTAAAAGCTAGCACGGTCGTGCTAAGGAATTCTTTCGCTGAGCAGTCTCCGTTTCAAATAGCCTTGGGACAAAATTAATCTCTTGACTTCGTAACTATGAACAAGCTTGTATTTCCGGCCTATAAGCAGGATAGTCTTCTCACTGTTACGATGAGGCCCTCTTCACAACACAAGCCTGCTTAAAA
>CADDZS010000160.1 GCA_902812485.1 archaeon
GGCACCGGAGCTGCTCCATCTGTGGTAAGAGACAATGTGGGAATACCGATCGAGATTGCAGTCGCTTCAGTTGATAATGCCCTAAAAAAAGAAGGGATGCGTGACGGTTTTACTGTGATCGCAGCGGGGAGGGTCAGCACTCCTGAAGATTCTTTGAAGCTTATTGCACTAGGCGCAGACATAGTAAGTTTGGGAACAGCGGCACTCATATCTCTTGGTTGCATCATGGTTCACAAGTGCCACCTAGGTTATTGTCCAGCTGTTCTTACAAACAAGATTTCTTCGAACCAGGTGAAGATACTTTCCACGGAGCACTCGATTGGATGGCTTTGCAACCTTGTTCAGGGTTGGAATGAGGAAATGAAGTTTCTGCTCAATCAAATGGGACTCCAAGACATTTCTGCTCTCAGGGGGAGAAGAGATCTTCTCACATGTTCTGAATCGATTAATCCAGAAACTGCTAAGATTTTAGGTTTGAATCCAAGACAACAACCAGCAGCCGATTCAAAAATCCGAAACCAAACGATTTTTCATTTTGGGCTTGGGAGTAGATCTCAGAATGTGGGTGAATCCATGTGGCAAATGTGGTCATCAAGGAGGGTTAATACGCTCAGGGAAATGGCAGGTACGATTGGAAAGTCGGCAGGAGAGGCCGTAATTTCTAGCATGGGGACAACTTCTCCTCCATTTGTTGAGGAGCCAGAACGTATTTCTGATTATCTCGTGTCTGACGGAGCGCAGGTCACACGCCCGAGCATCGATCCATACAGAGAAGTAATCGAAACAGCAGTCTTTCTTTCGGGGTCGGAGATTAGACTTTCTTCACCATTCTTTTTCACCCATCTGCCGGGACCTGTATCTCATAGTGTTATAGCGGTATTTGCGAGAGTCGCTGCTAGCCTTGGACTACTTTTTGATCTCGGACAACAACAATGCGATCAAGCGCCACTGAACAAGTACACATCTAGGTTGATTTCTGACTATCCGAAGGGTCCCTTTCTTGCTCAAAGCGGAATCGTCTCGATTCCTTCAGATTACTATATCTCAGAAGTAAGAGCAAGAGAAGAGGTGAGAAGGCTTCGGAAATCAGGGAGAATAGTCTTTCTTCGGTGTTCTCCCCTCTTTTGCTCACCATCACTATCAACTGCAAGAGCTGCGATAGAAAAACTCTGTGACATTGCAAATAAAGATGACGAACTTGGAAATATTTTCTCCGGAATCCTCCTAGACGAAGACGCTTTAGAAAACATACCACTTGAAGTCGCAGTGTCTTTGCTTGATCGCGAACTAAAGAGAAGAAGCAAGAGAGAGTCCGTAAGTATTCTCGCAGAGAGCAATTCGATCCGAGGCTCCGACGACGTCTTCAAGCTGCTCGCCCTCGGAGCTGACGCGGTTGGTTTTGGGGCTTGTGCGTTGCTTGCAATTGGTTTCGAAGGAGGAAACAACAATGTCGTTTTCGATTCCTCGAAGTCAACTGAGCGGCTGGAAAACTTCATACTCGCATTGCAAAAGGACATCAAGCTTCTCGCGGGTGCTGCCGGCGTAAGCAGTATTGGTTCTACACTCGTAGGCAACAGAGAATTGTTGAGGTCGGTCGATCTTGATCCGGAGATTCGGAAGTTGCTGGATGTGAAAATAGCTGGGGCTCTGTGACCAAAGATAGGATGAGCACTTTAGAATTTCGCCATTGGCTCTTGGATGAGATAGACGGGAGAAGGGTCGTAAAGGATGGATGCGGGATATTCGGGATTTTGAGGAAGGAACGAGCCCCGAAGATTTCGTGCGCTCTTGCGGTACGTGGGATCTCATGTGTAAAGTACAGAGGCAGCCGCTTTGGTGCCGGCTTTGCTTCATTCAACCTTGACAGTCAAGGAAAGGATGTAGCAGGGCATAATATCATGGCATTTGTCAAGGACGAAGTAACTGCAATGGAAATTGAGAGAGAGCTTCGGACACTGGGTTCGATTGAAAACAAAGTTAGCTTCTCTTTCGAAAAGCAGAGATCGAATGACAAGTTAAGAATATGGGAATCAGTTCTTTATAGAAGCAACGGGGTATCAGAAAGAACGCTTGAAAAGACAATAGATCAAATCAACGCTCGTTTGATCTCCGGGACTACAATAAGAGGTAGAATCTTCTCGTACGGCAGATATTTGAAAGTTTTCAAAGGGGTAGGTTATCCTGAAGAGGTCGCAGAGATGTTTGGATTCGAACATGGGGAGGAAAGAGCAGATATGTGGATCGCTCATACCCGTCAGCCCACAAATTCTCCGGGGAACTTACCTGTTTGGTCACACCCATTTGCCTCAATGGACTGCGCAATAGTTCACAATGGTGATATCAGTTCGTTTGGATCGAACATCGAACTCTTGAAGTCTTGGGGAATCACCAGCCACATAGGAACTGACAGTGAGGTAATTGCGAGACTGCTTGATAAGCTCATTAGAGAACAAAAACTTGGAATCAAAGAAGCCATAACCGTTCTTACGAATCCCTTTGAGGAAAACATGTCAAAAGCTGTTCTCAGCCTCGTGAAAAAGTACAAAGGAGCAAGGTTGGATGGCCCATTTGCAGTTGTAGCAGGGTACTGTGATGGCAATGACTGCTACATGATTGCTTTGACGGACAGATCAAAATTTCGCCCAATGATTTTGGGAGAAGACGACAATTATTTCTACGCGGCAAGTGAGGAAAGTCAAATTCGGATACTTTCCGAACATGCAAAGACTTGGGCCCCAGAGCCGGGATCATTCTTCATAGCATCTCAAAAGCTCGGCTTGATCGAAAGTGGTACAAGGAAAGAAGCTGGAGTACAAGATCGCGTTTTGGGGGCTAGTACTCTCCAATTCTCAAATGTTAACAAAAAGGAAGAAGAAACTAATGTATTAAAGTCTGAAATATTTTCTGCAAAAAACATGGATTTTAGGCAGATCAACGCTCTGATATCAAAAGCATGCCAAAGTGGAAAATCTTGCATCAGGTTTACAGAAATAAACGGTCAACGATACATTGGAATAGGCTTTTCATTCAAGAAAATAGAGGAAAGAGGGGATTCCCCGTTTTCCCCGCCATTGGCTGTTCGCACGCATTTCAAAATCGAGCTTGAAGGGTTTCCAGGCAATTGTCTTGCTAATCTGAATGACGGTGCGATCTTTGAAGTATTCGGAAATGTAGCAGATGACGCAGCAGACACAATGCATTCCGGCTCACTGATAATACATGGTAGTGCAAGAGATGTTCTAGGCCAAGCGTTGCAAGGAGGAACTATTTTCGTCAGAGGATCGGTAGGGAACAGGGCTGCGATACAAATGCGAGAGTATCAGGATAATAAGCCCTTCTTGATTGTTGGAGAAACAGCGGACGACTATCTCGGAGAGTATATGGCGGGAGGAGTCGTTTGTATTCTAAATCTCTCCGATCTTCCCAATCCCGTAGGTAAGTATGTGGGCAGCGGAATGGTCGGAGGGCGCATATATGTGCGCGGAAGGGTAG
>CADDZS010000161.1 GCA_902812485.1 archaeon
ATTTTTTCAATTCAGCCAAGACAAGCACACAGAGTAAGATTATCTTTAGGTGGATACATCTGCCTGTTTGCATCAAGACCCTAATCCTCTTTCTTTTTCGCTCTGTCAAATTCAACACTTTTTGTGAGCTTTGGGTCTCGTCAAGGACGCGTAAGTAGAAAATGTAGCAAGGCATCAAAGAAATTAAGATGAGATCTCTCTTCTTCTTAAGTTGCGGAGACGAAGAGATCAAAACATTGCTCGATTTCGATGCTTTATGGGATTGCTCGACTGGATTTCTAACTGTCTGGGTTGCTCACCTTGGAAGAAGATTTCGCCTCTTCGAGGCACTTCGAAATGCTTCGAAAAGAGGGATGAGCTTTCGAGAGCTGGCAGGGAGATTGGATCTTTCTCAAGAAGCTGTTGAGCTTTGGTGCAAGGCGGCATATTCTCTCAAATTGATAGAACGAGGCTCAGACCTCAAAGGCCCTTGCCGCCACTATCATTATTACATCACAAAGAAGATGTTCAATATGCTCTGCGATGTGGAGCATCCAAAATATATCGGCGGCCAGTTTTCATATCTAGCTCTTGGGAGTCTAGATTTCGAAGCATTTGATGATTTTTTCAAAAAGAAGAGAAATCCAGTCGGTCGAGGGAAATCTCTGAAGCATTTCGTGGAGGCTTTTGAAGAAGCGACCTCATGGGACCACACCGCTTTTCTTCACCTTGTCTTAAACAAGAGCTTCCCAGAGATCAAACGATTGCTTGCTAGGGGGGCGAGGGTCCTCGATGTAGGTTCTGGAACAGGCTCTTGGAGTATAAAGATGGCAAGGCTCTTTTCAAATTCAAAGTTTGTTTGCGTGGAGCCTCATGAAAAGGCGATGAGAAATGCAAGAAGAAAAGTGAGAGAGATCAACGATGGTGATTTTCAAAAGAGAATTAGGTTTGTCCTCAAGGGAGGAGAATCCATATCTTTCAAAGAAGAGTTCGACCTAGCATACATGGGTGAAGTTCTGTATGGTATAAAGGAAAAGCTTCGAGTTCTCAAGAATTGCAGGCAAGCCCTTCGCAGAGGCGGCTTTATTGTTTTGGCCGAGGGACTAGTTGGCGGAGAGGGAGAGAAGGGGGAAGAACAACAATCTAGGGACAGAGATCCTGAGAACCAGCTCATAACTGGGATGGAGCTTGAGCTAGCCCTGCAAGGAGGGCGATTCATGACTAGACACCAGCTCGAAACTCTCTTGGAAGAAGCGGGGTTTGAAAGGCCAAAATTCGTGAATGCGGGTGGAGGCCTCTGGTTCTTTATTGCCACAAAGCAATAGGCTTCCCCCCAAAAAATAAAGGGAAAGAGTCGCTCAAGAGAGAAACCTAGTCCTCCACATATATCGCTAGACATTGCGCCAGAGAAATCTTCTCCGCCTTCCTCCCTGTGTTCCTCCATAACCTTTTGGAGGATGGTCAATGCTCTGCGAAGGAAAGTGGGTATGACGAAAGCAAAATGGGTATAAACAAATTCGTCCAAATCTACATAGGCAGAATAGGTTTGTCAAGGATAGAAGAAGGGGCGGATGAGGCGGAGCTAGAACGAATAAATAAGAAGAAGCTTGAGGAGATGCTTGAAAGGGCAAAATCTAAAGCTCAGCAGCAGGGTGAAGTCTCAGAGTTGGGGAAGCCAATAGTACTCACTGATGCGACCTTTCAATCCGAAGTGTCAAAGCACCCTCTGATTGTGGTGGACTTTTGGGCGTCGTGGTGCGGACCGTGTAGAATGATAGCCCCAGTCATCGAACAACTTGCAAGAGACTACGCGGGAAAAGTTGTCTTTGGGAAACTCAACGTAGATGAAAATCCCGCGACTGCCGAGCTTTTCCAAATCAGGAGCATTCCAAACATCTTGATTTTCAAAAAAAGCAGAGTGGTCGATGGAGTACTGGGAGCTGTGCCAAGGTCCTATCTCGAGTCCAAAATAAGATCATATCTTGAAACGAACTAGGAGCTCATCTTCGACAAAAACAACGTCCTACGAAAAAGACGGAGAAACAAAGCCCATAAGAAAGAGAGTCTCTCTGTTCTTGATCCTCTGTTAACTCGTAAAAAGAAGCGCAAGAAGAATAAAAAGTAAGATGAAGAGTAAAAGGGGGGAGAGAAAAAAAGAGAGGGGTGTGGGGGCTAGGCGGATAGCAGTCCCTCAAAAATCACGCCCAGAATTCCCCCCCTTTCTACACACACCCTCCTATGTTTGAGCGATCTCTCAGTTCGCTGGAATCGTGAGCTGTTCTCCTGGGTATATCAGATAAGGAGAAGAAATTCCGTTAGCTTGCGCTATTGACTGCCAGCTCACCCCAAGCTCTTGACCAATCTTGTAGAGATAGTCTCCCGGTTGAACAGTGTAAGTTGAGGTTGGGATCTGCAACTCTTGGCCCGGATAGATCAAGTAAGGCACCTGTATTCCATTCTTCTGTGCTATGAATTGCCAGTTTACTCCGTACTGCTCTGATATCTTGTAGAGGTAGTCCCCGCTATTGACCGTATACGTCGTATCTCCTGACTGCGCATTGCCGTTATTAGTCGTGGTGGTGCTCGATGACGAAGAAGAGCTGCTGCTGCTACCACTGCTACTACCTCCGCTATTCGATTGAGAAGAGCCACCGTTCCCACCGGATGACGAGCAGCCGCAAAGAGTATCGTGTTCGTCCCTGAACATCTGCGCGTAAGCTAGAACGCCGTTTGAGTAAGCCCAGTTACGAACTCCCTGCGATACAGCATAGGAACCAATATTGTAAGCCTGCAGGCCAAGAGACAAGTCTCCAAATTGCTGCACTAGTTGCTGCAAGAGCATGGTGCCGTAATGGATGTTTGTCTCAGGATCAAAGAGACCACTCCAAGAGCCTGAGTAACCAAGCCCCTCTGCGGTGTTGAACTTGATTTGCATCAGCCCCATATCACCCCACTGGCTGTATGCGTTTGGATTGAACCACGATTCAAGCAGGATTTGACCCTTCACTACGAACGGGTCAAGGCCGTGGCTTTGCGCTTCTTGCACGATAATCCAGTCGTATTGGTCGAACTGCCAGTTTCCTGATGATATTGGATCTGCTGACGAAGCAGCTGAAACGATGTGCCTCCCGGCTGCTCCGTTTGCGCCTGCAAGTGAAGAGACCGCTCCGATCATGAAAAGTGCCGAGAAGAGGACTGCAGCTATCAGTTTCTTCTTTTCGAATAAGCTGTGTCTATGGTTCAAGTCATCTTCGAGCAAAATCGCCTAGAGTTATATTATTAATCACTTATACATGCAATTTCTATCTATGCAGTACAAAGATTAGCTTTTGCCATGCAAGTGCAAGATTCTGCAATGGCTTTCCTTCTTTTTCCCCTTCTCCTCTCTTTGCTTGATTGACCGAACTCTTTCTTCCCTCCTGCTCAGCCCCTGAGAGTGCTGTTTCAAAGATGAAAACGTCCGTATAGAACATGGTGAAGGGCCGAGAAGAGAGGGTTGTAGAGGAGAG
>CADDZS010000162.1 GCA_902812485.1 archaeon
CTAGCTGTTCCTGCATCAATGCGTGATCCGCAAACCTCCCTTCTGTGCTCTCAAAGTCTTTTTGCTTCTCCATTCTGAAGCAAGCTCAAAGCACTCTCGATTTTCTTGATATAGCTCTTGCTCCTCTTCTTTTTGTATCCATAATTAAACAATGAATCGAATATCCAGACCATCCCACTTCGAGCGGAGAATCTGTCAGGAATCTCGAAGACATCCATAAGCTCTTGCGAATTCTTTGATTTCAATATGCTTTGTATGGCTTGATCACCATCTCGGGTTGCAATCCAAGTCATTGGGAAAGTGCCGTAGCCATAGTACTGGTTAAGGAGCGCTTCTCTCAGGATCTCGGCGATTTGAGTTTTAGAATATGAACTGTCGCTAGAAGCGTTCTTCACTAAGAATGTCATCTTTGAAAAGCTGTCAACAAGCGCGTTTCTATCTTCTTCTCCATCGCCAAATTTTACTTCATCTTGGAGAATCCCCAATGTTGCCAAGTACCTTCTCCTTCCTCTGCCAAGCATTCGTGAGTCCAGGATCCAAACTTCGATCAAAAGGGCTACGACGGATACGAAGATGAGGAAAGAAGCAAGCCAGAAAGCAAGAGACAGAGAGGGGATCCTGAGCGACACAAAAATTGAAAGAGCTAGCAAAAAAACGATCAACCAAAGGAGAGCGCTCCGAAACATGAAATCAATAACCTCCTACTACTGCCGCCCATTCTTTTCCTTTGTTTTCACTCGCTTCAGATCTTAGTAAGAGCGAGCTGTTCCGTTTGAACGCTCATCATGGCGTTCTTTCTACTTTGCTCGCGACTCTCTAGCTCTTCACTCAGTTGCTTAAAGTAAAACAGAGCTCTCTCGGCTTCTTGCGAAGACAATTCTTCAGCGCTGTATCTTGCTCTTTCGAACAACGCGGTCAGTTGATGCAAATTTTCAGACGAAAACCCCAGCCTGGCCGAAACTTCAGCTTCTAACTCTCTTGGAGTGAGGCTCTCCTCTTGATGCATCCCGCTCTTCTCAAACAGAGCCAGAACTGCGCTGTAACACTGTATAATGGTTGCCCTAAGGTCAGATCCTTGGTTTCCAAGCGAATAGACTGTTCGATCGATTATGTTTTTGAATTCCTTTTCAGCAACCTGATATTCGACCTCTTTTGGGATTGAGGAAAGAGAAGAGGGCTGCTCATCACTTGAGCGAAGCAACTCACGAGCTCGTAAGGTTAGTAATAGAGCACCAAAAGAGAGTCCGACTATAACTCCAATTGCTAGATAGTTGAAAATCGCCATGGAGCTTAGTGGACGAAGGGAATACCCGTTCCCGATTGCTGGATTGAAGAGATCGTTTAGAAATCTGATTGAAATTACGATTCCTATGAACAAGAGCACGATCAATCCTAAGACAACTGCCGCGAAAAATTTCCCGCCTGGGGCTGAAATTTGCTCGTACACCCAAAACACAGTGTTCTTACGAGAATTGCGTCGTTTTCTCCATCTTAGAAAAACAACCAAGAGAACTGAAACAAGAACCATTGTCGTAGCTATTCCCGCGTACAAAAACAAAGCGGCTCCAAATCCCCCAAAGTTCCCGAGTTGAAATGAAAGCCCTCCCGAATTTGATGCCGTGTTACTTGTAACAATGTTACTATTAGTCGCTTGACCACGAGAACCACTACTATTCGCAAGCTGGTTTCTTACACCCACCAAGCTAGTTGAAAGGTTGGATGCTGCGAATGCAAATACGACTAACAAAACGATCAGCAAAGAAAGATTCATTGTCAGTCGTGAGCCTGAAATTTTCATAGAAAGAACTCATCATTCCACGAAAGATAATTCCCGAATATCATCTGTTAGTCTATCGCGAAACTTCTAGAACAAAAAACTAATAGCTATAGAAGTCTAGTTTCCTCTGACATTTCGTGGAAGCTTTGATTTTTACTTGTTTTGCTCCTTGTTTCCTGCAAATCACACCTTGCATTCTGTTTGGCTGAAGCGAGAACCCAGACAAGATTTTCATACCTTAGCAAGCTTGCGGCTTCCTCAAATGTCGCCCAAGTAGAATCGAGATGCTCGCTGGAAATCGATATCGAGACAGGGGATCTGACGGAGGCAAGCAGAAAAGTGGATTCCTCATGAAATACTTCGTTGTTCCTTTTGTATGAGTAGTCGATTGTGCGCTGGAAATCCATAACAAATCGTAATTGCTCTCGCTTGATTCCAGTCTCTTCTTCAAGCTCTCTCAGCGCACAATCAATTTCATCTTCCCCATCTAGCAGATGACCCTTTGGAAAGCACCAGTGACCATCTATGTGTTTCAGCAGGAGAAATCGAGGGTTAGCTCGATCTCCTGTGAAGAGAACAACACCAGCTGAGCGCTTGTCTTTCAACAAAACATCGTAACAATAAAAGCTGCGATTCAAAGTTATAAATGTAACCGTAATTACCTTAATCTCAATCTCTTCTTCAGCACAAGGAAAATAAGAAGGTCAAACACGACTTTCTTCGACGAATGCTCGTTTGAAACTTTTAATGCGTGCAAGAAGCGCAATCACATCGAACCACAATCTTAAAGTAACTATTGTTACATCCAAAAGAGATCGCTTTTCTTTTTTTAGTGTTCTTGCGTTGTGATCTTACCTTAGCGAACTTATTAATCAATGGGACGAATGTCTTGTCGACATCAAGAGCTGTCTCAGCAAAGGGAGTATCTGGTTATAGGCCATACATTACTAGGGCGCTACCCATCACTGCTGTCATTCACTGCGCTGATAATACTGGTGCAAAGACTCTACGAATCGTAAACGTTACAGGGTATCACGGTAGACTTGGCCGTCTTCCATCAGCATCTGTTGGAGATCACGTCACAGTTGTCGTAAAAAGGGGGCCACCAGAGCTTCGCAAGCAGACATTTGGAGCCGTCATAATCAGGCAAAAGTATCCGATCTTGCGGTCAAGCGGACAGCGAATAATGTTTGAGGACAACGCGGCCGTTATTATAACTCCTGAAGGGGACATGAAAGGCACTGACATCAAAGGGCCTGTGGCAGCCGAAGCTGCCGAACGGTGGCCTAGAATCGCTAATTTGGCTACAATGATTGTTTAGCCACAATTTTTTCAAGGTGCAATTTGAAGTGCGGCAGCAAAAACAACAGCAAAATGAGGAGGAGCAAAAAGAAGACACGACTCGCCTCCTAAGCAGCAAGATTGAGGCAGCTGAAACAACATACAGATATCGAATCCACGTGATGGACAATGATAGCGATATATTCTATTTCGCGGATTCTGTGAAACTCGTAGGATCGTTTGTGTCCTTTTCACCCAAGGCAGTTCTCGTATCCTCCAATTTTCAAGACAATCTACACGGTGAAATTCTAACGTTTCCGAACCATTTGATAAAGAAGATCACATGTTATGAGAAAGATAGTGAGAAAAGCAAAATATGAGGAGAAACTGCCGATAAGATCAGAACACATCAATATT
>CADDZS010000163.1 GCA_902812485.1 archaeon
CCCTAAACAAAACACTTTTATCTTACTAGTTACTAACTAAAAGTGAGTAACCTACAATGTAGGTGGATGGTGGAAACATAATGAGCTGGAGTGATCCTTTCAGAAGAAGGGCAAGGAGAGAAGCAAGATCTGGCAGAGGCGGCGATGATGACGAAGATTACGACGACAATGATGACGACTGGGGCAGTCCATTTGATTTCGATCTTAGATTGGGCTTTGGAGAAATAGACAAGATGATAGAGAAAATGTTCAAGACCGCGCTTTCTCAAGCAAAGGAGACGAGTTCGACTTTTGGGCCGATCTATTATGGTTATTCTGTTACTGTGGGCCCTGATGGTAAGCCTCACGTTCGCGAGTTCGGCAACGTGAGACCTGCGGGTCGAGGGAAGCTTGAAGTCGGCTCACGCGAACCGTTTGTCGACACGGTGATTGATGAGAAGGAAAACGAACTCAAAGTCATCGCAGAGATGCCTGGGGTGCAAAAGGAAGACATTCAGCTCGAAGCCCTTGAGGACTCTTTGAGAATAAGGGCAGAGCGCGGAGACAGGAAGTACGAAACTACAGTTCCTCTCAATTCGCCAGTAGAACCTAGCACGGCGAAGGCAGCGTATAACAATGGCATCCTTGAGGTTCGCATGAAACTGAAGGCTTCTCCGAAGCCTAGAGGTATCAACATCAAAGTCGAATGATGTTACTGTCTCTAGCAATCATATGCAAGAAAAAAATCGTAGTTGAAATCAAATTAGACAAACAAAGTGCAGCGAGGAGAATAAGAGTAAAAAGGTGATGAAAACAAGATGAGCGAGGGATATGAAAAGAAGGGCTCCAGGAAGAAAGATGGCGGAATCGAGCTCAAAGTAGCAGAAGCTCTTTCAAGAGATGTGGGTCATGGAATCGCTAGAGTCGACCCCGACATCGTTGACAGCGAAGGCTGGCAAACAGGAGATGTCTTGGAGATCTTCGGAAAGAAGAAAACATTTGCCTTGCTTTGGCCTGGTTCTGCGTCCGACGCTGGCAAAGGATTGATCAGAATCGATGGTTACATCAGGAACAATGCAGGGGTTGGCATTGACGACAAGGTCATTGTGAAGAAAACGACAGCAAGGCCTGCAGAATCAATAACTCTTGCGCCCACAGAGCCCCTCCGAATTACGGGAGGCGAAGATTATCTCCTACAGCTCCTAGAAGGTAGGGTCGTTTCTCGAGGTGATATCGTGTCTGTACCAGTGATGAACAGGAGGATCGACCTAATGGTTACACGAACAGAGCCATCCACCTCTCCGGCCGTTTTGGTCAATGAATCAACTGTCATCGAAGTAAGCGAAGAGGTCGCAAAACCCCAGCGCTATCTCCCAAGGATTACCTATGAAGACATTGGAGGGTTGCGAAACGAAGTAACAAAGGTGAGGGAAATGATCGAGCTTCCTATGAGGCATCCTGAACTTTTCGAAAGACTCGGCATCGAAGCGCCGAAAGGAGTGTTGCTTCATGGTCCTCCTGGAACTGGAAAGACTCTTCTCGCAAAGGCTGTTGCAAACGAAACAAACGCCCATTTCATTTCCATCTCAGGCCCAGAGATAATGAGCAAGTTCTATGGGGAAAGTGAGGAAAGGCTTAGACAGATCTTCGCAGAGGCGGAGAAGAATGCGCCCAGCATTATCTTCATCGACGAAATCGATAGCATTGCTCCGAAGAGAGAAGAAGTAACTGGGGAAGTGGAAAAGAGAGTGGTCGCTCAGCTTCTCGCACTTATGGACGGGATGACTTCGAGAGGCAAAGTTGTTGTGATAGCTGCAACAAACAGGCCCAACGCAATAGATCCTGCGCTTCGAAGACCTGGGCGTTTCGACCGAGAAATCGAAATAGGAGTACCCGATCAGCAAGGCAGACTCGAGATACTTCAGATTCACACGAGGGGGATGCCTCTAGCCGAGGATGTTGATCTTCAGAAGATCGCCGCTTCATGTCACGGCTTTGTCGGGGCAGATCTCCAAGCGCTCGTCAAAGAAGCTGCCATGGGGGCACTACGAAGAGTACTGCCTGAGATAGATCTCGAGAAAGAATCGATCCCTGCCGAGGTTCTGAACAAGATAGTTGTAAGAATGAAGGACTTCCAAGACGCTCTGACCGAGGTGGAACCCTCTGCGATGAGAGAGGTGCTAGTCGAGGTTCCAAACGTTCACTGGTCTGATGTCGGAGGCCTCTATGATGTAAAGAGAGAGCTCCAAGAGTCGGTCGAGTGGCCTATCAAATACAGGGAAGTCTTTGACTACGCATCCACCAAGCCTCCGAAGGGCATCCTTCTCTATGGTCCTCCTGGAACTGGAAAGACTCTTCTCGCAAAGGCTGTTGCAAACGAAAGCGAAGCAAATTTCATCAGTATCAAGGGGCCAGAACTTCTTTCGAAATGGGTAGGTGAATCAGAAAGGGGAGTAAGAGAAGTCTTCCACAAAGCGAGACAAGCGGCTCCCTGCATAATCTTCATGGACGAGCTTGATTCCATAGTCCCGACCCGAGGCTCTTCAATGGGCGATTCTCAAGTAACTGAGAGAGTCATAAGTCAGATTCTCACGGAACTCGATGGCCTTGAGGAGTTGAGGGATGTGGTCGTGATCGGGGCTACGAACAGACCTGACATGATCGACCCGGCACTTTTGAGGCCCGGGCGGTTCGACCGACTTCTTTACGTGCCTCCCCCAGATCTTGAAGCTCGCAAGGAGATATTCAAGATTCATCTCAAGGGCAAGCCGCTTGCGGGAACAGTAAACATAGACGAGCTTGCGGCAAAGACAGACGGCTTTACGGGGGCAGATATCGAAGCAATTTGCGAAACGGCTTCAATGCTGGCAATCAGGGAATACATAGAGAAGTACAAGGGAAGCGATGTCATGAAGGCAAAGCTCAAAGAACTCGGCATCAGACCAGAACACTTTGAAGAGGCTATGAAGAAAGTGAAGCCTTATTCGAAGAGAGACTTGATGTATGGAAAGAAGATCTTTCCGGAGGAAGCCTCGGACATTAGCGCCATCAGGTAGGATGCCCTGATCCGCAGCTCTCCCCCTTCTTCTTCTTTCTTCCCCCTTTGCCGATGACATACTTTTTTCCTTTGAGGTTAGCCCGCGTGAAACGAGGAAGTAACTCTATCCTGATCTTCTTTTGGCTGAAGGGGGATCGTATCTCCACCAAAATGCTCAAACTTCTTCGCTAATAACAAGTGCAGTCTGTGCTACCATTAGCCGATGTTTTCCTTACTAGGAACGGCTAGCTTTCGAAATTTATGGTCATTATAATCGGAGTAGCGGGAAAAGCTAGCAATTAATTAGAACCGACGTCCTTTACCTGTATGTTGAAAAGAGAAACTCAACCCTCTCGGAATTCTCTGGGTGCTAGCTCGCCAGAACAAAGGATAGTACTTTGCATCGATTT
>CADDZS010000164.1 GCA_902812485.1 archaeon
GATTTGAGATGAAAGGCAACACTCTCAAAGTTTACCTATACGCTCTTAAGCATGGATCATGCGAGTTGCGGGAAATTCAGCATGCTTTGGGCTTTTCAAGCCCTTCTCTCGCTTCGTATCACTTGAATAGATTGATAGATGCTGGTTACATGAAACAAGAAGACGACGGAAGGTACAGTGTCGAGAAAGACGCCTCAAAGGATGTGATTGAAGGGTACTCCAAGTTGGGAACGAAGCTCGTCCCTCAGCTTTTCTTCGTTGCCCTGCTTTTTACGATTCTTGTTGGATACTTTTCCTTCCGCACATTACTCTCACCGAGCTTTAGTCTGTTTCTGATAGCAGTGTCGATTTGTTGCGTTGGCGCTCTCTGGGTTGAAACGATCAGGCTTTGGAGAAAACTCGTCGCACTCCGTTAGAAAGGTAAAGATCAGACATATCAAGGCTCCAATAAGGATTAGAGAAATCATATCGGGTTTCAACCGCTCGGCTCGCGCGATTCAGGCTACTTCAAAGGTCTTGAATGGTCTTGAAACACTGTAGGATTAAGGTCTTCTCCTGACAATATCACTTCTCGACGAAAGAAAAATGTCAGTCAAACGAAACACAATCAGATACGGCATAGCCGCAGTTGTGATTGCCGTCGGGATCGTACTAGGCTCGATGGTTTTCAACTCGGCATTGCTCGGCAACCTGACAAACACAAAGCAGACAGGCGTACTCGCAGTGCAGATCACTGACCCACCAAACGTTCCTGCAAATGTCACGGATGTGTACATCACTTACTCGGACATCCAAGTGCATGTCGACAATGCAGGAAACCAGTCCGGCTGGTACACAATAGCAAAGTCTGGCGAAATCGACTTGATGAAAGTCATAAACGTGAGCCTGACTCTCGGGAGCGCTCCGGTTCAGAGCGGAACATACAACCTCGTGAGGTTTGACATCATCTCAGCGAGCGTTACCTTCAACGGGAAGAATGTCTCCGCATACGTGCCATCCAATCGGATAACCGTCCCCATAACAAAGGGAGGGATCACAGTGAGTCCGAGCGGAAGTTCAGGACTTCTCATCGATGTCTATCCAACTGTCATTCCCTTCCAAAATGGCACTTCGATTGGATTCGTGCTCGTACCGGCGGCTAGAAGTCTCCCGATACCCCAGCAAAACTGGAGCAGTGAAATGGAGAAACAAGGCTCCGAGATGAAAGACATACACTCCCAGTCTTGGGTGAAAGACGACGAGGAGCAGAATCAGGGAAGCATAGCAATTAAGAATGCAAGCCTGACTCCGAATAGCCTCGCAGTCACTGTTGAAAATACCGGGAACGGGAGCGTAACACTCACGGGGCTCTCAATACTCGCAAACTCTTCATCGACCTTCCACACTGAAGAGAACACAAGCTCTCACGAGCTTGAAACAATAGCCTCATTCCAGATACTCTCGAATGGGACAGTGATCCAGCCCTCTGGAGACAACGAGTTTGAAGGAGAAAACACTTCTCTTGGACTCGTACTGCAACCAGGTCAGTCAGCTACCCTCAACTTCTCTGGAGCGATAGCTACGCTAGGCGAGTTTGAACACGAACAAGACAGCAACAGCTCAAGCAACAACTCTCAAGCATCTGCAATAGTGTCTGGTCAGACATACGTTATCGAAGTGTTCGGTGCTTTCGACACTGATGCGATGCAAAGTGTTGTAGCCGGCACATAAACAATCACAGGTTCAGCAATAATCGCGGACGAAGGGAATAGCAGCGTAAAATTCCCTCCCGCGAAACCCTCCTTTTTTCTATTTTGCTTCCCCCCAAAACAAAGGAAAGAGCTAATCCTGCGTAACAAGAGTTTTCTTTTTCAAATTTTTTTCCTTTATCCAGCAAATGATATCGGCATCATGCTGATATCCACATAATAGTATTCTTTGTTCTCCTTTTTCTAACATGCAAAGATACGCAAAATCGGATGGGGAAAGAAGCACGATAGCAGAAGTATCGAAGAATTAAATCCTCTCCTGCAGTTCTTGCCAACAAACAGAGAGGGGGGAGCTCAACCGGGAGACGGGTTTCGGAAATTTGCTATTCGTCAATTCTTTTGTTTGTTCACAAGCTTATTGCGAATTCGAGGATGAGAGTAATCGTGCAGTGGGCGCTGCTGGTGACGAGCTGCGAATACAGAAGTTCCTACGGAAAAAGATTGACAGCAAGAAAGTGACAACAGTTCGCCTCTTAACATTTTCCTGCTCGCTGACAAAATCATCGTATGCTCTCGGACGACCAATTAGCAGAAGACAGAACATCAGATCTTTTTTTTTAGAAAATACACTTACTCCAATTTCCAAGTGCCATCGGGGGAAATGATTTCAATCCTTATCTAATCGTCCTTCTCCCCTACCTAGAATGTGACAGAAACATAGGTGTTGTTTCCCCTGATCGTCAGTGTTCCGTTCGGCTTCGTTGAATACACGTAGAATCCGAGATTGCCCAGTGGAGGTAGATTCAAGGGGAGAGGAGAAACCGAACCAAAACACAAGGGGTTTGTGATTGTCACAGATAGATCTGAAACATCCTTCATTCCAAGATTTCTTACCGTGACATAAAGTGCATTCACGGACTGATCGCAGCTGTAATCATAGCTTGATTTCAGACGAGAAAGAGACACACTCAAATTTCGACCGTAGTTTCGCAAACCAAATCCATATTCAGTCGCAAAGAAAGCTGCTGCAATTATGATTCCTAAGATTAGGACAAGAGTGACCGCCTTGGAGACTTCGAACCTCTGCAAGATTTGCTTCATTCGGGTCTTTGTTATTGTCATCCTACTACTACTGCTGCTATTTCTTCTTCTTTCTCTTCTCTTATCCTCTCCCAATTCTTGTAGCTGGTTCCACTTGCCAGCAACACGATAACTCGAGAGTCTTACCATCTCAGATTTCAAGATTGCTCTTTTTTTTGCATTCTCTTGAAAAGAAGTTGATAGCGCATTACTTCAGCTCTCAAAGCCTTTCTTCCTCAAGGGCAGATCCTTCTTACTTGTCATCATTTCCCCAAGGATCTGCTGTTTCCGCGTCTTCACCCTTGTTGGAATGGGAGTGAGAATTGATTCTAAGAGACAAAGCAAAGAACAGTTAGATCGTCATCTTAAGCCATCAGGCGAATAGACACGTTTGTGTTACTTGATGTGTAATATGCTAGAGGATGGGGATGGGCTTTTAAAGGAAAGCTCTCTGGCACAATATCCAATCTTGGGGTGAAAGGAGATGAGGTACTTGAGACCCTTCAGAGACTCGAAGGGCAGGCTGGATACCGGAAGCATGGGCATAAGAATGGTGGATTACATTCCTAGAGAATGTGTTGCATTGATATCTGTCTTGATCTTCAGGGGGAGGGAATAG
>CADDZS010000165.1 GCA_902812485.1 archaeon
TCTTAGTCGGAACAAAGCGGGGAGAGAGAGGAAAAAGAGAACAAGGAACCAGGAAACCCCCTCCAGCTCTTTAGTTAAATACCCCTCCTGAGCATTTTGTTGTTCGTTCGTCAGGAAGTTTTGCTTCGGCTCATGTTCAATTTGTTTGTTTTCGCAGCAATTACATTGATGGGGAAATCAGTATTCGACGAAACGGCTCTCTTCAACTTCGCAGCCGGACTGGTTGCTTTCTTGTTCATACTAGTTGCTGTGTTGATATTTGTTTTCGTCTACGACAATCTGAGAAGAGGCAAAAGGGCATCATCGTCTTCCACATCCTCCGTGTAGCTCCAAGGCAATTATTTCCTTCCCTCCTTCCTGTCTTTCTATCTATCTTTATCTTGGCTTTCAAGTCACTCTTCATTCTACCAAGAAGTTTAAGAGTTAAATCTCAGCATTGATGCCCGTTCTCCTCATCGGTCAGGAGAATTTTCTGCTTGATGCGCTCTGAGCTTTAGGCGAAGCGCATACCCCTTTCGTGGCGATAGTTCAAAACGTGCAAGCTACATCACTTGACTCTTTCGGTCTCTTAGATGCTCATGTAGAGCAAAGGTACAAGCAGCTAGGCTTTTCTGAGCTCACCTCGATACAATCAAAGTCCTACCGCGTACTCACTAGAGGAAAGAATGCACTGCTGGTTGCTCCCACTGGGTCAGGAAAAACGGAAGCAGCTGTGATTCCAATCTTTGCAAGGCTATCTCATTTTCTTCCTCGATTCAACCAAGACAAAGAGATGACTTTTACAAAGAAAATTCGAATGTTATACATCACTCCGCTGAGAGCTCTCAACAGGGACATCTTGAGGCGGCTCCTCTCATATGCTCAGGCAGAAGGACTAAGAGCCGAAGTAAGACATGGAGACACACTTTCCTCTGCGAGGCAAAGGATGCTCACCTCGCCGCCGGATGTATTGATAACTACACCTGAAACTGTTGGAATAATTCTTACTAGTAGGAAATTCAAACAACACCTCTCCGAGCTCCAGTATGTTGTCATCGACGAGCTGCACGAGCTTCTTGGGAACGAAAGAGGAGCACACCTCTCACTCAGTCTTGAGAGACTTCAAAGACTTGTTCCGAGTTCGGAGATAATTCGAGTTGGACTATCAGCAACCGTGGGCGATGTAGAGGAGGCGGCAAAGTTTCTCGTCGGAGTAGGACGAAGATGTGCCATAATAACTGACACTTCCGGACGCGGATACGACGTACAAGTGCGATTCGTCTCTGGAAAGCTCTCGGATCTTGCTTTGGTGACACTTGATTATATTCGAGAAAGAGGTGGAGAGAGCAAGAGCACCCTCGTATTCACGAATACAAGAGACGAGGCAGAGTTCTTCGGCGCGGTACTCAAGGCGAAATCGCAAGACATTCCGGTTGAGGTGCATCACGGCTCTCTCTCAAAGGAGGCACGCGAAGCCGCAGAGTCAGGCCTTCGTTCAGGCGAAGCCAAGATAGTTGTATGTACGTCCTCTCTTGAGCTCGGCCTCGATATTGGCAGTGTGAACCTTGTTGTTCAGGTTGGTTCTCCCCGTCAAGCCACTAAGCTGATTCAAAGGATTGGAAGAAGCAGGCACAGAATGCGAGAGGAAGCAACAGGTGCAATCATCACGAATAAGCTTGACGATGAGCTTGAGGCGATCGCTCTTCTCCAGAGATCTAGGAAGGGCTCATTGGAGAAAACCATCATTCATATCAAGCCTCTCGATGTGCTTGCGCACCACATTGCTGGCCTTGCTCTTGAAGAAAGTTCTTTTTCAATGTCTGATGGAGTCTCTCTCTTTAGGAATGCCTATCCATTCAAAGATCTTTCAAATGAAGATTTTGACTCTGTCGCGAGAATCCTTGAAAGACAAGGAATCATCCGCTTCGATGGGGAAGAGGTCAGAAGAAGGGGGATAAGGACATACGAGTACTACTATTCCAATCTCTCAACCATCCCGGATATACAACAGTTCGAAGTAATCGATGCAACTTCGAAAAAGATCATCGGAAGACTCGATCAGGTGTTCGTGGGAGAGTATGGTGAGCCCGGCAGGACGTTTGTGCTCAAGGGAAATTCATGGCGGATCATCTCAGTGGATGATGACAAGAAATCTCTCTATGTTGAACCAATCTTCTCAGATCTCAGCACGATACCCTACTGGGTAGGGGAGCTCATTCCTGTCGAACTCGAAACTTCTCTTCTTGTTGGAAAGCTTAGAAAGGCGATAGCTTCTGGGCGTGAATTGGGAAAATATGAGGTATCCTCAGAGCAGACGAGGAGGCTCAAGTCAAGTGCATCAGTTCTTAGAGGCCTACCAGATGATTCCAACGTGATAGTAGAGAGGAAGGCTGGCACTTCAACAGTTGTGGTTCATTCTTGCTTTGGAACTAGGATAAACCAAACCCTTAGTACTATCCTTTCGACGCTCCTCTCATCCAAAACAGGGTATCTGATCGAAACGAAGAGTGACGCCTACAGGATACTGCTTTCATCGAGTGGCCAACTTAGAGGTGAACAAGTGGAGGCCGTGCTCAAGGAGGATTTCAAGATAGAAGAAATACTAGAAGCATCAATAGTCGGAACTCACCCGCTCAACTGGAAGACATGGTATGTTTCCAAAAAATTTGGAATTGTGGATAAGACTGCTCAGTATGACAGACGTGCGGCTAGGCTGATTCAGGATAGGTTCAGAGGGACTTCAGTTTACACTGAGATAGTCAGGGAGCTCTTTCTCGAAAAGTATGACATTGAAGGAACGAAGAAGGTTCTCGAAGGAATCCGAACAGGCAAGATTAACCTGAGAATCCTCGACGTTGAAAACTTTTCAGAGCTTGCGATGCCGATCTTGGAGTACGCCTCCTCCTTTGCGGCACTTCCTGCAAGCGCAGAGAAGGCAATACTCGACTTGGTGCGTGTGCGGCTAGAAAGTGCCAAGCACAAGCTACTGTGTTTGAGCTGCGGAAGATACGAATCGATCAAAAGAACCGATCAAATATCTGAACCCATAATTTGCCCGATTTGTCACTCACGCCTGATTACAGAAACATATCCCTCAGATGTCGAGCTCCCGATGATAATAAACAAGAAAAGAAAATCTTCTGAAGCTCTGACAGAAGAGGAGGAAAAGAAATTCAGAAGGGCCTGGAAGACTTCAAGTCTTATTCAAAACTTTGGAAAGAGGGCCATTCTTATTCTGTCTGGATTCGGAGTGGGTGTTGATACCGCTGCAAGAATACTGAGGAGAACAGGAGACGAGGATCAGACGATCAGAAACATCTACGTTGCCGAGAAGAATTTTATTGCGACTCGAGGCTTCTGGCAGGATCAAAACTGAGATAAGCCGCTCAAGTTGACACTTA
>CADDZS010000166.1 GCA_902812485.1 archaeon
CAAGCAACGGGTCTTGCGAATCCTAGGTCTACTCCTAATCGCGATTGGTGGAGTAATCCTTGGCTTCGGAATGATCGGGTTGAATGCGTTCTTGAATCTTCATGGCTGTACCTCCGTTCAGTGCCTTGGCGGGCAGTACCAGTATTATTATTGGTTGGACATTTATCTCGGATTCTCTTTCATAGTTGCGGGCACAGGCCTTTTCGTCGCATCTGAGTCGATGCTGATCAATCAAGAGTTGGCTTCGTCCCTAAGAAAGTGATTTGTAAGAAGGAAATTGGCCAACATCTCCACGAGATCTGGGAGATCCCAAAACGCAACCTTTCGGGTTTTTGTGAGAAAGATAATCAATATTCGCCTTGAGAGAAAAAGTTCCCGAACACTTTCGATCCTACATCTTTTTCTTGCCCCACACTCTTACTCTATAGTGCTATATGTTATATTGAGGCAAATGAGATATAATTAGCACTCTAAAAACTCTTTACTACTAGACAAAAAGAAATTCAAACGTAATTTGACTCGTTCCGACTTTATCTGGCTACTATATCGTGCTAATTTCTCTTCCTCTCTCTCAACAGAGTATGAGAAGGGAAAATGCGAAATGATGAGAAGGGAGAAAAACTAGCAATTTTGACACAAAAGTTTCAGCTAATTGTGAAAGAATGAAACAATACAGCGGAGAAGAAGGTAACTCGAACAATTTGAAAGAGGCAACCACAACGACGGCATCTTCCCCAAAGACTGTTTCAAGCGAGATAGTTACCCAAATCGAGACGAGCAAGACGACTCGCTCCCACTTACGCGTGCTAGCTCTTTCTGGTGCGGGCGTTTTCATGGATGGCTACGATTTATTCATAATCAGCGTCGCTCTGATTCCCATCAGAGTTGCTTTCCACACAACTCCCCTTGACATTTCTGCGATAAGCTCGGCTGCGATTCTAGGCGCGGTATTTGGGGCGGTGATTTTCGGGAATCTCGCCGACAGACTCGGCAGAAAGACACTTTACGTAATCGACCTGATATTCTTCGTTGTCTTTGGAGCGCTCTCGGCATTCTCTCAATCTATCATCCAGCTCGTAGTTTTCAGATTCCTTCTCGGAATAGGGATAGGAGCTGATTATCCGATCAGCGCCTCATACATAGCAGAGTTTGTGAGCAACAAGAACAGAGGAAAGCTCATCGCTTCAGTCTTCGCTTTTCAAGGCCTTGGAATTCTTTCCGCAATCGGCGTAAGCATCTACTTTCTCACTCTTGGACCCTATATTTTGGAACCTTGGCGCTGGATGCTTCTTTCAGGAGTCGTGCCCGCGATAGTTGCTCTCACCCTCAGGACAACCATGCCTGAAACTCCACGTTGGTACATGTCTCACGGACAGACAGAGAAGGCAAAGGAGGTGATGTCCAAATTCTTCGGGTACAATGTCACCGAAGAGCAGCTGACGAACGTGGTCGAGAAAGTCTCGGTCAAGGAGCTTTTGCTCTCGCCTTATGCTCGTCGCGTGTTTTTCACTTCCGCAAGCTGGTTCCTCGTGGACGTTGGGGTCTACGGGATAGGTCTTCTCCTTCCAACCTTCATACAGTCAATTTATGGACCGAACTCGCCTGCACTCGCTTCTGCCATCACGACAGGAATACTATACATCTTTGCGGGCTTTGGATACCTTTCTTCCATAGCGTTGATCGATGTGGTCGGGCGAAAGTGGATTCAAACAATCGGATTCTTCGGGATGGCAATTCCACTTGCTATAGCCGCGTTTTATTCCTCTTCCCTTTCTTTCTCGACTCTCCTCTTTCTGCTAGGAGTATTCTACATTCTTGAAAATATGGGCCCGAACACGACCACATTCGTCTATCCAGTGGAGCTCTTTCCTACACGCCTTAGAGGGACGGGGCACGGAATCGCTGCCACGGTTGGTAAGGTGGGTGCACTCGTGTCAGCCTTCTTTCTCCCACTCGTCCTCCTAGCCATAGGGAAAGCAGAGATGCTAGCAATAGTGTCGGCAGCTTGTTTTGTTGGAGGTGGACTGACGTTGATCATGGGAACAGAGACGAAGAAATTATCACTTGAAGACGTTTCTGAAATTTTCAAGTCTTTTTACGACACATTTGATCGAATCTCAGAGAATGTGCTCTTGGCGGCAGAGCAGTTCAGCGGGGCTCTCAGCAGCGCAGTCTCGAGCAAAGAAGGTAAGATAGACTCCACGGAGCTCGCACAGAAAATCAAGTTACTCGAGCACGAAGGGGACAATCTTGTTCACGATGCTTTCACAAAGCTTGCGAAAAGATTTGTCGCTCCGATAGATAGGCAGGACATAACTGCACTTTTGAAGGCTCTTGATGACATGCTCGATTTCATTGATGCAACGACTTCTAGGATGCAGATCTATCATGTCGAAAGAGTGACCCCAGAGATGGTCCAATTCTCGAAGATCATACTTTCGCAAGCTCAAGCGATTAGGGATGCAATTTTATCGCTCAAGGGCTCGAAGGCTGAAATAACGATAGGGAACGCTGCAATAAAGATAGACGATTTGGAAAATCAAGCAGACTCTCTTCTCCATGAGAGCTTGGGCAAACTTTTCGAAGTAGAAGAAACAGGATCAACTGCTTTCCGAGTGATGAAAATCAAGGAGATTTACGAGTATCTCGAGACGACAACGGACAAGGCAGAGGATGTAGCTGACGTTCTAAGGAACTTGATAATCAAATACTCTCTTTGAGAGTAAAACCACAAGCTCAATTGGGAAAAGAAGAACAAGAAGAAGAAGAAAACTCCACATTTTCATATGTTACTTAGCCTTCTTCTTTTTCTCTCTCTGATGCAACTATGCTTTAAGCTCGCAAGTAACCTGGCCATGCCAAACGTTCGAGCTGAGTGGCACATATCTGTCTTTTTGACGCGAGGAAAGAGGAAAGAGAGATGGAGATTTCCTCTCATCTTCACTCGGTTAAAACGATCTCACCCACAGATCAATATTTTCTCGTTCACACTGAGAAAAGTAGCTTTGTGTTGAGATTGTGAAACGAGGAAAAAAGGTTAGGAGAGCATGGAAGCTATCAGTAGCAACAGCACTCAATTCGCAACCCGCAAGTCTCAACTCAAAGAGCGTATCAAGGCTATGGAGAACGAGCGCAATTCCCTTGAGAGGGAAATTCTTGCCCTGAGAGAAAAGGTCGATATCATGGAACTTGAAAGATATTCCTCGTCGCTTGATAACGAGATTGGCACCCTCAAGATAGAAAAAGCAATTCTCGAAGAGAAAATCGCCAACTCTTCAGCTTTTCATCCA
>CADDZS010000167.1 GCA_902812485.1 archaeon
CGGTGTCATCGCTCTGGCCAGGCTGAGCTACCGAGGCACGTAAGCTGACAAGCTCACAATATCTCTTTGATTTACATGGCTTTCCACGACTGATACGCATCCAAGTCTCGGGCTCCTTTTCCCTTTTTCTCCTTCAAGCCACTGGCGCTAGGTATTCGTGTTCTCTTATTGTGAGCCCCTTCCGATCGAGCCTAGAAAGGAAATCGTCAAAACGCTCATCCCTAACAGCAAGCTCCGGCGGGATGAACCCCCTCTCATTAATCCTGTCTTCGAGCACCATCTGAGCAACTGCAGAGCAAGGATAGGCCGTGGTCCTTGCCATAGACGTCATCTGAGTTTCTGTGTCGAACCTATCTACCATCTCGTACTGATGCACCCTGGTTGCGCTGTCTCCCTTTCTCTTCCTTCCTTTGACCTCGACACGGAGGAGTGTCATGTCCTTGTCGCCTTGATGCATTGCGAGTTTCTTCTCAAGAAGGGTGGAGAGCAAGGCGCGAGGTGCTACTCGCACGTTCGAGGATTGCCTTATGTTGATCGGACGTTCGGAAAAGAAACCAAGATCTATAAGGAGCTTTATCTGATCTGCATGTCCCTTCCACCTAATCGTTTTTTCCTCCATGTCCTTGACATTCTTCAGCGTTTCGGGAAGAGTAGAGAGTCCATCTGTGATGAATGCCTCAAATTTCTGGTCTGGAAATTCGGCAAAAGTCAATTCCTCTACTTCTGAAAGTGCTGGGACAGTTACTTTCTTTCCTCCCCTCACCACTAGTGCATCGCGAGTGTACTCCTCGAGCACGCTGTCTATCGCGAAGACGATTTTGTATGCTAAGGGGCCCTTTGGAGCCTCTGGTATCCCCCCCACCTTGATCTTGACAGAGTCAACTTCTTCCATCTGATCTGCTGCATTCTTCGCAAGAATGTTCGTAAGTCCCGGCGCAAGCCCACAAGCTGGGATGATCGTCACTCCGTTCTGCTTTGCCCGAGCATCGATCTTGCTTGCTTCTCCACCGCCTGTGCTTCCACCCTCGTAGCGCCACAAATATATCAGGTCAACAAAGTCAATCCTTGCTTCGAGTGCAGCCATGACTGCTTGTTCTGCTAGGTTGTGAGGAAGAGCTCCAATTCCGATGTCGGCCTTTGCAAGAGTCTTTTTCAGTCCATCCTCATCCTTCTTGATATCAAGTTCAACTGTCTCGAGTTTGCCTGAAAGATCTGCTGTTCCAACAGCAGTGACCCCACCCACCTTAGGAATCGGTCTCCTGCTAGCCTTGAAACGAAGCGTTTTCAGTTTCTCGGCATTTGAGTCGACAACTGAGACTTGTGAGATGAGGCTACTATCGAGCAGATCCAATGCTATCGAGGAACCCATGAGGCCTGCCCCCAAGACGACTGCTCTGTTATCGCTCAACTATTGTTAGAACTCCTCCGCAACCTGTTATTTAACGAAGAAGGTAGAATTTTCAAAGAACAACTAGAAGAATAACGAATAGATGCTTTCATCATGATGGAAGTAAGCTTTTCCGCTGAGGAGAGAGTAAAAAACCCCTTCAAAAAAGTTGTTTGCCAAGGTTCTTTTTCAGATTTCAAATCAATCGAAAAGTGGAAAGCAAGCAGGAAGGAAAATGAAGGAATGCTTGCGACAAGCCTACCCAGAAAATCCCCGAATGGGGGACTCTTAATTTTGCTCAGACGAGGAGGATGAAAGAACAAGGAAACAGGAGAGCATTAGCCAAGAAGGGCGCAGAGTAAAATTCCCCTCTTTTCCTTTTTCTTCTTTCCCTCTTTTTCTCTTCCTTCGTCTCTTGCGCGTGAAATAGGCACAGGTGAATTCAAGATTTGAAACATTCTAAGAGAGTCTGAACCAAAATCTCAGCCTGAGATTGGTCGATGATTAGCGGTGGCTGGATTCTAAGGACGTTTCCAAAAAGCCCTCCAACTCCAATTATAACACCCCTCTCAAGCATTCTCTCCTGGATTTTAGATGCGAGCATGGAATCCGGTTTTTTCGATTTCTTGTCTGAAACAAGCTCGATTCCTATCATGAGCCCTTTTCCCCTAACCTCGCCAACATTCTCCATTTGATTACTCTTCTCATAATCTGTTAGACTCTCGAGAACTTGCCGTCCGATCTCCTCCGCGTTCCTTGCCAGATTCTCCTGTTTTATTGTTTCAATTGTGGCAACTGCGGCTGCACAGCAAACGGGATTCCCTCCAAAGGTCGAAAAGTGATCTGATGGCTTCCACGCCCTCGAAATTTCTTCCCTTGTGGAGAAGGCCCCGATAGGCATTCCTCCTCCCATCCCCTTTGCCATGCTCACGATATCTGGCTTCAGTTCCCAAAGTTCAAAGCCGAACATTCTCCCGGTTCTTCCAAATCCCGTTTGCACCTCATCAGATATGAGAGGGATTTCGTGCTGTTTGAGCAAACTGGAGACTTTGGGGTAGTAGTCATCTGGAGGAACGATGAGCCCAGCTTCGCCTTGAATTGGCTCACCAATGAAGCATGCGAACTCTTGCTCAGTTGATATGAGCGAAATTGCGTCCTCGAGCTCGTTGATACAATTCTCAACAAGATCTTCTTCATCGAGTTTCGATCTGTACAAGTAGGGAAAAGGAACATGGATCACGCCCGGGAAGTTGGCAAAGTTTGCGAGATCTCGTTTGAATTTGCTCTGCCCAGTAAGGCTGAGTGAGAGACCAAGTCTCCCGTGAAACGCTCCCTTAAGTGCAATCACATGGAGTCCACTCTTGCCTCGAAATCTCGCGTACTTTTTAGCAAGCTTCACGCTCCCCTCCACAGCCTCGGCCCCACTGTTGCAAAGGAATGTTCTGTTCATTCCCTCTGGGAGGACCGAGCTGAGCTTCTTTACGAGGTGTGCCATCGGCTCCGTGTGAAAATATCCAGACGTATGTAGTAATTTGGAAGACTGCTCCTGTATCGCTTTCACCACTTTTGGGTGGCAGTGCCCAACATTGTTGACAGCTATTCCCGAAAAGCAGTCAAGATAGCGCTTTTCCTCAGAATCAAAAACGTAACAACCACGTCCTTGTTTGATGACGAGATTCAATCTATGAGGATAGCATTCCTGTAAGAAGCTTTCCTCTTCCTCCACAATGGTTGGTATTTGCATTTAGCTTTCTCTCTGTGCCTCCTCTCTCTATTGTCCTTCTCCTTTTCCTCAGCTTCTATAGTTATTGGAGGTTGAGTGCGCTGTCCAATATTTGGTTCTTTCCATGAGCTA
>CADDZS010000168.1 GCA_902812485.1 archaeon
AGGACTAAGAAAATCTATGAAACACCTAGCTAGAGTCGCATATCTAGCTCTTACAACAGCTGGAATTGGAATATCGATATACGACGCATGGGAATATTTGACTCTGAATTTCCAAAGCTGTAACATCACTTCGTACTTTTCTTGCGGAGGAGTAGCTTCGAGCGGTTATACGTCTCTGTTCGGTATTCCATTCTGGGTGACTGGCCTTCTCTGGTTTCCACTTGCGCTCGTAGTAGGATTTGTTGCTTTCAAGTACTCTGGCGAAACGATCCTCGCCCTGTTTTTGATGATTGGAAACATCTTCACAATTTATCTTTGGTATCTTGAGCTCGATGTGATTCACAAGATATGTCCAGTTTGCCTCAGTCTTTATCTGATAAACTACTCGATGACTGGTCTCGCTTTTTGGATGGCTTTGGATAGGACGTAGTGGCACAATGGGGGGTGGAAGAGGCGGAAAAGTGATGTCGCTCGCCACATTGGTTTTTATAAGATACGAATAGGAGAGTAACACACCTTCTCGATGACCAAGAGCTTTCATAGCCTATCTTCAGCATCGTTGCCACCTTCTTCCTCCTCCTCTGCCTTTCAGCGAATGCGTTTGGTGACTAAGGACGAGTACAATGAATTCCTCAAGTCCCATGATTCGATTTCAATCGAGAACGCAAAAGTCAGGCTTGTAAGGGATTGGAAGATAGAGAAGTTTGAGCCGGAGAAGTTTGTTCCGGAAGAGTGGACAGTTTGGAGTTTTCCCGATAGAGGAGATTGGGCTACACACATAGGCAACTATCGTGGCAATTGGAGCCCCTTCATTCCGAGAAATCTTATTCACAAATACACAAGTCCCTGCGATGTGGTCTGTGATCCAATGGTCGGAAGCGGAACTACTCTTGTGGAGTGCAAATTGCTTGGAAGGAACGGCATAGGCGTTGATATCAACCCGGACGCAATCATGGTTGCGATGAACAGACTAGATTTTGAGAGCGATCAACTTCCGAAACAAGCAAAAGAAGCCGAACTAAGATTGTATGTGGGCGATGCACGAAGGCTTGATCTTATTAAAGACGAGACAGTTGACTTGATAGCTACTCACCCGCCCTACTGCGGTATCATATCTTATTCAAAGTCAAATATCCCTGGAGACCTCTCGTCTCTAAAGCTTGAAGGTTTCCTTGAGGAAATAGGAAAGGTCGCAAACGAATGTTTCAGAATACTCAAACCTGGTAAGTATTGTGCGATTCTGATAGGAGATACTAGAAGACGACGGCACTATATTCCAATCAACTTGGGAGTTTTGAGTAGGTTCTTGGACGCCGGGTTCATTTTGAAGGAGGACATAATCAAGCTCCAGCATAAGATGATGAGTGCGAGAGGGCGATGGAGAGGACACTCATACGATTTCTACAAGATTGCGCATGAGCATCTTTATGTTTTCAGAAAACTCGGGCGCAACGAAAGGGCGTCGGAGTTCAAGTATAGCAAGAGATGGTGGTAGCTTGTCATAAAGAGGTGGAAAAATGACGATTCTAGCCCACCTTGCTTTTTATCCGAGTTCACGAAGTACTTGAGCCAATCGCAAGTTCGAAATACATCCATGCGCAACCCAATTTCAACGGTACTCAAGGAATGCTTTATCTTTCTCTTGCGGCATGCCGGTCGCGAAATGTGATTACTCAAGAGCAATTTCGGAGGATGGGTTGTGAAAGAAAATCCAGAGGGCAACAGATCAGAAACTTTGCATAGTCGCATTGTCGCACACAAGCAATCCCAAACTACGTCCCTAGCCAACGAGTTTTTGACAATCAGTGAAGCAGCCGCCTTTGCAGGAAAAACTCGGAGCAATATTTCTTACCTGATACAATACAATAGGCTGAACAAGTACAATCCTAATGGCGAAAGGATTGAAAGAGCCACAAGCGGTGAGCTTCGAATTTCGCGCACCGAGCTCTTGGATTATTTGCGCAAGTCGCAAGAGCGAATAAATCGAAGGATGAAAGAGCTCTCGATAACAAATACCGAACTAAGTTTTGCAGAAGTTCCGGAGCGAATAAGGACAAAACATGTTCACAGACTTCACCCCTATCTTGGAAAATTCATTCCCCAGCTCGTCGAATATTTTCTGTCTAGATATTTCAAAGCTGGGCAGGTTGTGGTTGATCCATTTTGTGGATCGGGCACGACTCTTGTTCAAGCGTCTGAGATGGGGATCAACTCAGTCGGGATGGACATTTCAGAGTTCAATGTTCTCATCTCAAGAGTCAAAATCGCAAGCTACGATTTGAAACTCGCCGAAAAGGAAATCTCCGAGATCACAGCCAGAACTGTGGCTTTCAGTGAGGCGAATTTTGATCAGGAAATGGAAATGCTTGCTCTCAAGGAAAGATCATATCTTGAAAATGAAAGCGATTATCTCAATGCTTGGTTTGCGAAGCGTAGCTTGAAGGAGCTGCTCTTCTTCAAGAGTTTGATCCCAGAATACAAATATCAGGACTTGCTCAAAGTACTTTTGAGCAGAACTGCGAGATCCTGCAGGCTGACTTATCACTACGAACTCGCTAATCCGTCGAAACCTATCAGGGAACCGTATCCCTGCTACAAGCACAAAGGGAAGATTTGCAGGCCGGTCACAAGCATTTTGCCAAGGCTCAAATTCTATGGCAGGGATACACTTCGAAGGATATCAGAGTTCTCTAAATTGAGAGCGCGAGATACCACTGCTCTTGTGTTCGAAGCAGACTCGAGAATTTTCGATCTCGAGAAGGGTGTGGATGGGGTGATGGGTGAGGGCTGGTTTCGGAGAAAAATCGAAGAGGTAGGAGCTGGGGTGTTCACTTCGCCTCCGTACGTGGGGCAGATAGACTATCATGAGCAGCACAGGTATGCATATGAGCTGTTCGGCCTTAGGAGGAGAGATTCGTTTGAGATTGGGAGAAAGAGCTTAGGAAAGGGGGAGAAGGCAAGAGAGGAGTACATAGATGGAATAAGCAATGTGCTAATCAATGTCAGAAAGTATCTTCTTCCCCCAAAGTCAGTCTGGTTCATTGTGGCAAACGACAATTTGTCCCTTTATCCCAAGATATTTGATCGAGCAGGACTTGTGGTTCGAAGGGTCTTTCATCGTCCAGTGGAGGATAGGACTGAGAGGGACAAAGGACCATACTCTGAGAGCATTTTCTTGCTTGATTGAT
>CADDZS010000169.1 GCA_902812485.1 archaeon
TACGCGCATGCGAAAATCTTCATTGTTCAGCATGCGATGAACTGGAAGGCACACTGATGATTTGTTTGACGATGGTAGAGAATTCGTTGATTTGATCCTTTAGCTCGATAGTAATCCCAACCGGTCCTTGCTCTCCTTCCATCTTCTCCTCTCCATATTTCAGCTTAGGGACAGACTTGAGAGCGACGACAGCATTCGCGTTCGTTTGAAACAAGATAACTGCCACGGTTTCCCATTTGAATTTCAAAAAGATCTTGCGATCACCAAGTGCAGGATGAGAGTAGATCATTATCGGCTCCAGATTGATTGGATCATAGTCTACTTCCTCTACACAACCAAGTCCGAGAAGAATGACCCTCGCCTGGCTGATTACTTCCTGCTTTTCCTTCCCCAATGAACTCAGGAGATCTGAGACATTTCTTCCTCCGAGAGACCCTGTTCGCATTTTTCTCTAGATCTACTTGTGTGATCGAAGAGAGCTCAAAAAGAGATCCTTTTTTTAGCACATTTCCCTTTTCTTGTTTGAAACTTTCCTTTGAATGTGCCCGCCTCGGTCGTAGTAGGGGCAGGCTTTTGACAGAAAGCTTAACCCAAAAGAGGCTTGGGATGCATTATTTTTGGATTGGCAGGCTTCTGGCCGAAAAGCGCAAGTCTTTCTAGAAAGCCGGCACACGGTTTCAAGAGCTATCGCTGAATTCTTTAAACCACTCACCTCTTATCCCCCTAAAACGGGGAACACGTTTTAAATCCAGCCTGACAAGAAATAGGAAAATAGGTCGTGGCGCCCTCCATACATTTGTTTGATATTTACAGAAGTTCCAACATCGGAATATTTCTCAAAGCAAATGACAAATTTTGCCTTGTGCCGAGGGGACTTGCAAGGGCCAAATCCGAACGCATTTCAAAAGTTCTTCAATGCGAGCCGATACCTTCCTCAATCTCTGGTTCGAGACTATTGGGACCTTTAGCGGCTTTGAATAACAATGGGATGATCCTCTCCAGATTGGCCGAGCAAGAAGAAGTCGAGTACTTTAGGAAGATTACTGGTCTTCGGGTCGAGAGACTTGATTCTCGTTACACATCTGTCGGGAATCTGATCTCTGCAAACGATTTTGGTGCGGTCATCTCTGATGTTTTCAGCGACGAATCCGCTAGATCAATCGAGAGAGTTTTAGGTGTTCCAGTGTGCAAGATGAGACTTGGGCCTTATGCACAAGTTGGTTCAATGATCTCTGCTACGAACTCTGGTGCCCTCGTACATCCCATCGCAAGTGAAGAAGAGATCAATCTCGTTGCGAAAATCTTGAAAGTGGAGCCCGAACCCGCAACAGTCAATGGTGGTGTTCCCTTTGTAAGCTCAGGTTTCGTGGGAAACAGCAAAGGGCTCCTTCTTGGAAGCCAAACAAAGGGAAGCGAGTTAGTAATTATCGGAAGGGCATTCTCGCTTTGATGGATCAGGTAGAGGAATTGCTTTTTTACTTCGCCGGAGCCATTTATTTTCTAGCACCTGATTTCATTCGCGAGGAAGGGTTTCTATCATTTTGAGCACCATTGGTAGTAAGGCTCAACCAGTTCCTGATTCTCTGAGAACAACGAGGAAAACGACGGCTCAAGAATCAGCAAGAGACGAACAAGCAGAACAAAGATTGAACCAGCTCGTCACAGAGATAAGGCTCCTAGAAGCTTATTATCAAGAAGTTGAGTTGAGGCAGCAGACTGTCTCCGCCGCACTTTCAGATACACGAGCCGCGTCTGAATCCCTAAATGCCCTTTCTTTATCCGACGAAAGAGAGCTTCTAATCCCGGTAGGAGGAGGAATTCTACTGCCCGTGAAAGCTCCGCCGCTCAAGAAACTCATTGTCAATGTCGGAGCAGGTGTCGCCGTAGAAAAGACTCCTGATTCTGCAAAGCTCTTTCTCCAAGAAAGAGAAAAGGAGTTGGAGAAGACTGCAACTGGACTTGAACAGCAAAGGAGGGAAATAGGTGCTCGGCTCGAGGCGGGGCGGGCAGCTCTTCAACAGTTAGCTCGACAATAATGGAGCTTCTTTTTCACAGGATGGAAGATTGATTAGGGCTTCGGGGAAAGGCTTTCTCTTACTTCCTTCCTTTTTTTTCTCTGTGCTGTTGTACGAGACAAGTATCTCGATTTCTCAAAGTCAAATACGAAATAGAAAAGAAATGAAGGGGGGAGATTGACCCAGATTGTTTGATAAGCTCAAGGCTGCATTCGGTTCCCTTGCACAGCTTGCTACACACCGCTCTCTCTCAGAAGAGGAAGTCGACAAGATTTTGTGGGATTTTGAGCTTGCACTGATTGAAAGCGACGTTTCACCCGAAGCAATTGAATCTATCAATACAACACTGAGACAAACCATTCTCGGAACAAAGATTCAGAGATCCCTTGACGCTGAGACTTTTGTCAGGGAACAGCTCAAGGAATCGATCCGAAAAATTTTCTCTTCTACACCTCGCGTGGACTTTCTCTCACTTGCAAAGCAAAAGGCTGAGCTACGAAAGAATAACCATGAAGTGGGCCCGTTCCTTGTTTTGTTTCTCGGTATCAACGGAACTGGAAAGACCACCACAGTCGCCAAAGTGGCGAACCTAGTGAGAAAGAACGGAATGTCAGTGGTAGTCGCGGCCGGTGACACACACAGGGCAGGCGCGATTGAACAGCTCTCCGAACATGCTCAAAAGCTGAAGGTGAAAGTAATAACTCAGAGCTATGGCGCGGATCCTGCGGCCGTCGCAAAAGATGCGCAGCTTTATTCGAACTCCCACAACATAGATGTTGCCCTCATTGACACAGCAGGCAGAATTCAGACAAACAGGAATCTCATGGAAGAAATGAGTAAAATCTCAAAGGTCGTTTCCCCGGATTTGAAAATCTTCGTTGCCGATGCTCTTGCAGGGAACGATGCCGTTTCACAAGCTAGAGAGTTTCAAAAGGCAACAGATTTCGATGCATCTATACTTACAAAGGCAGATGCCGATGTCAAAGGGGGTGCGGCCCTTTCGATAGCCTACGTCACAAAGAAACCCATAATATATCTTGGGGTGGGTCAGGGCTATGATGACATTATCCCCTTCGACATCGAGAGGTTTGTCTCTTCGTTGTTTGAAGACAGAAGCACCTAGTGAAGCGTGAGGATTTCTGTGTATATGTTTGCTCGAATACGCTT
>CADDZS010000170.1 GCA_902812485.1 archaeon
GCAGAGTCCCCAATTGAGGAGTTATCTTCTTAGACGCATTAGATTATCAACACGTGGGAGGAGTCGACCAAATTTGATTCCTGAAAGATCTTTCTTTGCTCAAGATTTCGTCCTTGACTTCCGCTAGCTGTAGGTTTTCGGCATCGCGACTGTGCAACTTGCACACACCACACAAACATTTGTTTTGAAATGGAGAAGCGCTTACTTATCTTACACTTTAGGCGTCAACATCGTACACTACTGGGTTCTTCGCGAATCCATGAGACGCGACGGACAGGCTCTGTGGCTCGCGATAGAAGGCCTTGCAAGCTATGTAAGTTTCCTAGATTTCAGAGACGCAGAAAATATGCATATAGCGATTTCCGATACTTGGAGTTGCTCACTTTCGATTTCGAATAAAGCAATTTCGAAACTTTACAATTTTATTCTCTTTTCCACTCCGCCTACCACACTGCAAGACTCTCCTAGTCTTTTTGAAATGTTTAAATCATTTGAGATATTCTGCAAACCTCACAGAGGTAGCTATCACAAGATGAGAAAGAATATGACTAAGATGACGGCAGTCCTGATGATTGCAATTTTTTCGCTTTCAGGCCTGACCGTGTTTGGAATATGGACATCAGCAAACAACGCAAACGCAAGTGATTCGATGCTTCAATCTTCCCTTTCCTCGACTCCGCCGATCGGAACCTGCCCGGCTCAGTTCTTCCTAGCTCAAGCTCCCAACGGAACGCTGATCTTGAACGTCCACTGGACAGTAAAGAACGATGAGGACTCGGGTCTTTCAGGCTTCTGGGCACTCGACTACTACACCACGACCCTCAAAGTGTGGCAGCTCTCGAACGGAAACTTTTACGCAGAGAAGATTTACTCCGGATTCTTCCAGAGTCCTCAAGGGGCAGTGAGCCCTGGCTCTCTAGCAATTGTGCAAAATACTTCCGTGTTTGGCACGATGTACGGAGGGTACAATGAGACTTTCACAGGTACTTTCAATCCAGGAACGAATCCGACGAAGGGAAGCCTCGGGATCAAGGACTATGGTGGAACTCTCGGTGACGTGCTGAAAGGTACGTACGGGAACGGCCAGATCGGAGACGCTCACGTGTTTGACTGGACATCGACGTACTTCACCGGCTTTAGCGCCATTAATCAGGTCTGGGGATGGGCTTACCTGCTCAATGCAAAGCTCAGGGTGGCAGGTGAGACAACGAACCAGTGGTGCAACTACTTCAGCGCGACTACTGGAGACATCGCATATCCCACATTCTCCTAACCGGAATACCCAACAACAACAAGTAAAAAATGCCAAGAAGGAAGCAACAAAAAAAGGGCGACAGCGCCATCATCTTCGCTTTGCAAGCGCTGTCACCTTTCTCTTTCCCTCTCTCCCCCAAAACTCGTCAAACACCTAAAATCAGTTTTGAGTTATTGTTTAGAGAATTTGCCTGCCAAGGAGAGTGAGTAAATGCAATTCTTGGCTTCGAAGTGTCCCAAGTTACAAGCTCTCGAGCGCATGAGACCATTTTCCTTTTCTAGAAATGTCTTGAAGCGCACTTCCAGCTGATTTCCTCGTGTGTTCGCCTTCATAGTTCTTGAGGATGTTAAGCAACCGAAAGGCAACTTCATGATGTTCTCTGAAGCTTTCTTTCTGATTCCAGATGCGAAAAGGCCATTTCTCGCATTTCACCTAACTTTGGGATTCCCACCCCCCTAAATCACTCTTTGATGATGATGGGTAAAGACTTCTCGTATCCAGTGGCCATACAGTACTCGTTGAAAGCCTGCGCAAGGATTTCTTGCACCTGCCAAGATTTGTCTTTGCATCCATCTCTTTTCTGAGAATACTCAAAAACCTCTTTGAGATTTCTAGACGATCGAACTCAAGATGCGCAAGAGCACATGAAGAAGGCTTTGGAGATTGCCAGGAATGTAGGTCATCTCCAAATTTGTATTAACTGAGCAAGGTGATGCGATTAAGAAAAATGGAGATGAGAAAAAAAGGCAAAGACGCAGCCCAGTAGTTCTCGAACGGTTGGTATAACAACTCAAGAATAGGTCGCCTAGTTTTCCAAAAATTCAAGTCTTGTATATCAGATCACAATAGCCAAATCCTCAATTCGGGAGCTGGTCTTACTTCAGCTAAATCGCAAGCGATTGGAGAAAGTTGGGAAGTCATCGTGCCCTCAAAGAGGTGGTGTCTGATAACGACTATCTAATCCTAACTTTGAAAGAAAACCCTTACCCTTGATTTGTTCTTTCAAGGTCTCTGAGACATCGTCCTTGCACATCTACTTTCTCTCGTAATTAACATGTTTTTCTCATACGAGTTGTCCGCAAGAATACAAATGGAGTTTGGAGACCTTCGAGGAAGAAAAAGAAGAAGCGTGCGAGAGTCGCACATAATGTTGTCTGGCCACTAACTACGACCACATCAAAAAGTAAAAGAGATCCTGTTTTCATACAAATTACGGTCTAGTGAACGAATTTTTCCTTGCGAAAAAGATCTTTTCTTTACACTACCCTTCTAGTTGCGGCGATTGCTTGGTTATGGTGGTATCCGCTACAGGTCATTCAAGCCATTTCTGGATTCAGCGTAAAGGAAGGCGCTTTCGTGGGGGCCGACGGAAATAGCCAGATTTTCGCTTTCTCCATTGCAGGAGCCATCATCTCCTTCGTGTTGATGAGTTGGTGGATTATCAAAAAGTCGAAAGAACGCAAAACATGGAAGGGCGCTCTCACGGCGGTCGCAGTCGCTTACATCTGCACTATCGCCGTCACAATGTGGTACGAGCAAATTTACGCAAACCTTTGGGATCTGGCCAATTATACCACTTACTGGCTAGACTTCTATACTACCCCGTACAAGTTGTTCGAAGTAGTCGTGGACATGTCCCTTGTCTTCGCGGCTCTTCCATGGATGAGAAAGTCCAATTCGAAATGGGTAGTTCTTTTCTCGTGCCTTACGATCGGATTCTTCGTGATCTGGTTTCGCATCGGATTTGTATTTCCAACCACTTCGGCTCTAGCCTACTTCTGCAACGGTGCATCGAGAATATCGTCTCAGTTAGCGATTGCCTTTTCAGTCTTCCCCGGCGCAAAACGCCAAAATAATTTGTCACTCTTGCTACGTTCTACTCCCACAGTAACTG
>CADDZS010000171.1 GCA_902812485.1 archaeon
CATTCGAGGGCTGAATCGCCGAGAAAAGTAGCCTCCCGCTTGAGGCTGGATCAGCAACCCAGCTCACGGATGTGATGACGACATTGGGTATCGTCTCAACCAGCGTCGGAGTACCTCCTTGAGAACTAACAAGATAGATTGACGAGCTCTGGCAGTCTGCGTACCCTGATAGACCAGGACTCAGGTTGAGGTTCATGTCCCAAACAACAAAAGCTATCATTGTCCCATCTGGAGAGTATGATGGAAGGACCTGCATCATAGCGTTAGAGTAAGAACTCTGCATCGGGAGGGTGAGCTCTCTTGCTTGGTTTCCTCCGTTTGCGATGGCAGGCATTATTCGGAGGTCAGTGACGAGAACTGGATATCCGCTACTTGGATCGTCTGGACAGTCGATGCCACATGTAACGGGGGACACCAAGCTTTGCCCATCTGGAGACCATGCTACTCCCATTCCATCGAATCCACTTGCGCTTACGCTTCCCACTGGAACGTTCTGTGTGCATGTAGCCACGTCGCAAAAGAGCAAACTTACCGAACTCGCGCCTTTTCCATAAGATTCGATCGTGAAAGCAATCTTTGTACTGTCAGGAGAGAAAGTGATCGCTTCCGGGAGGGCAGCAAGCCCTTGTTGTTGGGGATTGGTAAAGGAAGTGATGGAATGGAAATTGGCCCCAGTTGGAGAGAATACGTAGATATTGTACGCGGAGTTTGATTCGTCCTGGAGAGTTTGACCGACGACTGCTATCCAGTTGCCATCGGGAGATACGGACGGAGCAGGTATCGATCCCGAAACAGTCAGCAGATCTGTCCTGATTTCGGTGGGCTGTTGACCAGGCACTTCTACAAAGGGAGCTGACACTCCCTCACCCGTGGGAGCCACAAACACAATGAATCCCGTTTGGGCGTTCACAAAAATAGCAAGGTTTCCAAAAACAATGAGGAGAGTCATAATTGAGACGGAAGGAAATATCCAAAATATCATCCTCTTATCTCTAAGATGAAATCGCAAGTTTCTAACCTGAAAGGGTGAGACAAGGAATGCACTGATTTCAAACGATATTTAACTCAGTGTGTGCTTATTGTGCTCTCCTAGCGGAACCCGCGGTTTCTTTCATGCTTCTCCTCTCGAGGATTCATCGACTACTAGCGATCTCTCCAAACAAGACGAGCTCTATCAACAACCTTCTTCACCTAGAATCTCGCTTTTGAAGGATATGATCATTGTTCTCTCACAAGGTACTGCTCCCTTTTGCTGCATCAGCAAGCTCGTGATTATATGCTTTCCTTTTCCTGATTCAGTTGTAATTTCTAGGCAATCGGCTCCTCCTCGCTATAAAGAAATGTCAAAAATTGCGAAGCCGAGAGCTAAAAGAAAGATGAATTACCAAACAATTCAAAGAAGATGGAGAAAAGAAGAAGAAGAACGCGAGGGGGCTCGCAGGCCGCACCTCGCGCGTACTCATCGCACCTATCTTGGTCTTTCTCTTCCGTTTCTCTGCGAAGGGCTACCTTGCCCTAAGAGTGGCTCCCAGCTTCCTTGAACCGAAGAAAGCTCCAAGCGCGGCAACAGGCGCTAGTACTGCGACAAGTGTCCCAAGTGGGAATTCCGGAGTAATACTTCCGCAGTCTCCTCCAACACCAGCTTCCAGGATTACAACTGGGGTTCCCTGCCCCTTATCTCCGAACTTGATCATGATCGGAGCGGTATTACACCCTTTCCCAGCCTGAACTGTTGCATTTACTGTGCCTGTCCAAGGACCGGAGGCGCTGCAAGAACCTGAACAGAAAACAACGTCACCTGCCCAGCCTAAAACATGAACTTCGCTTGGTGGACAGCCAGAGCAGCTCGTTGGCGTGATGCTGATGCTGTATGGGTTTTGTGCACCGCCTGTAGAGAGTATCACGTGAAGTAGATGAGAGCTATCAGCGTATTCAGTAGGGCAGCTTCCATCCTTTCCAGAGAAGGTCACATTGTAAGTATAGCCAGTACTACTCTGGGTCGTGGTGAAAGTGCAAGAGGAAGATGCGCTGACAACCGGGAGAATTGCAATCGAGGAAGAAGAAAGAGCAATGGAAGGAACAGCGATGACGGAAGAGAGAAGGACTGCGAGAGTAAGCATTGTTATCTTTGTGATTTTCATTACGGATCGAGTATTCAGAGTCAGTCTCCATGAACTATTAAATGTTGTTGGCAAGATTTACTGAGCATTTTTGCTTTCATTCAATCAGTTGCACTCGGAAGATGACAATCTCCTCTGTTGACTTTCTAATCGCCGAGCTCGATAGTATCGAATTCTGATACACATTCCCAAGAAGACATTCAAAGCGATACTTTTGCGCTTTTGCTGTCACAGCCGAAAGCAAAAACCGGCAAAAAGATCAAGGCCGGAGGAAGAGGGAAGATCCCTTGCTGATATAGTAAGATTGCGGTTTATTCTTTCTGAGCTTACTACGCTTGATACACTTTGGGGAGAAAGAGCAGTGACTTTTAGGAGAAAAGGTGACCGCTGAAGACTTTGGATATACTGACCGCTTCTTTTCATTTTCATGGAATCGAGAAAACAAAGTCTTCGACTTTATGGATTCCAAATATGCGCGATTTTGCACGCAATAGCAATTTCATTATTGAAGCTGGAAATTGCGTCAAATGAAGTTGCCCTCTTGGATCAAAAATTTTTGCTTCTCAAGTCAAACAACGACGAAGGAGCAACTCCCCTTGCAAGATCAAAAAATAGGGATGAAGCATGTGGATTCCCGATGCGCAAAGCACAAAGGGCAGGCAAAAATTTGAAATGCTGGGGCTTGTGAAACAAGAAACTCCCCTGAAGAGCAAGTATATAGCATCGACTTTGGTCGCGAGAAAATACCGGAATGATTTGCTCAAAAGTAAAAGCCGGGAAGAATGAAATGGAAAGGAGGAAGAAGCAAGGTAATATGGCACGAAGTAAGGATGAGGAACAACAGTACTGTGAATTCTGTGGCGCCCCTCTGGATCAGAAGAGCACTGGACGAAGAAAATATTGTTCTGATCGGTGTAGAGAGATTGCCATCAGAAGGAGGGCTAGCGCGAGACTTGGGATACCGCCCGCAAGACGAGCGATTTCACGACTGTCGAGTCCACTTTATTTCAACT
>CADDZS010000172.1 GCA_902812485.1 archaeon
TCCTAGCTCTTCGGCGATTATCTGGGCGAAAGTAGTAGCGTGTCCCTGACCTTGTGATTTTGTCCCAAATCTCGCGATGACCTTGCCTGTCGGGTGAATCCTTATCTCTGCGCTGTCAAACATCTTAATCCCAAGAATATCAAAGTCGCGAGAAGGGCCTGCACCTACAATCTCAGTGAAGCTGCTTATCCCGATTCCCATAAGCTCCCCTCTCCTTCTCTTCTCTTCCTGCTCCCGCCGAAGCTCGGCGTATCCTATTTTCTCCATAGCTTTTTTGAGGGCAGCTTCATAGTTCCCGCTGTCGTACGTCCAACCCAGGACCGATCTATAGGGGAACTTTTCCTTTGGTATGAAGTTCTTGAGACGGATTTCAGCAGGATCCATCCCAATCTTATGGGCTAGGACGTCCACCATTCTTTCGATCGCGTATACTGCCTCTGTGACTCGAAACGAGCACCTGTAGGTTATTCCCCCCTGAGGCTTGTTGGTATACGCAGCATCCACCTCGGCGAATGCATTCTTGAGATCGTATGAACCAGTGCAGATACTAAAGAGCCCAACTGGGAATTTTGTTGGGTTTGCATCGCCGTGGAATGCACCGTGATCGCTGATTGTTTTTATCCTGACAGCGAGTATCCTTCCTTCTTTTGTTGCCGCAAGCTCAGCGCTCATGTGAAAGTCCCTTCCAAATGCCGTGGAGGGCTGATCGTCTGAGCGATCATTTACCCACTTAACTGGACGCCCAGTTATTATCGAAGCTACGGAAGCCACAATATATCCCGGATATACGTAGACCTTGCCACCGAATCCTCCTCCGATGTCAGGTGATATTATCCTGATTTTGTTCTCGGGGATCTTCGTGACCAAAGACGCAACGGTCCGCACCGCGTGGGGAGCTTGAGTCGTCATCCAGAGCGTGAGTTTACCATCAATTGGGTTAAAGTCAGCAACACATCCGCAGGTCTCCATGTAGGAGACATGAATCCTAGGATAGTAGAGATCTTGTTTGACTACAACATCTGCTTCTTTGAAAATCTTGTCAGTCCCCTCGCGATCCCCCACCTCCCAGTGAAAGATGTGGTTTGTTCCTTTGTCAGTTCTGACTATAGGCGCGTCCTTCTCAAGAGCTTTGAACGGGTCAGTGACCACTGGAAGCGGCTCGTACTCGACCTCAACTAGACCTACGGCATCAGCAGCAACATATCTGTCCTCTGCGACTACTCCCACCACCTCTTGCATCTGATAGACAACCTTCTCCGGCGGCAGAACCATCATTTTGTCGTTTGCAAGGGTAGGAATCCAGTCAAGCCCAAGTCCTTTCAAATCATTTCCAGTGATAACGGCAACAACTCCAGGAAGAGCCTTAGCTTTTTCGGTATTGATGCTCTTGATCTTTGCGTGAGCGTAAGGACTTCGCACAAAGTCGAGAAAGAGCATCCCAGGCAGCTTTATGTCGTCGATATAGTTCCCCTTGCCGCGAATCAGAGCTGGATCCTCCTTTCTCTTGATTCTGTGCCCCATTCCATGAACTTCTTGGGTTTGCGCTGCTGCCATTTCTCTTTCTTAAACACCTCTTTGCATTCTCCTCTCTTGTTAGCTCACAGGCGCCTCAACCTGCTGAGCCTGCCTCATTTTCTCTGCCGCATATTGGATTGCTTCCACGATCTTCACGTAACCTGTGCACCTGCAAAGATTCCCTGATATTCCCCTTCGAATTTCTTCCTCAGTTGGATTGGGATTCTTTTGAAGTAGCGCGACCGCTGCTAACATCATTCCAGGAGTGCAAAAGCCGCACTGAAGTCCATGTTTTTCCCAGAATCCTTCTTGGATTGGATGAAGCTTTCCGCCCTTTGCGAGACCTTCAACTGTTGTGATTTCTCTTCCATCTGCTTGAACTGCAAAAAAGGTGCACGATTTTATTGCTTTGCCATCGAGAAGCACCGTGCAAGCCCCGCAGTTTGAAGTATCGCATCCAATATGAGTCCCAGTCAGATTGAGATTCTCGCGAAGGAAGTGCACTAGAAGGAGCCTGGGCTCGACTTCTGCATCCCTATGCTGTCCGTTTACGTTCACTGAGATGTGCATTGTCTTCGCCATCTTTTATTCTACTCCTCTCTTTCTCCTCCACCGACTATCCGAACGTATGCCTTTTTGAGGGCGCGAGTTGTTAGGACTCTGACCATTTTCTTCTTGTAATCAGCTGGTCCCCTCAGATCCGATGTTGGGTTCGAATCTTCAGAAGCTAAAGCGGCAGCTCGCGATATTGTTTCGTCGGTCAGCTTCTTTCCCACAAGCTGCTCTTCAGCCCTTGTAGATTTCACCGCGGTAGGCCCGACAGATGTAAGACCTATGCCTGATCGCAAAACCTTGCCGTTCTTGTCCAAAGAAATCTGAACGGCAACTCCAACTATTGCAAAATCTCCTACTCTCTTCTCAAGTTTGAGGTACGCGCTTCCTGTTCCTGGTGTATATGCTGGCAAGCGAATTTCGGTCAGAATCTCTTCGTGAGTTAGGGCTGTGGTAAAGGTATCAAGAAAGAAGTCTTTTGCGTTTATAGTTCTTTGTCCCTTTGGCCCTGTCGCGACCAAAATCGCGTCACTTGCAAGCATTGTCGCAGGTAGATCATTTGCAGGATCGGCGTGACTAATGTTTCCTCCGACTGTCCCAAGGTTGCGAACCGTCGGATCCGCTATCTCCTTAGCAGCATCGTGAAGAAGGAAATATTTTTTCTTTATTAGATCAGATGACTCGATTTCTGACACCCTCGTCAATGCTCCGATTTTCAGAAACCCATCACCTTCTTTGATATAGGTCAATCCATCGATCCTATTGATATCGATGAGATGAGTTGGTGAAGCAAGCCTCAGCTTCATGACAGGGATCAGGCTCTGTCCGCCTGCAAGAATCTTTGAATTTTGACCGAATTTTTCAAGCAATGAAACTGCTTCAGGAATCGTCTTCGGAGCCACATACTCAAACGAAGGTGGTATCACTTCCGTCCCCCCTCCCTCTTCCTCAAAAGGCACGATCGAAGAAGGTCATGATACTATTATATTTTTCCAAATTTGTGCTGTGTTGCACGATTCAAGCACGTAGTCTAG
>CADDZS010000173.1 GCA_902812485.1 archaeon
GTATATGTTGAGTTTCGGATTTGGGAGTCCCCACTGAGAGTCGAATGTACTGAGATCTGATTTTATGTTTGGATCTCCGCATGCGTCATCTATCACTACTGCCTGACCTGTTCCGTTTATTCCGTTGTTGTGCATCTTGTCCATGTCGTACGCCTTTGTGAGCATGCTTGGACAAAGCTCATGCACATTTCCACAAGCCACATTTGGAGCTGGGCTGAAGATTAAAGGAGCAGGAGACAGCGAAAGATTTGGCTCGAGAGATTGGGCTGAGCTGTAAGCGGCTGTCAAAATAGACATGGGAGAGACAAAGAGGACGACAATGAGAGCAGTCAATCCGAGCAAGATGGTTGGTTTCTTCTTATTACTTGAAAGCGTATTCTTCTCGAAAGTCATGAAGTTTCAAGAGTCAAAGCCGAGGGCAGGAGTATAAACGCATTTTGATTGCTACTCCTCTCATATTTCCTTCGATTAGCCCAGCCTTTCTCCAGTACATCAATTTTCGATATACGGAAGATTTTGCGAAATTCGTAATTTGGCTTCAAGATTGAACGAGGAGAGGAGAAGGAAGAGAAGTGAATGGTAAATGATTATCAAGCCGCTGGTAGCCAAAGCTGAACCGTTGTTCCCTTTGTGTAATCTCCGTATTGCCTATCCTTCACCCTGATTTTCCCGCCGTACCGCCCCACCGTGAGCGCATGCACAATTGACATCCCGAGACCGCTCCCCTTGGCTCCCTCAAGATAGCGCGAGAATAGACCTCTCTTGAGATCGTCAGGAATTCCCTTCCCAAGATCTGAAATCGAGATCTTCCAAAAATCAGCTCGACCCTTCTCCCTTTCGATCTCGATGGAAATGAAAACCTGCTCGCCTTCTGTATATTTTACAGAGTTCGAGAAGAGATTAACAAACACTTGATCTAGCAAACCGTCCGCGAGCACGTTGATCGCAGCCTCTTTGTAATTTACCGCTCCGAGTGGAACTGCCGGAGACGAGTTCACCTTGCACACGCACTGGATGCTCTTCTCTGGATTCGCAGCCGTAACGATCGAAATCGATCGATTGATTGAATCAAGCGCGTTCACACTGTATCGGCTGTGATCGAGATCGGAGATTATCTTCCCAAGCATCTTCGCTCTATCTACGAGCTGAGTCGAGCCCTCAATCGAACTTTGAAGCGCTGTTATCAACTCCATAGCCCCTTTGTTGTCGCGAAACTCTTCGCTTATCAGATCAGCACTTAGCTTTGCGACCTGATTATAGTTCCTGATGTCATGAGCCAAAATGTCTTGTAGAAGCTGAGCCTCTCTTGCAGACCTCTCGGCTCTCAGCCTCAGTTCCCTCTCATAGCGGAGCGCGTTGAAAACGAATCTGTTCAAAAAAAGTGGGATTATTATTAGAACTACTCCAATTGCAAGGAATATCGAGTGCTCCACCTGAGTCGAAATCAAAGCGTTGACTATGAACTGAATCTTCGGAGAAAGAACTCCGAGTGAAACGAAGATGAGAAGAACGCCACTCGCGATCGAGGCAATCGAAAGCCCTATCGCTAGTCCAATGTGATGCGATGTCACCAAGTGTTTCAGGTTCGAAATCCGCTGTTGGGGATCCCGATGATAATCTTCTTCCTTCTCCTTCGACTGTGAGAATTGATCCTCTTCTTCGATTATGTCTCTATCCCATGCCCTACGAGTGGACACGTCGTGCTTTTCTCTACCAACACTGGGAGAACGCGAAAAGTCAGACTTCTCGTCCTCATTTCGAACATCTTCAGAGAAATCTTCTGTCAAAGAGAAAACCCTACCTTACTGCTACTCCTACTTCCTCCTCTTGCCTTCAATGTTTCCCTACTCTTGTCGCTTTCTCTTCCAGTCTTTCACTTCTTACAGGAGAAAGGGAGAAAATACTCTTGGATATAATCGGCATAGAAAAGTTCTCTATCTGAGCCGAAATCTTACTACAGTGGGGAACTCTTCAATCGATCAAAGTTTTCATGCGAAGCGCTATGCTTGGGTTTGCGGCAGAGTCAGAGAAAGCCTACTCCGGACTCTCAGTCTACCTACGCACTCTTACTCCCAAAAGAAATTCGAGTAGCCCTAACGCTTTTGAGCCCTGATAAGCTCCTCCAAGAAGTATGGTCCCCAAGGCGACTTTGGAACAGGCACTTGGAGGAGACGGAAAAATTCTTCTTGATCTGCTACCGCCTGACGGAGCTCGTCTACCGAAGGCTTCATGAGGGGAATCAAAATCGTCGGAGTGCTCGCATGATAAAATTCGTCTAGAGCTTCCTCCGGCCCTTCATGAGGATCGTTTGCATCAGGTTCGAGAACTGCTTGTGCAAAAGCTCTGCGCTCTTCCATCAAGATCAAAGCAAAGTAAGAAACAACTCCATGATCACGAAGGCATTTCTCAATCAGAGCGAATACCTCATCGGCGATTGGATCTCTTTGAGATGCGTGTTTTGCGTGTTTTGCTTCGTCCTTTATGTGGTTCTCAAGAAAATGCACAACGAGTCTTGGAAGCTTTTCGCCGTAGAGTTCGAGCGCAAGCTTGGAAAGCCTTGCTCTTTGCGCATCCCAGTAGCTCGTGTTCCGAGCTCCGAGGGCATTCAAAGCTGGCTCGCGCATTGCTTCTATTGCATTCAGATGTATCCGGTAGGTATAGTCAAAACATTCTGATGGGAGGCAGATTTCATTCAAGAGTCTTCGACACCTTCTTCTTCGTATTGCTATCCTTTCAAGCAGAGCAAACAAAGAGGTAGGTTACTTAAGAACTTTGAGCTAGAATTATAGAGGGATTTTCCGTAGTCTCTTCTCATTTGGATGTCGTTCGATTCGACAGAGCTAGCTTCCAAGGAAAATAGCGATGATTTAATAATCTGCTGTGCCATGGCTTTAGTCAAAAAAATAAGGCTGGTTAGCTGAAGATTTCATAAGAAAAAGAATTCAATGGTTTGCTATCTCTGAACACGAATGGATGAGCGCGGAAAAGCTAGTATCGTGTAATGTTTCATAGTCCTCTTTGCTTT
>CADDZS010000174.1 GCA_902812485.1 archaeon
TTGTGGTACTCAACGGAAATTCCACATATAGCTTGCAATTCACAACTCCTGTCTTGTATCTCTCGGAGAAAGTCCTTGCGGTCGTAGAGATCCCTCAAGGGAGGATAGTTGAGGTGCCTATCTCGAATGTTGGGACGTGCGTTGAAAGCGAATCGACTACGCAAGTAACGATTACAAACTAGATTGGATTCTTATTTTGAAATGGTGAAAGAGAGCAGATGAATGAAAGAGTCAAATCTTGGGATCTTTCCTATCTCTTTATCTGAAAGTCGAGCAATGACGATGATGCTGTTTTCTTTCCCTCAAAGATGGGATTCCGAACGCGAAATGAGTAAAATGCAAAGAGGCTGAGTCAACCACTCTTCTTCTGAAGTGACAGTCATTGGATTGATGGGGAGTCAAGGCAACTATTTTCGACTCTTTTCCCTAGTCATTGCCTCAAGAGTTGCCACAGTTTACGCCTCCTGAAGCATTAAATCATGGGGGCAATCGTAAATACTAGAAGCAAGTAGAAAGAGGGATGTGTATCCAGAGAAGAAGTAAGCTAGTGGGCGTTGCCTAGTCAAAGCCCTATCTTCTTGTATGAAAGATGCACTGTTGAAAACGGGAAACTGAAGGAGTGAAAGTACCATGGATGACCTTTTCCTTTCAAAGATGGAAGAATTGAAGCATACCAAGCTAGCAATCGCTACTATATCGAGGACTTTTGGCTCTACACTCGGAAAGGCTGGGTTCAAGATGATAATTTCTGAGCAGGGGGAGATAGTCTACGGGACGCTTGGAGGAGGATGCCCTGAGGGACCCATAGTTAGAGTCGGCCTGGATGTGATCAAAACACAGACCCCGAGAGTGGTTCGAGTCTATCTGGAAGATGCGAAGACTGCACTGGGAAAGATCACCGAGGAGGGAGATGAGATCCATGTGGAGACAAACTGCGGAGGGAACATGGAGATCTTGATTGAGCCTTACTCTCCTCGGCCTGTGTTGATGGTCTTTGGAGATACTTTTAACAGCCCACTCGAGAGAAATCTCGTGAATGTAGGGAAGGAGATCGGATTCAAAACGATTGAACACAATCCTCTCGGCGCGTGCGGGCAGCCCGAGCTTTCCATGACGAGTCTCGATCTAGATTCAATTAAAGTTCCTGAAGGTGCCTACGTTGTCCTAGTGACAAGGGGAGTGAACGATGCTCCTCTACTCAAACATCTTTCAAAGTTCAAGCTCGGTTATATCGGAATGGTGGCGAGCGAGCGGCGTTGGGCTGCGACGAAGAAGGAACTCTACGAGCTTGGAGTTTCTAAAGAGTTCATTGAAAGCGTCCATGCGCCGGCTGGGCTCAAAATAAATTCAATACTCCTCGAGGAGATTGCGATAAGCATCCTTGCAGAGATAATCAGCGTGAGGAGGACTAGGATGAAGGCGGAAGAGCAAGAGGAGGCCATTAAACGGTCTGCGCAGGTTGCTGGTACTGCTAATTCCCCAACTCCGCGGCCTCAAGAGATCAGCAAAGTAGTGAAAGTTTGAAAATTCGAAGGAGAATTCTTCGAGAAGGATTTCCCAGTCGGTTGGAAAAGAAATCAAGTTCTTGCCTAGGTTGACACTGACTAAGGCTTCGGTTTTGTGTTGACTGTTTTCGTGACCGTAATCGTAACGTTATTTGTTTGAGTGACAGTTGAAACCTTTGTTACGACCTGAGTCTGAGTTATGACAACAGTGCTTACTCCTTGTGATGCACTTCCCCCAGCTTTTGTTGGATCTGTTGAGGTCAAATTCAAAACTCTGCTATGCAAGTTTCCATTGCTGTTGTTGAGGTTGCTACTGCTTCCGCTACCAATAATCCCATCGATACGACCTGAGGACGTCAATGCTGAATAAGAGCTAGCTAAGGCCATGCCGATGAGAAAGGCCACTATCACAAGAAGAAGTGTCCTCGGGAAATACCTACGATTCTTGATTATGATTTCAAAAGAATTATTCGGGTTTGAGCTTTGCATCTCTTTGCCGTCTCGGCCCTCCTCCGCGATTTGATCATTCCTTCGGAACAGTAAGATGATGTTGGCGGTCTTGTATAAGATTCAGGCTAACTCCGCTGGCAAGATTGACCCTGTCCATCCGAAGAATTGAATCTTCTTCAAATCTTTTCGATTATTCTTTCCGAGAAAACTGATTCTTCTTCTTGTTCCTCTTCAGAGGACAGTGGCGAGACGATTCGAGAGTGGGATTGAAGGATTTTTTGACAAAGCCTTGCTTGAGATTCGAGAAGCTTCTACTGCTCGAAAACTCTTTCTAACATAGGTCAAAGACTTGCGTTGATGGCCCGTTCTATCTCACAACACTGGCCAAAATTCTTCAACGATCTGATGAGGAGAAACTTTTCGATTGCTCTAACTTTTGTCCTAAGAAGATTAATCTGTACCAAATGGCGCACTACAATGCATAGCAATTGCCATGCAATTGCAACCAAATACTCCTGCAACACTGTGTGTTGGTCCTTCTTCTTCTCCTTCTCTATTGTTTTTAGGTAAACTTCTTGACTACAATTTTTACCCAATTTGCGAGAGAAATGGTGTAAAAAGTTTAACAAAATTTGCGAGCCATTTTTTCAGCTTGATTTCAAATTGGATTTCCGGTTTCCCAGTCCATTCTTCTTCTTTCTACGATTCGAGTCTTTTTGCTCTTCTCGAACACCCCAAGGAGGTGCACAGGAGAAAAAAATCAGAGCAGGAAAAAGGCGAATGCGACCTCCTTTCTTCACATTTTGGGGCTTAACCTACCCCCCTTCCCATTATCTTTCGTTCTTTCGTGGCTTTCCTTTATGCGAATTGCGCTAATCATGACACATCATAAGGGGATGAAAGATGGGAAAAATATCAAAACTCCCTCGAGGATCAGTTTTTCATAGAAAGTATTAAGGAAATCTTATACAATGGCAAATGAAAGCAGAAGAAGGGAAAGAGATCAACCCCTTAGA
>CADDZS010000175.1 GCA_902812485.1 archaeon
CAGTTTAGACTTCTGAAAACCACGGTGACGAATCTGTTCCCTTCCGCTAGTTCTTCTGAAGCTTTCTCTTCAGCCAATCTAGTGAACTGGAAACTGCTTCTGCCCTATGAGCTGAGATTCCATGACCAGCTTTGTAAAGTTTCAAAACTTTGTTCTTGTGAGCTATTGCATCATGTAACCTGTTAGCTGCGAAAGGCGAGGAAACAAAATCGAGTGTTCCGTGGTTTATTAATATCGGACACTCTATCTCACCCGCCACACCTTCCAGGTTGAAATCCCCCAGTTTTGATCTAGCTTGAGTTGATTCTGCGACTTCCAAACTCCTAGTCATCCATCTCCGTATTGGTGGATAAAAGTCGAACAAGTCTGCGACTGCATTGTAAACTGCTCCAAAAACAACTATGGCCTTTATTCTCTGCTCCTTCGCACCTGCTCGCACTGCATAGTATGAGCCCATTCCTGAACCAACCATCCCCACGCGAGAGCAGTCAATGAATTGCGACATTTCAGAAGAGAGATGATCTATTACGGCCGCTGCAACTCTTTCAAAATCAAAACGGGCGGCTAGCTTCTGAATCCTGAGTGTAGATCCCTGTCCAGGCGGGTCAAGGAGAAGGATCGCCATGTCTCTTTTGATTGCTTCTGCGCCAAGGGAGAAGAAATTCTCTTCGCAGCTAGAGTTCACATCACCAACAATGATCGCGAGAGGCATCTTCTCATCCGAAAAAGACTCGTTTCCGATTTTTGAGGCGATTGGTCTTGAGACGTATGCATGCAATGTCGATTCCTCAAATGGAATCTCTATTGGTTCGATTTTCGGATTGCACAAAGCTCCTGCCTTCTGGAAAAGCTGAACATGTCTTTCAAAAGCTCTCGACTCGCGGATGTCCTCGCGCAAAAGGAAAGAGGAGGCCACCCTGAAATAATTTGATGCGCGAAAGTACGATTGAATCGCAGTTACTCTTTCTCCGCGTCTATCCGCTATGATGCCAAGCCTCTCAACCGTTTCTGCCAACCCGAACCAAGCAGAAAACCAAGACTCTTCGTCGCCTGATTTTATTGTGTTGATTGTTCGATGAATTTCCCCGAAATCCCCGCCTCCGTTTGCAGCTTCGTCCAAGAGTTTCGAGATCTCGTTGGACCATGGGGCGTTTTCAGGGAAATACCCCTCAGTGGCTTCGAAGAAGGATGACAAAGTTATGAAATTCGGCGAGCGACTTCCATTTCAATATTATCCTCACTTAGCGGCTAACCTACATCTTTCAAGTAGCATTTACCATTGTTTTATGTTTGATTTTTTTTTGCGCGGCTTGTAGTACCCAGAGGAGTAGGGAGGAAGCAAGTTCTTTGTAGTTCTTTTTTTCACTAGCTTCTTCTTCTTTCTCTTCTTTTTTCTCACTGTCTTTTTGCTATGTCGCTGAGAAGAGCTTTGAAAGCGATCACCTACTTCTTCTTCTTATTCCGAAAAATACTCCCGTCATCCTGATTCGTCTAACTTTTGAGAGGGATCTATCAATGGTTTCTCCGGCTAGATTCCCACCCGGCGAACTGAATTCGTCCCCCTCATCGATTCTTATTCCCATTTTGAGATTCATCTTCCTGAAGAGTTTTTTCTGTTCAGGGTTTGCATCTTGGTCAAGCAAGTATTGATACTTCTCCTCCCTTCTCCTAGCGATCGCTTTGGAAATTGAGTATACCTCTTTGAGAGTAACATCTTCACTGCAGTTGAAGTGTAGGAGAGCGGCCCTTGCACCGCAACAGATTTCTGGAATCCTTTCGACGATTTGCTCAGGACGATCTTCTTCGAGGCAGAGCGCAAAGCCGAAACCTCGAGCTATGTTCTTGACATCGGAAACGTCTATGTTCAGAAGACTCGGGAAAGTCAAGCTCTCAAAGAAATGGAAGATTACGTCATAGCAGTATGATAAACGGCTCTTTTTGTCGTTTCTTCGGGTGAATTCACTATCGCAACACACGACCGCGTCTGAGATTTGCACAAACTCCTTCTCCTCTGCCCTGTAGTCATTTAACTCCAAAAATGCAATCCTACTCTGTGAACTCTTGATCCGCACTTCTGTGTCTTGGATCGAACGGAGTTGTTGGTAGCTCCCAACTAGCCCGACGATATCAAAATCTGCGAGCCCCTTTGAAGCATAATCTTCGAACTGCGAAGGACTGAATACTGGAACGCCAATCTCACTCATTCTCTTCCAAAAGAAAGTACTTATCTCTTGTAAATTGTCTTGCTGCCGGAGGTCCAATCTTCCGTCAACAACACATGCCCGACTTCTGTTTAGCAAATATCCTGAGATCGCGTTTCTCTCGAATCTACTCTTTATCGGGAATTCCACAGTTTGAAGCAAATGCCGTACAAATTTAATTTGTTGCTGGATAGGTAATCGGTACCTGAAATCCCAATCTCTATCTCAATCGCGATCCCTGGCTTAGAGAAGGGTAGAGAAATTCCTAGTCGAACAGGGGTAAAGCGAAGTAGACGGATATGGAAAGGCAGATTTTCGTGTCACCATACTCAGGAGTATTGTGGTTAAAGAAGGATTAAATCGGCACCAATTCTCCCAAAGAGAGTTAAGTGACCTAAAACGGAAGAGTCGCGCCTTTCGGCTGCTTTACGTCGATCCCGCATGGAGGTTCGCATCGACATTATGCAAGCAATAGCTGAAGGTGCTGGTCGCCCAACTCACATCATGTACAGATCAAATTTGTCTTGGAGCATAATGCAAACCTTCATCAGAACGCTCGAACAACAAGGCCTAATAGTTCGCAACGACATCGATGGAAAGAAGAACTATACGCTCACCGAAAAGGGATTCAGGGTGCTTCGCACCTACCTCTCAGTAAGACAGCAGCTCGAGATTTCCACCCCTGTGCCGCTTTCGACAACATCTGCCAGCATTCGAAGAGCTTGAAGTGTCCGTTCTGACTTTGTTTTCGACCAAAGTAGCTCTCATA
>CADDZS010000176.1 GCA_902812485.1 archaeon
GTTCCTTCTTTATCCATTACAACTGCTTCGGAATACATCTTGTGAAGATCTAGCGCTGCGTACATGCGTCTAGAATCATCCGTACGTCTATTAGAATTCCTTCTTTTCCTCACATACGATTAAAAAAGACCGATCTCTTCAAAGGAAGAGCCGATAATTAGGTCAAGTCCCTAATTTCTGACGATACTTTCTCAAGAACGAGCGTCTCTCATCAATTGTGCTTTGAATGTCATCGTTATATCGCGATTTATTTGTGCAGACTGCAGATTTGAGGTATACCTGTTTACATCTCCTTCGACTGGATTGAGTCTAGGAGCTCTTTTTGCAAGACATTTCACCTTCAAGATAGAACGATGTTCTTTGATGAATCTCTTCGTGGCAGATGCCTTGTGGCAGGAAGCATGATCTACAAACAGAATGAGCTTCTTCGCTTTGAGCCTCTTTACATGCTGCAATAAATTGGAGAGATGACGCCTAAATTAGATGTTTCTCCTTCTTTCATAGATGTTAAAGAATAATCCGTTCTTCCTTTCAGGCCACAAGAGCGTGATGAATGTATTCCGTCTGTCATATTTCTTAGTACTAGCTTTTGTTTCCCTTTCTTCATCCGCATAGCTTCAATCTTTGGATATAGAGATTCCCATGTCTCATCTTCAAATGCTACAAGGACCCCTTTTTTGAAGGGCAGGAGCTATTTGCTTGTAGTTATGCACCTCCCTTTTCTTTCTTGAATAATTCGGATCATCGCTTCTGACATGCAATTTCGGCCTCTTGTATGAGAGACCTAATTCATCTAGAATTCTTTCAACGTGGCTCTTGCTGATCTTGATGCCTGACTCCTTTTCGATCTCCTTTGCAATGTCTCTGACAAGACAACCCATCTACCCTTCAAGAATCCGAATAGCTTTGGATCTTGCTTCATCAGAATAGGAATGATCTTCTTTGCTTCCCTTTTCTTTTTAGGTAGCCTGCCTGCCTGGCGAATATTTTCTCTTAAGATCGTCTAATCCTGATTTTGAATACATCTTTTCCCATTTGTAGACTGCCTGTCTTCCCACTCCGAGTTCATTTGCTACCTCATCTCCCTTCTTGCCCCTCGTCCTCTGTACTAGAGCAGTTGCCCTGATGTACTCGATCTTATCCTTTGTTTTGTCGGCAAATTCTTGTAATGAGCTAACCTCATCTTCCTTGAGAGCTAATCTCCATGGCATGAGAATGTATCATGGCGTTTTCGTGGCCAAATAGATTGCGAATGGTAACAGCGTGGTCAAATGAAAATGTATTTACATCAAAGGGGGCCTTGACTTAAATGGAAAGAGCTGTCTACCAAAACTGCCGCGCAGCGAAGTAATCCGTTATCGATTGGATAGCAAAGTGAAATCAGCTTTAGACGAATTGATTTTCGAGCTCGGGACAGATTGGACGAGCGTGACCGAGGAAGCTATCCTTCGCTTCCTTCCTGAGCTCGAAAAACGAGCTGAGATTGTGAAGAGGAAAACCTCAGGAGCCCGATGGACACAGTCTCACGTTAGGCTGAAAACTTCGCCACAACGAATCCTTTGCTCGTCTCAAACTCTGCCTGTATTCTAAATGATGTTCGAAGGGCTTCGTCGATGAAAGCCTTGAGCCATTTTGACCATTTCTCCCCAAATTCGTGCCTTGCTGTAATTACCGTCTCTCCCACATTTTCCTCCTCTATCTCGTACTCAGCAAGTTTCTGATATTTGGCTACAAAGCCAAGGAAAGCAAGGAAGGATTCGATGGTGAGTTTCTTTCGCCAGAAAAGCATGGCCTCCCTCGGAATACGTGAACCAAGTTCGCGCGCGATTTCTTCGAGTTTCTTTTCATCAGTTACCTCAATTATTGATTTGAAGGTCTCCCTTGAGAGGGAGACGAATCCGAATCTTTCGCTGTATCTTTCCCATTCCACGTATTTTGCCATAATAGTTGAAAGAAGAGCGTTTACAGATAACCCCTTTGATTTGGAATCTTTCCTCAACGTTTCGTCGTAATCTTCTGTAATTCGAATAGTACGAAGCACAGTTTTCTTTCTTGACGAATCTGTAACGGGCATCTTTTTCTGCGTGTCAGGTGTACAATGTATTACAATTTAAACCTTCTTCTGTATACGTCCACCTTATAGAATTCTTCCGACCATGGAGGTGAGGGAGTGAAAAATTGATGACAGAAATTAGAACTGACTCGCAATGTATCACCCTGATTAACGTGTTCAATGTATCTCCAGAGAAGCAGCAAGAACTTGTAAATGTACTTGTTAGAGCAACTAGGGAAGTTATGCGATACAAGCCCGGCTATATCTCAGCAAACATTCACAAAAGCCTCGATGGCACCAGAGTCACAAATTACGCTCAGTGGAGAACCAAAGAAGACTTTGATTCCATGTTGCTTGCTGCTGATGTCCTTCCACATATGAAAAAGGCATTGGATATAGCGAAAGAATGGAAAGTAGACGGACATCTGTACCAAGTCATATTTACTGACCAAACAGAAGGACAAGTGAAAATCAAGGAAGCTCAGATAGCTTTGGATGGCTGACATCAGATCATCTCTACGAAGCATAGTTTCGAAATTCGCCTGGCTTTCCGGATTCGTCAGCGAAGAGTATGGGAGAGCCAGTACAGCAGTTCAAAATGAAGTGGGAGCAATTATTACCGACCTGATAGACAATGCCATGCGTCCGATCATTGGTCAATATATCCAAAAATTCGGACAGAAAGGGTTCGAAAGAATAGTCGATGAAGATAGAGACCTATTGATACTGATTGAAAAATTCGTTCGCGCTTATTGAAATGAATGTTTCTGCTATGCTTATGGCCTCGTCATGATTCTCTTCATCCATGTTCACGCTTCTAAGCTCTATTCCAGCCGACCGAAAGCCGATGCGCTCTGATTCTGA
>CADDZS010000177.1 GCA_902812485.1 archaeon
CTAGCGAAGTGAAAAGGAAAAATGGGCGAGGGCGCACTTGGGCCGATTATCGGTTCAAATCTTGGTGCAAAAATAGTAATTGTGCGAGCTATTCCTAGTCATCGAAGCGATTCGCACCATTCTTTGGACGGAATATTGGCTCTTTCAGATTGAAACATGAGCTCGCCTCAAGAATGTATAATCATGTGTTTATGAGATAATTCTATTGACCCTTTCTCATTTTTGTTTTTTTGAGTCTCGAATTCTTTCTTTGCAAAGTTGTTGGAAGCTCTCTACCTCAAGTCTACCCCATCTATCCCGATGTGCCTTAGGAGTTTGTTGAATCTGTGTTCGTACCAGTCCTTTGTAAGAGGAGAGAGCGTATTGCTTCAAAGAAGTCTGACGAGGGATCTACATCAAAAACGGCTTCCATATCTAAAGAACTATAAATTAAATCCTATTCAAGACCAATAGATAAGTATGGGCCGGACCGGATTTGAACCGGCGACCTCGTGATCACTGCGACCTCGACTTATCAGTCACGCGCTCTAATTACACCGGACCTCAGGATGCATTTCACTTGAGATTCGAGTCCATGCTGAGCTACCGGCCCGATACGGGCTAAGAAAGGATTGGACGAAACAAGCTCTTTGCTTCTCCTATCTTTGGGAAGAAAGTGCAGACTTTCATGGTTTTTTAGTCTTCCCATTTCTCGAGCGAGTAGCGGCTACTCAAGCCGGATCTCAAGTCGCAAAATACCAGTTTGAACAGAAATTTGCGCGTATCTTACAGCAAAGAAATTGGTGCCAACCGTAAGTGGACGCTACCTCCCGTGCCTATGGCGAAGAGGGGGGATTTGTTAAAACCCGTACAAACAAAAGAAGAGAAAAAGGAAATCCTTCCAGGATAATTTGTTGGTGTATGCCTGTTTTGTCCCCTAGTCCCCCACAAAAAAAGCGCTCAAATCCTTCCCCAACGAATATTCATTTATCAAAGGAAGAGGAACAGAATAGGAAAATATACGGAAGACCAAGAAGATTTGGCTGATTTTCTGGGCTGGTAGTTCAGTGGTAGTAACGCCCGCCTCGCAAGCTTAGAAGGATTACTCAAGCAGTCAATACTAGCAACCTTCCGTCTGCAAGGAGCAATACACAACGCCGAGAGCGCGGGAGGTCAGGGGTTCAAATCCCCTCCAGTCCAAATCTAAGTGCAATCGTTCAAAGTAAACGAACCATCTGTGTCAACTGATTGACCAAATGCGAAACTTCCTTCTCATCGTTGTAAAAATGTGGCGAAATCCTGAGAAACTTTCTTTTTCCGATCTCTCTTTCGGCTACTGTGATTCCACCTTTTGAAAGGGACTGAACTATTTCTATTGGTTTGTATCGCCCTGTATCGAAGGCGAGGATGCATGTCCGAAGATTGTCTTCTAAGCTACTAATGAGCGAAAATTCCTTTGTGCCGTCCAAGATCTGCTCCGCTATCATTTTAGAAAGTAGAAGGTTCTTTCTTCTAACATTCGCAAGGCCGAAGAGTTCCAACAGATCTATTGCGGCCGAGAGTCCGTAGAGATATGCCCAGTTTCTGAAGCCTTCCTGGAGTCTTGTAGCCGGGGGAAGTCCTAACTCTGAATATGAGCCAGAAAAATCGTAAGAACACGAGTTCGGTCCAAAGTTGAGCGGCTCGAGCAAGTTGAGGGACTCCTCCTTGCAGTAAAGGAAACCCAGCCCGAGCGGGCCACACAGCCATTTCGCTGCAGTACCTGCTGCAAAATCGCAGTCAATTGAACGAATATCGACATCAATGTTTCCAACTGATTGCGATATGTCGAGAAAGAACAGAGCTCCTCTTTCATGCGCGATGCTTCCGATTTCGCGAGCTGGGAGTATTGTTCCATAATTGTAGAGCACATGGCTCACGACTACGAGCCTTGATCTAGCTTCCTTGAGGACAGAATCTAGCTCTGAAAGATCTGGGAGACCTATGTCATCTGTCTTGAGAGAGTAAATATTCACGCCTTTCGCGCGGGCGTAGTAAATCCACGGGATGTAATTTGAGGGATGCTCACTCGGCCCGCCGCGAATGACGACCGAGTCTCCCCTTGAGAATTTGAAGCCATTTGCCACGAGATTGATGCTCTGGGTCGCGCTCTCCGTGAAGACTATGCATTCAGGGTTTCCTGAGTTAATGATATCCGCAAGTTTCTTTCTACATTCATTCGACTTTGCCTTGAATTCACGATAAAATTCGTCATCAGGCCCTCTTTGAGAGTATTCCTTGATGGCTGAGAAGATTGCTTCGATCGCGTCTTTGCTCATCGGAGTGTATGACGCATTGTTGAAATACGCTCTTGTCCTTTTGATGGGAAACTGTTTCCAAAGCCATTCGGGGTTGAGACAGTCATCGAAACTTTCTTGTTGCGCATCCATGTTCAAGGCAGGGTTCGAGAAAGCATTTAAACGAAATCAACACTTGTCTTTGAATATCTTTCTCGATTGGGCTCGTCGTCTAGCATGGTTAGGACACCGCTCTGACTGCGGGATTGGAAAGAAGGAGCTTGCTAGTTCCCTTTCAATCTTGGTGTTGATTTTAGTTGTAGGATCCCGCAAGGAAACGGCGGGGGTCGTGGGTTCAAGTCCCTCCGAGCCCATCCACGACACTTAAGGATAAATAGGGCTTGAAGCCACGACACCTATTGTGCCAAGTATTCATAACAAGTGGTATTACGTCAAAGAGCCAGCTTATCCAAAGACCGACAGTAAGGGCAACCACTTCAAGCAAAGGTCAATCTATCCAATTCTAATCAGCATTAGACCTTGTGCACAATTAGCTGAGATTGGCTGATTTGTCCATATTTCTATACTCAGCAGTCTCTCTAGCCCTCTTCGCGGGCTGTCCCCTGATGCAGTTTTGCTGAGTTATGGCAAGTTGGAA
>CADDZS010000178.1 GCA_902812485.1 archaeon
TCTTTCAAATCAAGAGGCTCTTTCTCTCCTTTTTTTTCCCTCTCTCTATCTCCGAATTACTCGATCTCCGGGAAACCATCTTCCTCCTACTCCAAAGGTGGTGGAGGAATATTCGCATCATCTTCATCATAGATGGCTTTCTTAAGATCGATGTGATGCTGCTGCTGAGGGTGCGACTGAATTTGTTGCAGCTCACCGCCATTACTACCAGTATCAGAGAGACTTGCTGGTTCTGGATTCGTTCCATGAATAGGGGCCAGATCAGCTGAGGAGATCTCTTCCTCCACTATCGGGACGCCCTTTGCCTCTACTTCTGACTTGATCTTATCTTCCGTCTCCTCCGTTCGAGGTGCTTGGCTCAGTTGGACGCTAACGATCTCGTCGAAGGTGGCCTGAGGACGTTTGGATCCAGACGAAAGCAATCCGACTCCTGGAGCCCCCAGCTCTGTTTTCACAAAATTATTCGGCTGATACTTCGCGGTTGCAAGTTCCCTGATTCTTCTAGCCATGACGCTTCCAATGCCCTCGACCTTCATCAGATCGCCCTCCTCAGAGTTGAAAACATCTCGAACAGTTCCGATTTGGCTGAGAAGTCTGTCTGCAAGAACAGAGTCTACTCCGGGGATGCCCGCCACGACGTACTTTTGAATCTCTGAAAGAGCCGAGGGTTTTCTCCCCTCCCTTACCCTCATTTCCTTCTTTCTTTCGAGCTGTTCTCTTTGAGATATCCTGAACAGCAGCTCGCAAACATCTTTCTCGTCCGATGCAAAGTAGATTGTTATCCTGAAATCTGTGATAACGCTCGCAAGCGCTCCATAGAAGGCAGGTTCGCTGATTCCTCTGAGATGCTTCTTCTCTCCCTGCACGATCAAAATCGGCCTCGGATATTTCTCAGACATTATCGAAAGCTGCTTGAACAGCCGTCCATCGTAAACTGATTTCACGAAATCATGTAGGGTCTTCCTCTCCACCGCAGTTTCACTGGAGAGCACAAAATCTCCCACTTCGAGTTGTCTCACCTCGACGCGGGCCCCTCTCGATCTCAGCCTCTCCGCAAGATGGGAAGCTTCTCTCGTGTCTACGAGCACCGAAGGAGACTCGTTCCCGCCGTCTTCTCCTGAATTGAGATTGAAGAATTCATCCATCGGTCCCTTCTTATTTTCTTCCTTATCCTTTGAGAAAGAGCCTGCGATCTTCTTTACATCGCCAAGTCTCTTTCTGCTCAGCCAATAGTAGGCCTCGTCCTTCGTCCCTTTGGTCATCAGGATGTACACTTTTCCCTGACTTTTCCGTCCAGTTCGGCCCTTCCTCTGGACGAATCGAACAGCACTCGGGACATTGTCGTAGAATATAACGAAATTACACTCTGCGACGTCTAGTCCTTCCTCTCCTACCTGAGTTGCGACAAGTATATCGTAAACGCCACTTCTGAGATCCTCAAGAGCCTGAACCTGCTTGCGTTGACTCTGCCCGCTTTGACCACTCTTTCCGATCAGATATCCCGCCCTAAAGCCTCGTTTCACAAGTTCAGCATGAATCTGATCTACTGTGTCCCTGTAGCTTGCAAAGACCAGAGCGCGCTCTCCCTCGTTCATCTGGCGGAGAATCTTGAACACTTCTTCCATCTTGGGGTGCTCTATTCCAGCGACGAGAGCTTCACGCGCTTGCTCGTATGCTTCGATGAACCGCCGGTCGTTCAAGAGTTCTGCCATGCCGTATCCTCTTCTTCTCGCAAGAAGCCTGTCAGCGAAGGACTTGAATGCAGAAAGACTCTGGGTTTCGATGAGATTGAGAGCGTGGAGTAACCTTATGCTGCTGAACAGAGCATTTCTAAGCTGCGAGTTCTTTACTTCGTCCACCTTCATCCTGAGCCTCAAGAGATCTTTCAGAGTGATCGAGCCATACCTGTTCCTTTTGATCAAAGATGCGTCTTCAATCATCTTCAATCTCTGATCAAGGGCTTCCCGAATAAGTTTCTGAATCGATTTAAGCACCGGCGAAAGTTCGACTTCAACCCAGTGCGCCTCGGTTTTGAAGACGTAAGGCTTGACGTCCTCGCTTGTTTCGTCCCTGATTTCGATCTTCTTGATCTTGAGTTTCGAGAGTATTTCCTCAACTTTTGATTTGTCCGAAGGAAGAGAAGCAGTTATTCCCATTATTCTCCCTGCATCTTGATCCTTCCTCAATTCGCCGTAGAGGGATGCGATGGTGGTGTAGGCATGGTTTCCGGTGGCACGGTGTGCTTCATCGAAAACGACAAGCGAAAAAGAACCGAGATCGCACTTTCCCCTACGAATATCGCTTACTGTGACCTGTGGAGTTGCGCAAACCACTTTCTTCTTCCAAGCTTCGTTTCTAGCTTCGAGCGAGTCTTCGCCGGTCAGCATTCCTATTTGATCTGGCTCCAAATCAAGATGATCAAGGAGGAATTTGTAATGCTGGTGGACAAGGACTCTCGTTGGAGCGAGAACCAAACATCTTGATCGCAGATCCTTCGAAAGGAATTTCGAAATTGTCAACAGCGCTATTGCAGTCTTCCCAAGGCCGGTGGGAAGAACCACAAGCGTGCTCTCCAGAAAACACATCTCGGATAGCTCTAATTGGTATTTCCGCTCTTCGAGTGTGTTCGGCCTTACAAACTGTGCGAAGACGAATTTCTTTGAAGATTCAGGGTTCATTCGAACTAACTTCTTTCTTCGTTCTTTTTCTTCTTCTTCCGCTTCCTCTTTGCCAAACAATCTACCATGTTTCTCGCATTGTGTCCAATCATTTCATACCCCCTTTGAAAAACGATGGGGAAATGCGACTAGCAGAGAAGGAGGGATT
>CADDZS010000179.1 GCA_902812485.1 archaeon
CCAAAAAAGAAAGAAATTGAAAGTACCTTTTGCGAGAAACGTTTTTTCGTCTTCCTTTTCTTCATTAACAAGTTTCGCTATTATAAGAGGGGACAAACTTGTTCTTTGAGCCCCGAAGAGCTCGACCCTCTTAGACTACTTTGAAGGAAATGGGACGAGCTCGGCCTCTATCTTATTTGAATGCTAAATTCTCCACAGCATTCCGTCTTTGCGCTTCGCAACCGTCATTCTCGTCAACGGGTGCCTTTCAAAATAGGGGACAACGTCTTGTTATGAGTACATTTGACAGTGAACTCTCAAATGTCAAAGTAGAGATAGAATTCGTATGGATGTGGTCTTCTGCTCACTTCGCCGTACTCTTTCATACCGATGTCTATTAAAGCGTCTACAATCTCATCAGTGAAGATCGATTTCAGAAAATCTCTGTCAGACTTTAAACAGTCAATCGCCTCCTTCAAAGATCCTGGCAGTTCTTGTATTCCAAGAGCCCTTCTCCTCTCTGGAGAGAGTTTGTAGATGTCTTCATCCACCGGATCACCAATATCTGTTGATTTTTTAATTCCATCTAGCCCAGCAGCTAGAAGGGCGGCAAAACACAGGTAGGGATTTGCAGAAGTATCAGGGGTTCGGTACTCTATTCTCTTCTTCGCTGAGTGCTTCACTCCCTTCATGTAGACGGGTATCCTGAGATTTGCTGAGCGATTGCGGATGCTCCAAGCTATATAGACAGGAGCTTCAAAGCCTGGAACGAGCCTTCTGTATGAGTTTGTGGTAGGATTTGTGATTGCTGCAAGAGCTCTTGCATGTGCAAGCAATCCCCCTCCGAAGTATCTCGCAAGCTGGCTGAGCTCAGCATACTCGTCGTTTCCATCGTACATCAGGTTCATGCCATCCTTCCAGAGGGATATGTGAACATGCATTCCCGAAGCGTTGTCGAGAAAGATGGGTTTTGGCATCATAGTTGCCACCATACCGTGCTTTGCGGCTATGTTCTTCACGACGTATTTGTATGTAAGCGCCGAATCTGCCATGTTCGTAAGCGTATCGTATCTCATGTCAATCTCGCATTGCCCTGCCGTCGAGACTTCGTGGTGATGCGCATCGGAAATTATACCAAAATTTTCTCCAAGCACCTTGACGCATTCGCTGCGAAAATCTTGTAAGGTGTCTTGCGGAGTCGCTGGAAAGTACCCTTCTTTGAAACGGATCGGAGCACTCCGGCTGAGATCGTTTGTCCCCATGTTCCATGCCGCCTCCTTGGATTCGATTTTGTATGATTGAGAGGCGTACGGATTGGAAACGTCCCAAGTCACACGATCGAACACAAAGAACTCTATCTCTGGTCCCCAGAACGTCGTATCGAATCCTTGATTCCTAGCTACTTCTTCAGCTCTCTGAGCTATGTACCTCGGATCGCGAGAGAACCTACCCCGGCCAAAACCCCAAGAAACATCACAAATCAGCCGACAAGTTCTAAGATCATGGGAGGTCCAAGGTAGAACACCATAGGTAGAAGGATCCGGTGTCAGCACCATGTCAGATTCGTGAATATCGGTGAAGCCACGTATCGAGCTACCGTCCAGCTTTGGGATCCCATCACGAAAGGAATCAACGTCAAAAGAAGAAGCTGGCACAGTTACGTGTTGCATTCTTCCAGGCACATCTGAGAATTGCAGATCAACAAAGCTCACTCCGTCTTCTTTCATCTTTGACAGGACCTCTTCAGACGAAAGCTTTCTTGGCACTATTCTTCCATCCATGTCTCTGTAATAAGGCAAGTAACGGATGTTCACCCAATGCGACAGAAACTGATGCGGTTGCTATTTAAGAATAATGGAACAAGACAATTGTCAACTTAACAACTCTTATATTAGACAAATTTGCACTAACCCTTGCAAGCACTCGGAGTGAAATCTGTCAAGGAGAAGGAGAAATACTAGTGTCGCAACAGCAGATTGAGTCGGAAAAAGGATCCTCGTTGGAAGCCTTGGACTACGAAATAATCAGGACGCTTCAAAGAGATGCAAGATCAAGTTTCAGGGACATTGCAAGGAAGATTGGGATCGCAGTTGGCACTGTTCAATCTCGAGTGAGGAAGATGCTGGATGCAAAAGTAATCAAAGGATTTTCAGTTGATCTTGATTACTCGAAAATGGGGTACTCCATCACCGCTGTCATACTTCTTCAGATCAAAGGTAAGCGATTGAGAGATGTTGAGGCAAAACTAGCAGGGATCAAGAACGTCTGTGCAGTCTACGACATAACTGGAGATTTCGACGTTGTAATGATAGCAAAGTTTCAAAATTCTTCTGAGCTTGACAGATTCATAAAGGACGTTCTCGCGATGGACTACGTCGAAAGAACCGTTACAAGTATTGCTCTAAACATCGTGAAGGAGAATTACAACATGCCCGTTTGAGTAAAACACTAGGATAAAGGCCGAGTAGTCTTTATCTCTCGAAATTCTTGTTACTTTTCTTTGCTCTCCTTACTCATGGCCCTTTCCTGAAGAGCATCGATCTGCCTTTGAGTTATTACTTCGAATTTGTTACACCAATCTCTACCTGAAACGATGAGCTCAAATTTTTTAAGAGTAGGCTCCAAACATTTCCCCCTTTCGAGAATATCAGCATTAAGCGGATCGTTCGGAAAGAACCACTTGCAAGAAATACAATTTTCTCCCTGCCAAGTAATTCTTTTCAAGTCATTGCCTTCTTTTTCTGACATTTCAAATTCTCCCTCGTTCTTTCCGCCGATACATGAATGAAGAACCAATATGAAAAGCTTTCTTGATATTT
>CADDZS010000180.1 GCA_902812485.1 archaeon
TATTCCTCTTCATTCTTTAATAGCTCGATGTGTCCTTCATCGAGATACACCTCTCCTCGCGCGATTTCCATTGTTTGTCACACTGGTAGTCGTGTGAGGGGGGTGACACATGTCCTTTAGTTTTCCAGTCAACAAGGAAGACCTAACCACAAAGATTACTGCTCTTGTCCACTACTTCGTTTGTCTGTTCTATTCTGAAGACACAATTCGACTCCTGGGTTCCGCAGCACTCAACTTCTGTTACACGATATTTCTTACCTAGCTTCGATTCGAGAATAGCTTCAAGCAATCCTTCTTTGAACGGACAGATTGTGTAACCTGCACCGTACGCTCTTCCAATGCAGTCAGAGCAGAACTGTATGGCTAGTTTCATCTCTGCCCTGTCCGCCCAGAACATCTCCCCAAGCCCGTACTTGACCCAGTACGAGGATAATTCCTTCACAATGCTATCTATATCTTTCAAGGATTCGTTTGAAAGTACTCTTGCTAATTCCATTCCAAGCTGGTAGCCGATGCTCCGAACAGGCCGTCTATACTTGCCGGGATTCAAACCATAGTGGTTCTTCAATGTCTTCATGGATAGCTTGAGTATTGAAGCCTCTTCCTCTTCTTGTGATTCCCGATCTACTTCGCTTCTGATTCCTTCAAAATCCTGTTCTGCCAAATTCACTCATCATAATTTTCCTCAGTTCAGAAGCCACATGATCTCGAATCTCGCTTGGAATAGAGTCCCATTCGCGAGTCCAAAAATTGATTAGTCTGATACGGGAGGAGACACGTTGCTGTTGCAACGATAGAAGAGGGTCGGCGTCTTTCTTCTGTTTTAAAAATAAGTCCCATTCACTACTCCAATATTGAGGTGTCGTATCCTTTAACTTTTCAATCGCTGCATCTCTAGTCTCAGGTTGGGTCAGTAGCGCATGTATCTTTTCTATGCTGCACGTTTGGTCTGGTAACTCAAGCAATGTGAGGATGGCGCTTCTGACGATGAGTTGTTCTTGCGGGAAATCTATTACATCTTGAAGCAAGCTAAGGCACTTTCGAAGAATTCTATTTATCTGCCTTTCCGACACAAATAAACTCGTGGCGACAGAAAGATTAGAAGAAGCTGAAGAAGGGATCCCGATATGGTCATCAAGCGATAAGCGCTTGACCACTATTTCTTTTCTTCCCGCATCATTGTTCTCCATGTTTCATGAATCCTCCTTTCTCTTATCATGGGTTTCCATTCCGCAATGGCTGACCAAGGACTCCTAACTGGACGCTTGAGGTAATCTCTTGTAAATTCGGAAAGAGGATGCCAATAGCAATCTTCTCCCCTTTTTGCTGAATCACTTTTCAGAATGACAGGCTTTGGTTTAAGAGAAGAGGGCTTGCTTGAATCGGGTTCAACTGTTATGGCATTTGTGGGACATTCTCGAACGCACACTTGACAACCAGTGCACCTCTCTTGTATCGGAAGATAGGGTTTCTCCATCATCCAGATCTTCGGCTCTTCTTGCGCTTGGCTATCGAAAATATTGTCGTGGAAAGAGGTATCCAGAGCACGGGTGAATTCCAGACATGTTGGAGGACATAAATCCATGCATGCACCACAGTTCATGCACTTTGACTCATCGACGATGAATTTGTATAGGACCATCTTGACTCGCAGAAACCCCTGCTTTTAATTATGCGATGTAATCCATCGATCTATCCTTTGGATCTCGTTCTATATGTTTGGTTACGATGCTCCCCTGACTTGCTTTGCTGATAGAATTTTTGATGTCAGCGTCATTGCTTGAACCTCTAGACGACAGAGGCATCGACTGCGGCGAAGTTGGCGGTGCACTGGTAGGCATTGTCATCGTGCCTTTTTTTAGTCTCGGTAGTCTTGAGTGAAGGATGGGATGCGCAAACCCGAAAAACGCCAATATCCCCAACACAGCAAAGCATATTTGAAACGTAGCCATCGTAAGTGCCAGATTATTCGTTGAACTGAACATATTGTACATATAGAACCAAAGTCCGCCAGTTGAAGAAACCCCAGGTGGAAGCGTTGACAGGGCGAGCGGTGTCTCTGTTATGAAGACTGTTCCAAAGATCCACAGCAAAGTAGCTGTGAATACAAGAACTGTTACTGCTCTGAACGCTTTTCTGTTATCATCTGCGTCAAAGTAGAGCTTTACTATCAAAGCGATACCAAACAACACAACTGAAAGCGGCATGAAAGGGACCGCCATAGGGTAGTCCAGAAACGTTCCTGGGAAGAAAACGAGCAGACCCATGATGAACGATACGAATATCAAGCCATCACGAATAAGTATGTACGCGAGCCACCAGATATCTGCCCCTAATCTCAGCGTGAATTTTGTCAGTATCCTAATGAAGTATCCTCTAGCTATTTGGAGAGAGAAAGCCATTGCACTAACGAAAGCAAGCGCAACTGCTATGGTGGTTTCAAGCCATACCGACCCGCCACTGACAAGCTCATTTTGTGAAAGAGCGAATGCGCTTCTGCTCGGGGCTAGCAGAAAAGCAAAGCCTAGCAGGGGAAGAGAAATTCTAACTAATCTTTTCCACATTTGTTGGTCGTTTTTATGCGTGGGAATCCCACTTGTTTAATCTTGTTCCCTCAGCCATTAGGGATTTTTTGCTTATCGAACGCATCGCAAAACTACGTGCGTCATAGTGCTCACAAAATATCACTTTATCACCGAGATATTAGACCTTGTGCACAATTAGCTGAGATTGGCTGATTTGTCCATATTTCTATACTCAGCAGTCTCTCTAGCCCTCTTCGCGGGCTGTCC
>CADDZS010000181.1 GCA_902812485.1 archaeon
AGTAGTATTATTAACAATCCAGATAATCCTAATAAGCAAGCTGTCGCCCCCTGTTTTCGGGGATTACTACTGGGTGAGTAACTAGACTGCGTCGAAAGAAAGGAGAGCGAGACGATTGGGTTTCTTCTTTTTCTGATTCTCTTTTTCTTTTGCTCGCTTCATATTTTTGCGTGCCCATCCAAAGCCAAAATCAAGGTCGAACAATTCTTCCTTTAATTTGCAAGCAAGAAAACCACTCTGTTTAGGAGAGAATGAAGAACGGATTTGATACTCGGACTTGCTATTCCAACTTGGGGCTACCTTCTCCTAGGCTCTCTAGTTCTTGGGATGCTTCATGGCGTGATTCCAGACGAGCATACTTGGCCGATCACTTTCAGCTATTCAGTCGGATCAGCGACTGGAAGAGGTGGAATGCTCGCAGGAATGTACTTCGCGTCAGCTTTCACCCTTCAACGTGCACTCATGGCTCAGCTCGTCTACTTTGCTGTGGGAAGCTATCTCGCATTCAACGCAAGTCTCAATGCCCCGGTTTACATCTTGGTTGGGATCGCGATGGCTGTGGCCGGCTATCTTATTCTGTACAACAGGCTTCCACACTGGCACCCTTTGATGTGGATTTCTGTGAGGGACAAGGAGAAGCACGTGTCAAACGAAACTCTAGGAACTAATTCCATTGGACGGCAGAGAGTTCCAACTCACTGGTGCTTGATTCATGGTTTCATCGCGGGTTTCGGTGTAGATACTGGTCTCTTCACAGCATTCATCTACCTAGTCGCCGTCCCAGCAATGCCAGCGGCATTCCTTGGTTTTGCTCCCGGAGCTGCTTTTGGTCTTGGAACCATGCTCGTCCTGCTATTGATCGGTACGCTCTTTGGTGGGGTGCTCCAAGTAGCAAAGAGGTGGGGGGCAGAAAGAATTCAGCTGTTCGGCACGAGAGTGGGAGCAAGGAGCCTCCTCTTCGGAGGGATCATATTCGTAATCGCTGGGATTCTTTTCTACTTCGGTGCCGAGAATTTTCTCCCGTTCGACTTTGGTAACTTGATAGTCGTGCTTTTCATGGTCGCGGTCATTCTCCCTGTGATGTTTTACACATGGCGCGAAGTAAGAAACATTGTTTTGTCATCTGCTATGACAACGAGGACAACTGAGCAAAAAGAAGAAGGAGCGAGAGGTAAAGTCGCCTAGAGAGAGAAGTTGATTGAGTTTTTCATCTTCCCTCTTTCTCTCTCCCCCCTTCTTCTTCTCCTTGAGTCACTACCAGTGCTCGTAGTGAACAACATCCTCCCATCTTCTCTTTCCTCTCTTGAGCGACGGCGACTTTTTGTCTGGTGCTGCTCTTCCGATTGAGATTATCCCCACGGGGTGGAACTCCTCAGGGATTCCGAGGAGCTCCCTGAGTTTTGGGAAATCTGCTCTTGGGATTCCCGAAAACGCTGCTGAGTAGCCCAAATCTACGGCGGCAAGCAAGATTATCATTGAAGCGGCGCCTGCATCAAAGAACCAGTAGGGAGTTGGCCACTCTATCTCATTCCCTTTTTCATCTAGCTTGTCCGGTTCCCTGTAACGCTTGTGATAAATCTCCTCGCTCACGCAGACGACGATAAACACTGGAGCGTATGAGACGAAATTGTGAAATCCGTTCTCAAGAACTCTCTCTTCCCCTCCGATTTTCTTCTTCGTCTCAGGATCCTTGACGACCACGTAAGCAAGACCCTGACTGTATCCGGCGCTGGGTGAATGCTGGGCTAGCTCCAATATCTTTCTCACTATGCCATCGGGAACTTCCTCATCATCACGAAAGTTCCTTACCATCCTTCGCTTTAACACAACTCGCTCAAATTCCAAAACTCAGCAAATTCACCTTTCTCCATAGTGAACAATGGATCAATCCGTTCTGTTTTAAAGAGTTCAGACACATGGTGATCAGGGGAAAATTCTTCACACAAAAAAGCTCACTTTGTTGTCAAAAGCGTAAAAATCATTTATGACATTTTGAACTCCGAATATCCCTTACACGGCTCTCCGATTGAGTAGAGAATTTGCGCCCCTTGCTCTTCCTTTCTCTTGAAAACTGCGAAGCTTGCAAGTGTCTTTCCGTGTCTGCAAATTGCTGGATTGCGGTGCCTAGTCGCGAGTTTCAAAACCTTCTCCTTGGTGATTCTCCCATTTCCAAGCAATTTGAGGTACTTCTCTCTTAGGATCGAGTCTTTTGATTTCTTCCCGTTTTTCAATCTGTGAAAATGATTTGTCGTAACTACGAATTTCTTTGCAGAGCCCTGAGCGAGACTTGTGACTTCTTTGCCAAAGCTTTCGATGCGGAATATAGAGTCCTTGTCGCAAATAACGTATGTAGCCGAGCTAAACTCCCCAGATGAGACCTCTTGTTCAATGATCTCCCTAACATCTTTTGCCGAGCATCCACTTTGCAATGCATTTAGAAGAAGTACTCCACGAGATTTCTTGCCATAGTATCCAAGGATGTTCGCAACTCCACCAGCAACACCAGCCTTTAAGGAGTATCCACAAGCTATCCCCTGCGCCCTAAAATCATATACCCCAACAACGTCTCCAATCTTCCTGATATCGTTTCCTATGAAGAGCTCTTTGGGACGATCGCGATTTTCAAGAAAGATCAATTCCATCTCCTTCTGCCTGTTCGCGGCTATTATGGAGCACATGCTGACTCGCTCAAGTCTCCTGCGATCTTTCCTTTGTTTCTTTCTTTCCTTCCTTCTTTTTGAGGCTTTGTTTGCAGTTCTCCTCCCCTGTTCGATT
>CADDZS010000182.1 GCA_902812485.1 archaeon
CTTAGCCTGATTCCATTGTTTCATTCATTTCCCGACCGTTTAAGGCAAAAGGAGATTCCTCTCTATTCTTTGTCGTGCTTCATCTAACTAGCCGCCTTGCTTTTTTGTTAGCACGAATAATCAAAATATTTAATCTCCCATTACGCGTGAATTTGATCCAAGCGCTAAAATGCTGTGAGGCAAAGAAATAACTCGGCTGTTCTTTTTTCAGTCTTAATTGGAATTCTACTGCTCTCTTCTAGCACAGTCATTCCACAAGCTCTCAGATCATCCCCCAGTTTTCCTAGCTTTCCTCTTGTCATGGTTGCGTCATCCTACAATTCTTCAACCAGTCCTATAGTGCTGGCTCCCGACTCTTTGGAGACCTTTGATCTTCCAAACGGCTCAGCCGGACCGTGGGGAATAACTTCAGATCGTTTTGGAAGGATCTGGTTTGTTGAGGAATCATCAAATCAGATAGGAATGTTCGATTCCTCAAGGGAGAACTTTACTGAGTACAACATCCCAACGAAAAACTCCCTGCCGGAAATGATCGCTGTCGATAATTCTGGGAACGTCTGGTTTTCCGAACTGAACCCAAGTCAGCTTGGCGAGCTCAAAGCTGGAACGAGCGCAATTGTAGAATACAAAATTCCGAAAAATTCCGAAAACCTGGCCTGTGGTCCAATAGGAGTCACTCCCGACCCGAGCGGAAACATCTGGATAACTTGCGAATTCTCTAACCAAATAGATGAATTCATCCCTCAAAGAGAGGCCTTTCTTTCATTTGATCTACCTGTCTTCTTCTCTGCTCCACTCGACATTGTGCTTGATCATAGCGGAAACTTTTGGTTCACAGCTGCTGACTCTGGGATGATAGGATACGTCAAGGTCTCAGACCTGAAAAACGGCACTTCAAACGGAATAAATGAATTCGCGCCGATCAACCAAACGTACGCCGAGACGATAACCAATCCTGATTCTCCTTCGGAGACCGTAACAACGAGTCTATCCACACCCAGCGAAATAGCTCTCAGCCCTGATGGAAGCACTCTTTGGATCACGGAACACACGGCTAGCTCGTTTGACAAGTATGAGATTTCTAGTAAAACACTAGTAAAATATTGGACGACACAGACTGGAAGTTCACAGTATCCGGATTCTCTCCCTAATGGAATCGCAATTGACAAGAATGGAATTGTCTGGATTGCAGAGCATTATGGCAACAGAGTAGCAGAGTTTGATCCTGAGACTGAAGAGATGATCGAGTATCCTATTCCTTGCTGTTCGACTGGGATCGCTGGCACGCTCTACCTGACAGTCGCTTCTGACGGAGCTGTTTGGTTCAGCGAGTTTTATGGAAATGCGATAGGAGAGCTAAAGCCCTCTCCGCCAGGGGCGAATGATGGGCTTTCGGTCTCGATAAGCCCTTCTCTTCTTGGGATGAATTCGACAGGCTCGACTTTGAAGACTAGTGTTTCCTTAATCCTCCAAAATTTCTCGAAAGGAGAGCAGCTCATATCTAACGCGACTCTTGAAGCCTCGGGCATAAGCTCGAATGGAACACTTACGAACTGCATGGTTTCCTTTGAGCCGTCTACCCTTTCTCTTTCTGAGAATGGAAAGAATACGAGTGTACTCACAATCGAGACTTCTGGCCTCAAGGCCGGAACTTATTATCTAACGATAAGCGCGAGGACATCGCCTCAATCACTCATCTACTCTACGATTCTGAAAGTAACGGTCTTCGGAGCTCCTCAGCCGGACAGAAGCCTTTTGATAAAAGGAATCATTTTGGGAGGGGTGGCCTCGGTTGCAGTCGTGGGATTAATGGCTGTTTATCTAGCAAGGACACGAAAGATAAGGCGCGCTAGTGCTCCTAGACGATCGAGATCCTTGAGAAACAGGTAGAAAGAAAAGTCTCAAAGGATCGCATGGCCACAGACCTAGCAAGGAAGTAAAAGAGAGTCGAAACTCTTCCAAGCTTTTAAAATCCGATTCCCCTAGGCAGTAGGACGACTGAAACAGGTAGCCCTGTTCCGATGGTGGTTGCCCAACCAACCGCGACTCCAATCACGGCCGAGACAAGGTAAACAATCACCGCATCAGTCGCGAATCCTCTCCCGCCGGTGTTTTCTGCAACAGGCCAAACAAAGAGAGCACCGATCGAGCAAAGTATTACTGCGTAAGGAAAAGACAATGTCAGGAGCAGAATCACGTATCCCACCATCAGGCCCACAAATACGAGAGCAAGTAGCCAAGTGAAAGTCTTTGACCTGAAAGTAGCTCCAGCGTTCTGCTCTTTTGGTGCCGGTGCCGGTGTCGGTGAATCGTCTTGCTCTAAGATCGAACCGACTTCCAAAGTCACGGTGTGATTTTTCCCTCCGCGTAACCCGAAAGCTAAACAGTCAGCCTCGAAACAATCGAGGAGAAATACACAAGCACAAAATCCAAGCTCCTTGTGTGGACGATATTTCTAAAAGATGAGCAAGCATATTTAAGGCCAGAGTCTATCTCTCATCGTGAGAGCGGCCTTCGGGGAAATCGCGAGCAAGTAGAAGTGAGATGATAGCTGCCGCATTTGCAAGTCTTGGGATAATGGCGTATCTTGCAAGGCTAGCAAGATCCAAAAGACGATTCCGAATCTTGGACTTTCTCATGGGATCCATCGCGCTTGTGGTAGCTCTTGTTGCCTCTTTGGGAATTTAGGAAGAAAACCTGCGAGCCCACAGATGGCAGAAAGGCAACGGAAAAATGGGGTTTTCTCTATTCAAT
>CADDZS010000183.1 GCA_902812485.1 archaeon
CTAGAGCTCCCAGTAGGAACAGAGAAAGAAGGAGAAGAAGAACAACAGCAAGAAGAAAAGCTTCTCTTTTGTTTTCTAAGCTTCGATTTCTCTGCGCTCAGCTTCCTAACAATGAAATCTTGATTTGGTCCCTTTTCTTCCTCCTTCTCCGCGTATTTGGGTTATTCGAGTATCAGATTTCACTGGTAGGAAGAAGAAGATCTCTTTTTTTACCGAGCAATGATCGTATTTCCCTTTATGTCAGTCCAGTCGGAAGCTACTTCTACCAAACAGAATGACTCAATCTCTAAAACCGAAATACGAAATGTGGGTTTCATCGGCCTTGGAATCATGGGGAGGCCAATGGCAATGAACCTAGCTAGGGGCGGTTTTTCACTCACAGTATTCAATCGGAGCAAAGATGCATACTCAGAGTTCCAGAGCATCGGCGCAAGGATAGCGAAATCTCCAAGAGAAGTTGCGCTAGGATCGGATGTTGTAATAGACATGGTAACTGATGCCCCAGACGTGGAGGAGGTGTTGTTCGGACCCGATGGCGTAGTTGAAGGCGCACACAGTGGACTCGTTGTGATCGACATGAGTACAAACTCGCCCGAGATCGCGGCTTCAACCGCTGAGAGGCTCGCCATGAAGAGCATTGATTTCTTGGACGCTCCAGTTACTGGCGGTGACAGAGGAGCTCGCGAAGGCAGCCTTACAATAATGGTGGGGGGCAATAAGGTAGTCTTCACAAAATGTCTTCCGATTTTGAAGAAGATGGGAAAGGAAATCGTCTACATGGGAAAAACAGGATCGGGCCAGGCAACCAAATTAGCTAATCAGGTCGCAGTCTCGATTCACACTCTTGCTACCTGTGAGGCCCTACTCTTCGGTTCTGCTTGCGGGCTAGACTTGAATCTTCTCTTGAGGGTGCTTACAAGTGGGGCGGCGAGTTCTTGGAATCTTGTCAACCTTGGGCCTAGAATAATCAAAAGGGATTTCGAGCCAGGATTCAAAGCGGCGCACATACACAAGGATCTAAAATATGTGATGCGTGTAGCTGAGAAGGAGCGCTTGGCTCTTCCAGGGACAGCGACAGTCCATCAGCTGATGAATGCTGTGCTTGCGGACGGTTACGGAGAGAAGGGGACACAGGCACTTGCAAAGATTCTCGAGAAACTTGCTAGCCGTGAAATTATTAGTTGACTCGCGTCTCTTGTTCTCTTTCTCTTTTGAAAATAGGTTAGAGTTTTAGAAATGTATCAAAGCATGCTTGAAATCAGCAAAGCTGAGAGATACATCGTCTCCTGCCTCTTCCTGATATTTGTCTCTCAAGGCTCCGAGCTAGCTTCATAAAACCATGGCTCTTATCTCAAACAAACACTCAATAACAAACAATTGCTTTTTGAGGACATATTATAGAGCACTCAATTAGCCGAGTATATAATGGCTATTTAAAGAGCGGATCGAAGCAAAAATTGGAAAAACAGATAGCAAATCTAGAGAAAGAGTAACTGAAGAGAGAGGAGAAGAAGAGCGGATTTGTAAATCAAGGAAAAAAAAGAAAGAAGGATCTTAGGCTTGGCTCATCGGCACACAAAGCTCTACAATTTTTTTGCTTACGAGAGCACTCGCCGTCAAAAAAAGTATGCGATTTTCTCGGTGTGTATATGTGTAATGGACGTAATTTAATTCAAAGCGCAAGTAACTCAAGTGATCATTTCTAAGGAGAGAAAAGAAACACAGACAAACTGACTAACAAACTAACAACAAATAGAAAGTGGAAAAAGAGAGCGGACGATCGAATTCCACAATGCAAGAAAAAGAAGAAGATCTGAATTGAAGTATGTATAGAGAAGTGCGTGCTTTGTAACAACAACAAGAAAGAGCATTCAAAAATGAAAAAGAGTTTTTCCAGTCTTTAATGAAAACTAAGCTCATGTTCCTCAAGTTACCAAAAGAACCCTTCCTTTCCGAACAACATTGTGGCACTTATCAAAGCTCTCTCTTTCTTCTCTCTCATTGTCATCCCCTATGACAGAATGTGGCAAAAGCTCAGCATTGAGCTTGTACATCAAGTACACGCACTTCTTTGTTAGAAACGAACTATCGTAGTAGGATTTTAAAAAAGAGGGAAAGGGTTAGTTCTTTCTTTTTTTTTGTAACCAATTTTTCCTTGAAACTATTCGTGGTGAAAGTGAGAGAAAGAACAATCTGTAAAGTCAAACATGAAGAAAGGAAAACGCCAAGAGGGAAGGGGCTCTACTTACTTAGAGAAGAGAGCCTCTCCGCAAGCTCACGGATTGCCTCCCTGAATGTTTCGATTTTTGACTTGTCTGTTCTGCTCAGATCCTCGAAGTACGAAACATATCCCCTCATCTCGTTGAGCATCTCTTCGACGCTTGCAGGCCTCCTCCCGCCGAAGAGGCTGAATGGAAAGTCGACCTCTTCCCTACCTTTGCTAGTTATTTCGTATCGGCCATCTTCTCTTTTCTTTATGAGCCCTTCCGCAGAGAGTTCGTCGAGCAGTGGATACACCGAACCTGGTGACGGCCTCCACCATCCCTGAGTCACACCCTCTATGCTGTCCATTATCTCCGCACCCGTTTTTGGCGAGCGCTCAAGCATGACAAGGATCCAAGTTCGAAGCCCTCGCCTCCTCCCTCCTCTGAAAGCGAAACTGAACAAATCCGATATCGGAATTAAGATATCGTAAAACCGATATTTAGGGATTGCTCATCTTTT
>CADDZS010000184.1 GCA_902812485.1 archaeon
CTAGCTTCCCTTGGAATTTTGGAGATTTAAGCAGAGGAAAAAAGAGAGGAGTGTATTTGCGTAAAGACTAACGATTTTTCAGTACTAAAGCTCTCTTAATGGATTGATCAAATTGCGCAACTCGATCAACTAAAGTGATTCAAATCGCCGAGCCGCAATTGGGACAGAACCTTGTCTCAGGTTCAAGTTTCGTTCCGCAGTTCCAGCAGAAACTTTTTGGGGGCGTTGGCACTGAGCTGGTGGTTGTATTTTGAGGCTGAGAACCAGAGGGGAGCGGGCCGGGGTAACCTGCAGTCGCTGATTCTTGCTTCGGCCTTCGGAGCATCATGACGAGAGCTGAAGCGACAGCAAGAGCAATAGCAGTTCCAGAGGCGAGAATCACGAGCCAGTAAAGAGAGCTACCTGACGAAGCTGTTGCTGAGAGAGTAGAAGAGGTGAAGCTCGTGGCACTGGTTGCGGTTGAGTTTCGTGACGAATTTGAAGTAGTGATAGTCTTCACTTGATTTAGATATTCGTAGTTTGGAGTGCCTGGATAAACTTTCGCAACTCCGTTCCCCAGATACAATACGTGAAGGTTATCTGCAGCTTCTGCCGTGTCAGCTCCGAAGCTATAATATGAAGGAAATGAAACGAGCTTTCTGCCCAAAGCAGAATAGTACAACCCCAAAGTAGAATTCAGATCTTCAAAATCCGTGGAGGCACCGTTACCTCCGCCGCCAAAAACAAATTCAGTGTCATAGTACTCGCCATAAAGGCTAGCTGCACCGACTGGGGTGCTCTCATTCCCAGAAACGTAGAAAAAAGCCGATTCGATGTTTGGGTCCAATATTGTAATGCGGTCGAAGATCGTTCCGTTTGTGCTTGAAATTGTCCCGTTCTGAAGGAAGCTTACTCCCATTTGGATGAGCACTCCAGTTCCTCTTTCAACACTTTCAGAGATCGATAGTAGAATGTGGAGAGGTAGCTCGTAAGACATGACTGGGCCATTGCCATAGATCCCATAATAGTACTGAGAGGCTTCGCATTTTGGGGGATAACACCCCAAGACGTATCCTCCATTCTGCGAAGTAATACTCTTGTTGGTGAGGAAACGCCATCACCTGTGACATTCAACACATTGTCAGTTAGAGCAAGAATCGAGCTGTTTGTTATGAAATCCATCACATTCTGCGGCCAGTAAACATATTCGGATCCATTTGCGTCCTTGACAACTAGCATAGAATTGAGTTGAAGGGTCGCTTCATACGGTTGCACGCCGACATTTACAGCCGTGGCGTTGTACGCGAGCAACGAAGTAATGTTTGCCATGCCGACAACCTCGCTTGTCTCTACTTGGTAGGGAATTATCGAACCAGAGTCGTTTGTTATTCCGTAGGCTGCGATTCCCATCGGTTGAGGAGAGTTAGGCCCACCATGAAGTGTTATCGAGACGAATGGGTTGACAAACTTGGGATGGACATGATATTCGAAATAGACAAAGGCCGTGGATGGCAAAGTATTATTCACATAAAGATAGTACAAACCCTCTGGAAGGGAAGTGAAGTTGTAGGACATCGAAGGCGAAGTCACATTCGACACTGTCACTTCTGGAGAGCTGAAAACTGTCTCCTGGGTCAGTGCGTCGTATATGGAATACCGAACAGTCTGATTGGAAGCACCTATCACTGACAGATCGAAGCTCGAGCCTAGCGTCTCAGTAAGGTGCAAAGCTACGCTTTCGTAAGAGTCGGGAGCAAGATCCAGGGACTCACCGACGTACATGGTTGCGTTTTGAATCTCAAAATTTGAAAAAGTGTCGTACTCATAGGTTACGTTTGCGTCGCAACAGTTTGCGACGAAGACTAGATAATACGTTCCAGGATTGACAAGCACCACATTCTCTGCTTTGGTTCCGTTTTGGTCAAAGGTCGATCCCGAGAATCCGTAATCTCCAGTCGTTGCAAATGAAGAAAATTGCGAGGAAGTCATGAAGGAAGTCGATATGGAAACATTGCTCGAACTGACATATCCTACTAGCGAAGTTGCACTTACTGTGATTGGGACAGTGTAGTAATAATTCTCTGGAATCTGGATGCTTGAGACTTGCTGTGCCGAAGAGCTACCCATCTTACCTAAGCCTATGTGGAAAGCAAACTGACTGAAAACCAACAGCAATGCAATTGTGATCCCAGTAAACAAGTTTAATTTCTTCGAAGAGCTGCGACCCAATCGCAATCTAAGAGACTCCACTCTAAATTTTTTCTCAAGACACTTCAGAACCACAGTTTTCACAGAATCGTGCGCCCAAGCGAAGGGCAGAACCACAATTTCTGCAAGATCCAGCTTTAACTGGAGTCATCGAAGTTTGATCCGTTCCTGAAAGTCCAGCTTTCGGAGAATATCGTTGGAAGGCATTTTGTCTTCCACTTTTCCTTCTTAAGAACATGACAGCAACCGTCGCAACTGAAATAACAGCAACCAATGGCAGAACGAGTTCAATTTCCTGCGAGCCGAAGCTCAACGAGCTCTAGGATGATGAAGGCGGGCTCGAGAGCTTCGATGAGTACGAGGATTTGTAACCTGCGTAAGACGAAGTGGAAGAAAGCGAAGACATAGTCGATACGTTGTTAATTCCAGCAAAGGACAAAGAGGAGCTCCAAACCGCATCTCCACTGTTATTCATAACTTCTTGTAACCCACTACCGTCAGAATTGACCTCCCAAACGCCAGCTGCTTGCCCA
>CADDZS010000185.1 GCA_902812485.1 archaeon
AAGCGATAGCACGGCAAACGCTCTGCCAGAGCAAGTCTCGAATGTACTTTTCGCAGTGTACGGTTTTCAGCTGAGTGTCCCTGAGAACTGGCGGGTTGAGATGAATCCGAAGGGGAATCAGAAAAAGGGAGATGTGGCCTTTCACAGCCCTAAAGGGAACAGATTCTTCGTGTCTTGGGGAGTGCTCGACGATGCGTTGAAACGCTTCAAAAGCCTTGATGAGCATCGAGATACAAGCATAAACCAAGTGAGGAAGGGGCCGGATGTTGCAAAAGTCGACGTGAGCGACTCACGAGAGGAGATCATCTCGGGACACAGAGCTCTCTACACTCGGATCACAGCTTCAGTCCGGGGCGGATTCATGTCAAGATCGACTGCTGAAAGAGATATGTGGTCGGTGCATTTTTACTGCCCTGATCAATCGAGATATTACATCATATATTGTCTCCTAAGAGATAACGAAGAGTATCCGGACATAGGATCAGTCTTCAGAAACGTCGTAGCATCGTTCTCTTGTCACAAGAAATCGGCCCAAAGCCTTTTCGCCTCGACCTGATACTTTCTCTTTGTAGAAGTCATGTGGATCGAGGGGAAAAGAGAATGGGGGAGAGAGAGGACTTTGGCTTCTTATACGCACTCTTCTCTCCAGCTTTTCTTTGTGCCGCCTTCTCGCACCACTGAGTGTGAAAAGTTCGTAGCCACGCTTCTACTCAGTTAGGGCATTTCGTGATAGAGAGAGAAGGTTAGATCAACTTGGGAGAAATCTGCTTGTGCAAAAGCAGCTCCCCGGGGACGACAAGCATCTTCGACCAAAGAGTCGCAGCTTTCAGCCTCCCCATCTTCTTAGCCAATTCGCTGAAACTAATCTGATCGAATCCTCTAGATTTGAAGAGTTCAATCGATTCGACGTTGTCTTCTTCTACAGCCGCAAAGACTTCTACCACTCCGGACTCGATGAAGTACTCGAGGGAGTTGTCGAGCAGCAAGCCCCCGATTCCAAGCCCCCTATAGTCTCTCGATACCGCAACATAGTACACATATCCAAGGTGAGAATCTAGCCTCTTGAGCATCGCCAGCCCAACTTTTTTGCCTCGATGAGTAGCAGCTTTAACCACCTCTATCTTCTCGAGTGTCTTCCTCGAATGCCACAAGTACATACCCTCGAAGCTCTCCTCGAGTATTGAGACAAGGTCCTTTCGCTTTTCGTATGGAACATCTTCTATTGTGAGCTCCTCGCGCAATGTCAAGGAATTCCAAAAACCTCTTGTGCATTCAAAAAGAGGATTTTCTGCTTATCGTCTTCATCAACTTTGAGTCTTCCCACGAGATCGAGTGCAGTGGAGTAGGTTTCGACAGGATAGTCAGTTCCAAAGAGTATTCTTTCCGCGCTTCCTATGTAATAGATTGCATCAGAAAGCTTCCTCCCGAGCATTTCCAAGTACTGATAGGAATACTTGTTGCCGCTTTTTGTGCCGCTGCCTCCCGCGCAAAGTCCGGAAATATCCGCGAAGACATTTGTGTGTTTGTATATGAGCTCAGCAACTTCTTCGATCCAAGGGTTTCCGAAGTGGCAGGCGACGATTTTGAGCGCGGGTCTCCTGTTTGCAAGTGGATCCAAGGTCAGAGGATGAGAATGGACGAGGCTCCCGCTCTTCGTGGCGGTGTCTCCAGTGTGAAACATCACTGGGAGATCCTCCGATTCGGCGTAATCGTAGAGTGGATCTAGCACTGGATCGTCTGCGTACACTTTGTAATAGCCTAGCAATATCTTGAACCCTTTCAAGGAGTCCCTGTTTTGTTTTGCTTCTTCGATGCATTCCGCGACATAGTTTTTGGAAGGCCTCGCCGTGAAAATGGGGTGAAGCCTTCCACGGCTCCTCGAGCAGAGTTTTAGAATTTCCTTGTTTGGGAGAAAGGAGCCATGTTTCAAAGGAGGGCTGAGCAAAAGACCTGAGGCAACGCTGTACTCATCCATCATTTGAAGAAGTTCGTCTAGAGTGTACTCGAGACCGTTCTGCCTTGCGTAGGCTATCAGCTGATCGTCAGGGCGTTCGGAGCAGTGAATGTGAGCGTCGAAGATGCGAACCAATCTAAGCGATCAAGAGTTCGCTCCTTCCTTTTTAAAATACGTTCGTGATTTGGATCGAGGAGCTTCAAAATGGTCAACTAAAAATCTTAATTAGCTTAGATCTTGCCTTCGATTCAGCTGACTCTTTGTTTGCCTCGGTAGCTCAGCCTGGCTAGAGGGCTCATCGCGCAAAAGTAGTGTGAAGTCACTTGGTCAAAGCGCGACCTTGGTAAGGACGAGCCATGTGAAGGAAAGAAAGTTACATTCGAGGTCGCGGGTCCGAATCCCGCCCGAGGCTCTTGTCTCTACCGTAATGAATCCCCGCCTTTTATCTAACGGTAGTAGATTGAGGAATACAGGCAAGAAGAAGAAGGAGCGAGAAAACAGTGAAGCTATAGACATTTACAATTTTGAGCAAAAGCTCAAAAACGCCTACTCGGTGCTGGAGCGAGCCAGCTTCGATGAGGAGGACAAGGAGCTAATCAGAGCATTCGCAGATCACTTGAGCGCGATAGGGGTAAGCAACAAGCGCCTATCGAAGTACATCTTCCACCTGAAAGTAATAGGAGAGAACTTTCCAATAGGCTTCAAGGAAGCTCAGCGCAAGGACGTTGAGCACTTCATGAGCTGGCTTAGA
>CADDZS010000186.1 GCA_902812485.1 archaeon
AGATTGCCCAGTGCGATATAAAGAAAAAGAGGGAGAGCGAAGGAAATGAAGTGGAAGCAGCAACAGGGAGAAGAAGAATAGAATACACGATTACTTTGTATCATGACTTCGGAGAAAAGTGGACTAAATACCTAAAGAATCTTGCTGAAAGTGCGCTTAGATCAATGTTCAACACAACACCAGAGATTTTAGAGACGAGTAATAACTCGCTAACGCTTCGATTTTCCAGCGATTCATGAATTGATTCACATTTTTGAGAAAGTGTTGCAAGGAAAGCGACCGGACCAAGACATACCTAACTTCCTAAAGAGATACTTGACCCGTCGACCAAAGCACAAAATCGGTCCTCTCGTTTGGCGGGAGTCTTATTCCAGAACCCTCTAATCTTCCTTTTCCAAAATTACAGGCTCGTGCTTCATTGCCTTGAGTCATCTGTGTCCTCTCGTTGGTTCGGTTTCTATGATCTGGAGTGCTTCATATTTACTTAGAATGCTGAATAATAAAATGACTTGGTTTTATGGAAAAATTGATTTCGTGCTCAAGCTCCAGCTAATCAGTTAGTAAATTGTTGCTACTTCGAGATAATCCAATTTGTGTACCTACATAAGGAACAATGTAAACAGATTCAGAATAGGTACAATGTTTGGATTCTGAGTAATTCTCTCCTAAATGGGCACTTCGAGTTCAAGGCAGACTTGGACCCTTTTTGTTAATTCAAAGAGATATGACTTCCTCCCAGAAAAAGTGTATAAGCTCCTGAATTCTCACATTTGCGTTCTTAGATGAGATCAAAGACCTTCGTTGTCTCGGGTTCGACGGCTTGGTAGGGAGGAGCTACAGCGAGACATTTGAGGAAGGAGGGACATCGCGTAATTGGAATCACACACTCAGGCACCAAGGTAGCTAAACTTGAGAAAATGGGGATTGAACCGTTTCTTGTTCAGCCGTCGCTTCTCGAATCAAAATTGAAGTATGCAGACGGCTTCTATATTGCTACTGATCCTTTCTCAGCTAGCTCAACGAGCAAAAAATGGGATTCGCCTTCTTGGGCTCTTGATGACATTCGCCAAGGAGAGAATGCGCTTAGGGCCGCTCGTTCTGCAAATATTCCCCACGTTGTGCTTGGCTCGGTGTCTATTCTAGCCCTCGAAAAGGGATTCGGCGTTCACAAGTACAAACTTGTGATCGAAACTAGGGCAAAGGAACTGGGACTACCATACACTATTCTTCGTCCCCCTTTCTTCATGGAGGGATGGATCTGAGACGCGCGTTTCAAAGCTCCTTTTCCTTACATGAAAACTGGGAAAGATCGATTCGTGGCCGCTGAAACCGAATACACTCATGCCTCATATTGCTACAGACGACATCGGTAGTATTGCAGCTTGGTCATTCAACCATCTCGATCAATCGATCGGTCGAATCTGGGAGATTGTTGGTCAAATCACTACATTTTCTTACATAGCTGAATCGTTTTCCAAGATATTTGCGAGACCCTTCATTTTCGCCGCACCTCCGCCAGCAGAAGACATTCGATTCTTCGCTGCGGTTTTACAGAGTTACAGATTAGATCCTAGCTGGCGGGAAGTAAAATTCGGATTCAAGATGACAAGTTTTCAAGAATTCCTAACTGGGCTGGATTTTTCACCTTGACGTTGAGGCAATGCATCGAGGTAGTTCGTGCCTAGCTAGTCATTACACAAGTTTCATGAGTAATCTTTTGAATTGACAACGGAGACATGAGTTTATACGAACTGATTCCTTCAAAGGCATATATTTCAGATTTTGAAAAATTCACAAGCACTCCTTGTGAAACTTTTTTTTACAAGCATCTCAAATTTCTTTTTGATCCACCTGCATCTTTTACGAATCTTTTTGTTAACCCTAGCTCCCGGGACACAAATGAAAAATTCGAATAAAAAAGCTAACATCCTGAAGATTGAACAGCTACTACGAAAGTTTCTGAAGCTGTTGATACGGGACCGGTCGGTCTGTCGGGCGTGCTCGAAACGTAGAGTCCAACTTGATAATTGCCTCCCGAAGTGTACGTGTGTTCGATCGAACTAGAATTTGTGTGGATCCACCAGGTACCGTTATCTCCAAAATTCCAAACATAATGGAAAGGCGGACCATCACCAAAGCCCGAATTGCTTTCTGTTACATTGACAGAAAATTGGTAGACATTGCAGCTTGAAATATTGACCGCGACATAGTCGATAGACAGCGCAGATCCTGACTTTGAATAAGAGAGTGTTGTAGCTGAAGTGACCGTTGCAAAGCTTGTCGAAGTACTGTCTATGGACGTGTAGGTTGTGGTATGCGAGCTTGAGCTTGATGAAGCGCTTTGAGTATTAGTGTTTGTACTGGAACTCGATGAAGCAGGCGAGTAATGTGCAGCGGGGTTTGCATAATAAATTCCTAATCCTACGCTCAGGGCTATAAAGACCCCAATGGCGGCAGTGGTCGCAATCTGCTTTCCGTAACTGGACATTCTCTGTATCTTCCTCAACTGGCTTTCTTTCGTAAGGCTAGTCTTAAGAAATGGAGATTACAGATATATAGACCTACAATTTGAAACGGAGACTGCTCAGCGAAAGAATTCCTTAGCACGACCGTGCTAG
>CADDZS010000187.1 GCA_902812485.1 archaeon
TTAGCCGTGTGACATCTTGATGAGTAGGGATGAAATGACGAGCCTCTAACCGAATTATCGCGAAGAGATAGAAGAGGGGCATAGGAGCAAGGAATAGCGAAATCTCTCTGCTTCTTTCTCATTGAGAGGGCAGCAGGCCTGTTAAGGCCTTAATCCGTGTTCCCTTTTCAGATGGTCTAAATAAAACCACTTGTCTTCTGACTCTAAACTATCAGGTCCATTCGGCAAGCGTGAAATTAGCAAACAGAAACCGCAAGAATAGATTCTGTACCTTATCTTTCTTGAAATCTCCTGTACATTCTCTGATTCTTCTTTAGGGTTTTCTTCATCGTTTCTTCCATCGGAATCTTGATTATTATTCGACCTAGTTATCAAGCACATCTCTCCTCGCAGCTGTACTTTCTCTCGAATGTCCCATGTAAGCAATTGTGCCGTTTGGTTACAACTAGGAGATTGATTGTATGTGCGACGGCAATACAGCATTCGATATATGTTTCGATCCTTTTACGTGATCCTCTCCTACTACTCACTAAGCAACGTGTATTTCCTCTCCTTTCTTGGGAGCGACCACCTTCCCTTTGAGATTCTTGAAAGAAGCAAACAACTCAGGATGATCTGTGTGAATCGGAATAACTGTCTGTGCAGATATGTTCCTAACAAGGCCTTCGACTTCGAACGCGGAAGCATGTCCTGAGGCGTGAATTTGATTATAGCTGAATCCGAAATGAGAAACCCAGTTCCGGACGACTTCCTCCTCTTCCTCACCTTCTTCGTTAAATGCTTCGGAGGATGAGTGAATGTATGCACCACCGGGCTCGGGTTTGATGTCAATTATCTCCGGCAAGTTCCAAATGTCAAGATGTAAGAACAGTCTTTCCTGCTTCTTTCTTATTTCTTCACATGTCAGGCCAACATCGAGATACTTTCGCTCCCACACACTGTAATCTCTGTCATCAAACTTTCCTGATTTCTTCCTTCTCACATACACCTCTACGTCTTTCGCTGGCTCCGGAACATGAAGATGTGAATCGCGTTTGAGCTTCTCAAGCAAAACGGCAGTCTTTGTCGAAACCACGAAAGTGCGCTGAGCCCTCATGCAGGCTTTGTAAAAGGAATTGATTCTGTCTATGTCGTTTCCTCGAAAAGACGAAAACACAAATTTCTTGCAACTCTCGAGGACATCACAAGTCATGGACACGACGTCTGCTTCTGACGTTTGGCGTCTGGTATCTTGTGTCGAGACTCTTGTACCTTCGGAAATCAAAGCGAGCGGTCGCGTTCTCACAGCTTCTTCCAGAAACTGCTCCGTCATACTTCCCTGAGGGCCGTGAAAGCGGAAATCGCCAGTGTAGACGATTGTCCCCGCTGAAGAAAATATGAGAAAACCGTACGCACCTGGAATTGAGTGATCCACATGAATAGGGACGACTTCTAAATTACCAATTTTCAATTTGCTCCCGGTGCGGAATGTCAGAAGCTTCTTCTTCGCTCTCAGAGGAGATGTACCAAAGGTATCATATGCTTCATGGATGAGTTTCGTTGTTTCTCCACAATACACAGGAATGTCTGGATCAACAAACTCTATTCGGGATGTATGATCCGAATGGAAATGGCTGACAAATACTGCGTCTACTTCTGGCCTGACATATTTGATGCTTGTATTCGCTAGAGCATCTTCTGAATACAAACCCTCGATCTCTGGCAAGAGCCCAAATTCGAAGTAGTCCCCTGCCCCGTTGACAGTTCTTGGCTTGATTCCTGCAGAGAAATATTCAATGCCCTCCGAAAATCCGGCCCCAAAGTCAAGCAGCACTTTTGTATCCTTGTCTTCGATTAGAATCTTATTTCCTCCAATCTCGCACGCCCCACCATAGCAGATAACACGAAGGGGCATCATTCTGTCAACGTTCTCAGTAAAAGCAAATCAATATTAAAGTAAAAGTACAAATCCTTCCCAAGCTAAAAGGACTCAAGGCATTCACGAAAGGAGAAATTTTTGTGCATATTTTCGACTCTAGCTGTCGCATTTTGCGTATCCTACCTTGGGAAGATTTTGCGTCGTCGCACTTCTTTCCTGTGTCTGACCAGACTCTTCGAGGGTTGAAGATTCTTGCCTCATTGGGTGATTGCGTAAGAGGAGTTTGCGCTCTTTCATGCTATCAAGTCCACACAACCACTTCGTTTCTACTATTTTGACTAGATAATCAGTCATAATCATCAATTTTCGAAACTTTTCTCATCGCTTGTCTGAAGGCAGTTGGAATATCTTCAATCTTCGCTTTGTCGTCCAGATCAAAACCATTTTTGATTTCACGAATAATCTCCCATCTTATGCAAGCAACTCCTGGACCAAACATTTTCCACAAAGCTCTTTCAAAAGCCTCGGGATTCTTCAGTATTCCCCCGCGACCTTGGATGTCATCCTGTTGAGTGAGGTTCCAGTAAACCACTTGCTTTGTGGTCTGTCCGAAAGTATCAAGAGCGCGGTCAATGCAGTCGAGAAGGATCTCGTCGAACGCACCATCGACATGTGCGCTCTCAGGATTCAGATTGTTCAAAATATAGACAAGTCACGCTGCTCAGTATTTGCGCTTTTCGATTACCTACTGGCAATTAAG
>CADDZS010000188.1 GCA_902812485.1 archaeon
ATAGTGAATCGGCTAGAGCTCAAAATATCCTTAGCAAATTTTCTCCTCAGAATTCTTCATTGACAGTTGTGGTGCAAAAACCAAACAATGAGTCCTCATCTTCACTGGCTAACAGGACACTTGAGTTTCAAAACAGACTTCGTTCGAGCAAAATAGCATACTATACGAGCTCTGAATCAGCTTTCTCAGATTATTCTGCTTTCCTCAACTCGCTGCTCTTAGCAGGAAACGTAAGCTCATTAATCAGAAATACATATTCAAATTTCTCGTCCCTTGCCGATGAAATATATTCCTTCCCAAACTCTTTCCTAGGGAATTGGTCTCAAAACAAATACTCTCAAAATTCGATTTCATCAGTAGCATTGAGAAGTGGCTATAATCGTTCTGATGCGTACGAATCTATTTTCATCAATTTGCTAAATCAATCCTTTCTATCGAATCCGTTTGAGAGTGGACCGGTGAGAGTACAAAACGCGGCGCAAACTGCTGCAGTCGAAGCATTTTCAAACAATAACCCTTTGGTTTTTGCAGTTATCGAAACTCCCGGATACAACGTTACAAACTACAGGACTGATATCAATCAAACAGTTGCGGAAGTCATAGAGAAATATTCAGGACGACCTGTTACTACGGAGATCCTTGAGGCTGTTCTCTCTGATCCAAGCAATCCTGGTGATTATTATGTCGAAAAGTTCGGCCTGCTAGAGGCTCCCAGCTTTCTTACCCAGAACCTCGTAAGTCCAGATAATACCACATTTTTGATTATTGTAAGGTTCAACGTCACAGAAGACTACCGCGGTCAAGGAAACTTTTACCCAGCAGAAAACGCAACAGTCCAGATTCGAAATCTGTCAAAAGAATATTTCGGAAACGACGCGCAAATCACAGGCCAAGGTGCGATCACGTACGACACAGCGAAGCTTTCCTCAAGTTCTGGCTATGTCTTTGGACTCACTTTCATTTTCTTAGCAATAGCGGTCTCCATAGTACTTGGTTCTCTTCTTTCTCCGATTCTCGCCCTGATATTTGTCTCCCTTGCAACTTCTTTGGGCTACGTGTTCATCTATTTGACAGGGATGGTGTTCGGAAGAGTAGATTTCACCGTGACATACACATTGACAGCAGTTATCCTGGGAGTTTCCACGGATTATTTTGTTTTCATACTCTCACGGTACAGAGAGGAACTCAGATCAGGGAAAAAGAGCGATGTGGCAATTCTCAATTCGACTAGGAAAGCCGGTCTCGCCGTTTTGATCTCAGGATTGACAGTAGCCGGAAGCTTGGGAGCTCTTTCATTTGTTTCCGATCTAAGGACATGGGGGCCTGTTTTATTCGTCTCCATTCTGCTTACGGTGGCTTTGGAGACAACACTTCTTCCAGCAGTTGTAAGCCTCATCGGACCTAGACTTTTTGTAAAGCGCACGATAGGCTGGCGAAGGCACACTCCGACCGTGGAAAGTAACCAAAGAATGTCATCTAACGGAAGCTCTATTTTCTATAGAACCACGAAATTCTCTGAAAGGTACAAATTCGCAGTTGTTGCGATCATAATCTTGTTTGCAATACCCGCCGCTCTTTTCTGGTTCAACATTCCCACAACTTACGATTTCAACGAAGGACTTCCAAAAAGTCTTCCAAGCGTCCAGTCTCTTAACACGATTGACCAAAAATTTGGTAGTAATCTGATCTACCCAGACTTTGTCATAGTTAATTTCAGTCAGGATTCGCTTAGTGCAAACGGGAGCTTAACTAGCGCTGCCCAAGCCTCTCTGGATCAGGATGCTCAGTTTATACTTGGGCTCAGAGGGGTCAGAGAAGTCTTGGGTCCCACTGTGAACGGGACTCAGATCGGGCTTAATAGCCAGAGCTCTCAATTTATTTTCAACAACGGCCTTAATGCCTATTTCATCGTGTTCACAAATTATGATCCTTATTCGAACAGCGCCCTCTCTGTTGTCAAAGAGCTTCGAAGCAATAATGCCTTCATCGTTGGAGGTCTTACCTCTTCGGTAATTGATCTTCAGAATTATTATTCAAAGGTTTACAGTCAACTAGAGATCCTGATATTGATTGTTATAGCAGTCATATTGGGGATTTCCTTTCGTTCCCTAAAATATCCTTTGATCTCGCTGAGCGGCGTTCTGGTGAGCATAGTTTGGACTACAGTGATTCTTTATGCGGTTTCCGAATATATTTTAGGGCAGCAACTTATTTTCCTGATACCAATAGTTTTGTACGTTATACTTATGGCGTTGGGAAATGATTTCACCGTTTTCATCTTCTCAAGGATCAAGGAAGAACAAACAAATTTCGGATTCACTGAAGGTCTTGCACGTGCAATGGCGGGTTCGGCCTCAGTTGTGACAGCGCTCGGCTTGATATTAGCAGTCTCACTAGGTTCACTCGCACTTGTTCCATTTGGGTTCCTAGAACAGCTTGGAATTGCCTTCATCGTGGGGTTAGTCATCGACACCTTTGTCATTCGGACTTTCTACTTCCCTGCAATGATCTCATTGCTAAGGAGAACCAAGAATTCCAGAGGCTAGAAGAAGATGCCAATTATCTCTTATTATGAACATTGAGTATAAG
>CADDZS010000189.1 GCA_902812485.1 archaeon
TTCCAGATTTATCTTTTTGTTCTTAGGTAAGCATTATCGAGAGGCCCGGTGGGATGGGCTTCGGGGCCCTCAGCACCCCGTTATTCATTCTCTTTGGAATGCCGCCAACCGCCGCTGCGAGATCAGAAATCCAGTTCACCTCGATTACGAAGTGACTATGGTCCGTTCTGCAATGAAAGACATCGAATATCGATTGGACTCGTAAAGTTCATTCTTTATGGCAAGCCTTCTTTCCACAATTGCAAGCTATTTCCTCTACTCTTGGGTGAAATCATATTTTGGATTGATTCAGTTCAACGCCTTTCTTACTTGATTCCTTACATTACTACTAGCAAGTGTGTCCACAATCGAGATATACTGAGCCACCTCTCACAAAAGGAGGGACGGGGGAGAGAAAAGACATTTTCAAGCTTTAGATTGAATCAAGAAGGCTATGGCGGCGCATTCTTGACCATCGTTTGGAAAGAACCCGCTTCGATGGTCGAAGAAGACTTTCAGTTTATGGAATACTCGGAGCTATCGCTACGAAACAAATGTTTGATTGTGACCTTGAGTGTCTTCGTGATTTTACATTCAAGTTCGTATCCTTCGGAAGCGGCTCGGTGTTGATCTTCTTTCTCATGTTTATCTTCAAGAGCAGAAAGATAGTTGGGACTGACATCTTTCACACCTTCATCCTATAGCCCTCCTAGGAAAGTTGCTCCACAGCGGCCTCGGATACGTTCACCAAGATCTTGTTTTCAGCCTCGCAATCGGATTGGCGCCCAGAATATTTGTTGGAGTTGCCCCAAACTGAAGAGTAAACGTTCCTATACTCCGGGACATCCCGAGCATAACGATACTTGCTACAAGTCTCGTGCTGATACTCAGGATCCTTCTTCTCACAATCACTTAGCAGAATAGCAGGACGGGAGCGCATAGAAAGTGAGATGCAATATCCACAAAAAAATGGATCACACAGTCGATCAGAGATTTTTTGTTGCGAACTCAAAATTCCATAGTTCGGAATGATCTTCCTCTTGGGCAATCTTCTTCTTCTTTGTGAACGAGTCGAGGAATCCCTTCTCCTTGAGAACAGAAACTACATATGCAGAGAAGGAAGGTGCACCAGTGGCTCCCGGCGAGTTGTAATTTATCACGTGAAGAGATTTCTCGCTCTCCAAGACGAGAGCCTCAGGGACGAATCCACTCTCATCGATTACGGAGCTCCTTATTCCGGAGAGCCCTCTTTCAACTAGAAATTTCTCTTCTAGAGCCGGGATAAACTGTTTAACTCTGCCGCACATTGCAGATTTCGAAAAGGAGCTTCGCCACTCTTTCCAAGCTAGAGCGAGAAACTTTCTGCTTGTGAAGAGCTTGATCTTTGGGGAAAGGGGTCTTTCAAATATCTTCTCCAAGAGTTCTTTCTTGCTCGAAGAAAGCCCTGAGTACGCTCCTGGCCCTGAGACCAGCACTGCGTTTGGGCCTATTTCTCTTCTTCCGCTCGCCCTAACTATGAAATGTGGATCAAGGAAGGGAAACTCTGGATATTTTGCGACCGAGTATACGTTTCTTCGAATCTTCGAAGCAAAAGGTTCTGAGACAACCCAGTATTCTCCTCGAAAGTGTAGATCGGTGAGATTCTTCGCAAGTCCCATTTGGTGAGCAAGGTCAAGCGAACATCCTCCCGCCGCGTTTATCAGAAGACGACATTCAATTTCTGAAATGAAACGCTTCCCTCGTGCTTCGTGGGCGTTGTTTTCGCCTTTTGCTCTACTGCTGTTCTCAAGCTCCCTCGCGTGGAGCATAACTACACCACATTCCCCGTTTTCTTCAATCCCTACGACGTCGCAGTTTCCGAGAAATTTTACTCCGTTCTTCTCAGCGAGGTTGAAAACGCATCTCGTGAACTCGCCGTAGTCGACACACGTATCAGTTTTGGAGTAGATTGCTCCTGCGCACTCAACCTCTGGCTCGATCTCCCTCACCTCTTTTGCATTGAGAATCTCAGTCTCCCATTCTTCCATGCCGTTTGCCAAGCTCCATCTCTTGTATTTCTCAAGAGTTGGGATTTGGGAGTCATCTAGCGCAACTTCGATTGTTCCAAGTTGCCGCCAAGGGAGGTTGAATTTCAAAGCAAGCTTCGACCAAAGAGTGTAAGAATTTTGAGAGCATCTCGCAAAGATCTTTTTCTTCTCGGGATTGAGGTAAAATGGTCTGTGAACGACACCAGTGTTCCTCGAGCTTGTGTGATGAGCCACTCCTCCTTCCTTGTCGATTAGCAAAATCGAGCAATCGTAGAGCTTCGAGAGCCAGAAGGAAATCGAAACACCAAGTATCCCAGAGCCGACTATTGCGATATCGCAGCTGTGACGCATCGTAAAATCTCCTAGGGCAGTTTTGGTGTGATTTTTTCTAAACCCCTTGGCTTCCTCTTTTTCCTCGTATTCTTCTTCTCCTTTGTGTGTTTCCGATTATCAATTTCAGGAACAGTGGATTGAAAGATTCAGATAAGCGAATTATTTGGTACAATGTTAGATTTGAAGAAGCTCGGAAGACACCCTTTCTTTCATTATGCATCTCCTCTCTCTATTTAG
>CADDZS010000190.1 GCA_902812485.1 archaeon
CATTTAATAAGGATGTAATTCGAGACTCTTCCTAGATTGGCCTTTCCAATTGCTATAGTAGTCTCTATAATCGTCGTAATCATTGTAGTCTTCTATGTTGTTGTGTTCCCTCGTATCGGCCCTCACTACACTTCCAAGCTCACCTGCCCCAAATGCAATCAAAGTTTCGAGTACAAATGGGTACCAGGCGGTTCTTTCACGGCCGTGCGACTAGGACCCAACAGGTACATGCGATGTCCGCTATGCCATGAATGGTCGACTTTCGACATAGCATCGACGAGGATAAAGACCGCCGAGTAGGCGGTGGTAGTCGTAGCACAAACGAAAAACTACGCTCCTTGCAAGATTAGAGAAGGACGATACACGCTAGCCCGTGCGGATTATTAGCATCATTATTATTACTTTTCGGATTCTTTTCTAAATTCCAAAGCCCTCAATACTGTTTTGCGTACACATTCGTCAGTGACCTGAACCCAAGTTTCGTGTAAAATTTTTTCGCAATTTCGTTTTGGCTCGGAAATTCGGCCGTGATCAGCACTGCTCCACGTTTCCTGAGAGTCTCCACCATTTCGTTCAGTAAGTCGCGACCGAGATTTCCTCTCCTAAATTCTGGTAGAATATAGAACTCGACTATGGCCCCCTCATTTCTCGGCTCGTAAAAGATTCTGTCTCGCAGAACTGCCTTCGCCATTCCAACTATTCGCGAATCTGAGAGTGCAACCAAGACCACTGAATTTTTGTCGGCTATAGCTTCTTTCATCATTTTAAGAGAATCAAAGTCGAGCCGATCCGAAGTTTTGAGTAATGGATCAAACTCACTGTTAAGTCTCTTGAGTCGGGCGACCAACTCCGCCGCCTTGTCAGCCTCTGATTCACGAATCGGTCTGATCCTGAAACTGCCTTTCGCCTCCTTCATAATAGCTCTTCTCTCTCCTTCTTCCCTCTCTTGGTCATCATTCTCTTTAGTTTGCTTTGTCATTCTTCCTCATCCCAATTTCAATCTCAATCGCTGCTAATTGAGCTAGGATTTCGACCATCAGCCCTTCCTCTTCTTTTTCGGATTCTGCTTTGGGAGTGGTTCAATCAAACCGGCTTCGAGTAGCGAGTTTATAGTTTTCTTTGTGTGCTCTATTATTTCACTCGCTCTTCTGAAAAGCTCCTTCTTGCTGAGAATCTTTCTTGCGATCCCCATTTCAATGCATTTTGCACCGACCGCAGTGGCAGTTCGAGGAAATATCTCCCAGTCCATCATAGTGGGGAGAATGTGCTCTTCCGAGAGCGTTCCTTCCCTTCTTGTAAATTCTGCTAGTTCCTTCGCGGCTGCTACGATTACGTCGTCAGGGATTGATCTCGATCTCACGTCGAACACTCCTCTTATCACTGAAGGGAAAATTAAGCTGTTGTTGACTTGATTTGGGAAATCTGATCTCCCGGTTGCAACTATTTTCATTCCTGCCTCTTTTGCGTCTTTAGGCCAGATCTCTGGAATTGGGTTTGAGAGGGCAAAGAGTATACCATCCTTGTTCATCCTTTTCAAAGTCGCGGGAGAAATCATGTCGGGGCCTGGCTTTGAAGCTGCGATCAAAACATCAGCTCCTTTCACGGCGTCGTCCAAACCTCCAACTCGCCTCTCCTCATTAGTCTTGAGGGCGAGCTCGTATTTCCATTTGTTCGAGAGCATCATATGGTCGATGTCTTCTCTCTCCGGGTGAATGATCCCCTTCGAGTCAACCATGACAAGATTGCCTGGCCGTGCTCCTGCGGAGATCATGAGCCTTGCGGCCGCGATGTTAGCTGCTCCTGCTCCAAAGAGTACGATCTTCGCATGCTCGAGCCTTCTATTCGTGAGAAGGAGCGAGTTGTAAAGCCCAGCAAGTATGACGCCTGCAGTGCCTTGCTGGTCGTCGTGCCACACGGGGATCTGAAGCGACTCGCGAAGAGCGTCAAGAATCTCAAAGCACTTCGGAGAGGCGATATCTTCTAGGTGGATTCCCCCAAAAGCTGGCTCGATATGCTGAGCAAATTCCACGATTTCATTTGGCTCGTGAGCCCTTATCGGAATAGGTATTGCGTCAACCCCGCCGAGGTATTTGTAAATCAGGGCTTTACCCTCCATCACTGGAAGACTCGCCTCGGGGCCTATATCTCCGAGCCCGAGCACTCGCGATCCGTCTGTGAGCACACAAAGAGTATTCCAGCGATTTGTGTAATCGAATGAAGAATCACTGTCATTTGCGATCTGGCGGCTAACTGCTGCAACCCCAGGCGTGTACCAAATAGAAAAGTCGTCTAGGCTCGTAATTGGCACTTTTGGGATTGTTTGCATCTTGCCTTCGTAACGCTTTGAGAACTTGAGCGCAAGATTAGAGGCGAGATCTGATTTTTGAGCTCCCCCTCTTCTTCTGCTACTCTTCTTCTTCATCATCATAATGTCTTGTTTGTTCGTCTTGCGAGTCATTTCAGACGAGTGAGCTGCCTCCTTTTCTTTGACCGTTTTCTTTTCCTTTGCTATTTCCACTCGTTTTGGAATCGCGAACAAGAGGTAGGTAGGCACAAATAGCGTATTTAACT
>CADDZS010000191.1 GCA_902812485.1 archaeon
TCTACTTTGCAGTCTCAGATGCTTTTTTTTGCTGGAAAAATTGCACGCGCACACACAACTTTCTCTCCATCTTCAAACTGAATTCCACTCATCAGATTCCTCCTCCGCCGACTAGGAAATACGCAATCACAGACAAGAGTCCGAGGCTGAACGAAATGGCTAAAAAATCGAGGATTTTAAAGAGGCGAAGCTTCGCAAGCGACTCCTCGATCACGACGATCACTAGAATCAGGGCGAACAATTTGAGAAACAATGTGACGATGGAGTAGAAAGTGCCCGCGACACTGACATCGCTTGACATCCACCAAGGAAGAGCAAAGACATTCAAGAAAACAGCCATGAGCATGAACTGCTTCATGTACCCTCCCCACTTGACCAGAGCCAGAAGCTTTCCAGAGTACTCCATCACCTTTCCATCGTCGAGCATCCCAAACTCCATGAGTCCGGAGCTTTCGAGCGGAAGCCTACCAGTCTCAAATAGGAGAAGCATGAAGAACGCCCCCATGACAAGAATGTGGGTGGCTGAAAGGTACCACGATGGTGAAGAAGCAAGTATGTTATTTGTGACGTATGGGTTGTTCGTTCCGCTAATTGTTGCGACTCCGAAGAACACCATGATGAGAGTTGGCTCAGCGAGGGCGGTGAAAGTGGCGCTCCGGCTCGCACTCAAGATGGTGTAGTTGGTTCTTGCGTCCATGGCCGCAATGATTCCCACGATCCCAGCGAAACCAAACATCAGAGCTCCGCCAAGCAAGTCGAGAAGGATGCCGTAAGGTAAGGGGTACGGTGTGACAATCGGGACTACGAGCGAAATTACTAGATATGCCGAGAAAGAGAGGAAGGGTGCGAGGAGAAAGATTATCGAGGAGCGATCGGGGACCACGACTTCCTTCTTGAAGAGTTTCGAAAGATCATAGTATGGCTGGAGAATAGGAGGCCCGTGTCTAGATTCGACAATGGCTTTCAAGCGATTTATGATCCCTGCAACAAGAGGCGAAACTAGGACGACGGTTCCGACTTGGATGAAGTTGATTAGTTGCAAAATTAATTCGTCCAATTCCCGAACGCACGCTACTTCGTTTCAAAAAGAAATGAAATTGATCGCTCGCAATCGCGCTTCAAATAATAAGAAGAATAAGAGTTTCAGCTGAGCTCGCCGTAATGCCCTTTGTAGTAATCTTTGACATCCCAATCATCATTCCTATCACAACGACAAGAATACTCAAAGTTCATGCAATTTTCAAAACTAGTACAACAACTCGAACACGGGGGAGATTGCAACATCTTCTTGGCGTGTGAGCGACTTCTACTCTTTACGCCTAACCGAGATCCTTTGGATAGGCTCTGTGATAGGCGTCATCCTCACGTGCTTTACGTGGTCGTTTTGTTTCCTAAATCGACGGACGCGCAGAGGATGGAATTACTCAGGAAAAGGAAGTTAATTCGAGAGGATATAAAAATGTAACGGCTGTTACTTTTTTAGCAACGGCTAATTAAGCCGCCCTGCAGGTCGCAAGATATCATTTTGAAGTGATGTTTGTGCTTATGCAACAACTAACAAACTTGATGCTATCCGTTAAGTAGCTGCTACTGTTATCTTTGCGACGGCGAAAGATCTGAGAAAGTGAAAAGGAAGAGAGGGAGAAGAAGAAAGAGAAAGAATCCAATTTTTCATGCGGGGATTGATGTCTCAACCATCCCTTTTCTGCTCTCTTGATTGAAGACTTCGATTGCCTCCTTCACAGTCGCGTCTTCGTGAACTATTGCCCTGATCGCTTTTATCATTGCGACAGGATGATCGTTCTGCCAGATGTTTCGACCCATGTCGACTCCCACCGCGCCCTCGTTCACCGCGTTGTACACGAGCTCGAAGACGTCGCTCTCAGTTTTGAGTTTGGGGCCTCCAGCGACGACGAGAGGCACTGGACACCCGTTTACAACTTTTGAAAAGTCCGGCTCGCAGTAGTAAGTCTTTACCAAGTGAGCCCCTACCTCGGCTGCAATCCTGCACGCTAGGCTCAAATACTTCGCGTCCCTCTTTTCTAGCTCCTTCCCAACTGCGGTTATCGCCATGACTGGCATCCCAAACTCCTCTCCTTCGTCGACTAGTCTCCCAAGATTCACTAGAGTTTGCTTCTCATGTTGGGTGCCAATGAAAATTGAAAGAGCAACAGCCGAGACGTTGAGCCTAATCGCATCCTTCATCGAAGCTGTGAGCTCTTCATCGCTCAGATCCTCGCGGAGTATGCTCGATCCCCCTGAGACTCTCAAAATCACGGGAGTGTCCCAATTTGGATCGACACAATTTCTCAAGATTCCCCTCGTGACGGCTAGGGCGTTGGCATAGGGAACGAGTGGCTCTATAGTCTTCCTCGGATTTTCGAGCCTCGTAGTCGGCCCCATGAAATATCCATGATCGCAAGCAAGCATTACTGAACGGCCAGTCTCTGGCCTTATCATTCTAGAGAGCCTGTTCCTGAGCCCCCATTGTTGTTGATAGTGACTTTCCTTGTGAGGCATGTTCCAATTCATAGAGTATTACGCGGTATTATTTGTTTTTC
>CADDZS010000192.1 GCA_902812485.1 archaeon
AGTTTTCCCAATCCCAAGGGAGCTCGATTCTCTCGAGCATCTCCACTCCAAGCTCGCTTTTGTTAAGCTCTTCAGCAAAGTGATTTTCTTTTCCAAGATAGAGATGCTTTAGGTATTCTATCACCATCCGATGGGTGTTGAATTGAGGGGCAATTCGCGCTATTGAATTTTTCATCTTTCTCACCCACTTTCTCGGTATTCCCTGCTCGTCTCGCTCGTAGAACTCAGGTATGACCTGATTCTCAAGAATCTCGTAAAGAGACTCAGCATCCAAGATATCTTGTTTATCGTATTCGCAAGAGAGAGTTTCGATCGAACCTATCGCCCAACCAATGTCTGGGCTGAACCCTTCTTCCCACCATCCGTCCATCACACTCAAATTGAGTACTCCGTTTATTGCGGCTTTCATTCCGCTTGTGCCACAGGCTTCGAGTGGCCTCCTTGGATTGTTGAGCCAGACATCAACTCCAGAAACAAGGCTTTTGGCAAGCTTAAGACCATAATCACAAACGAATGTCACCTTCCGGTTTGCTAACTCGGACTTTGCAAAGTTGATAATTTGCTGGATAACTTTCTTTCCTTCCGTATCTCTTGGATGTGCCTTTCCAGCAAAGATTATCTGGACTGGCCTCTCGGCATCACGAAGAATTTTCGAAAGACGCTGCGGGTCTTGAAGTATCAGGTTCGCCCGCTTGTATGTCGCAAATCTTCTTGCAAATCCAATAGTTAGGGCGTTTGGATCCAAAGCATCTCCTGAAACGCATGAGAGACTCCTACCAATCCTTGGATTTGGCTTGAGCAAATCTATGAGATTCTTTCTCTCATTGCATCTCAATGTCCAGAGTAACTCATCTGGAACCTCTCTAAGGGAGGCCCAGAATTCACTAGCCCAAGGCTCCGTGATCCACGCTGGTCCGACGTACTCATCTAGGAGTTCTGCCACGGAGTCTGAAACCCAGCTTTCAATGTGAACCCCATTCGTCACCCATGGAACTTCAAATTCGCCATTCTCTTTGTGTCCATCCTCAGTAACCTTGGATTCAACATGGAATCGATCAGCGAAATGATTTGGCAAAGTAACCTTTCTTGCCAACCTTTCGCTCTCTAATATTGATCTCCAGTTTGTAGTCGTAACCATCGCATGCCGCATTGAAACGGCATTGAGATTGCGCGCGAATCTGAGTGCGAGCACTGCCATGTTGAATCCTGGATTGTCCTTGTTGTTGTTGCTCCTGCTGCTACTTCCCACGCCGTTTGGACTAGCAATATCATTATCATGATTGCTCCACCGCCCGAGGGAGAATAGCTCGTCAACATTCATGCCGATTCTCGTGCACAAACTGCTGAGGTACTTCTCGATAAGCTCGCGTGGGAAGACATCGATTCCTGCAGGAACAGGAGTGTGAGTCGTGAATAAGGTGCTTGCTCTGACAATCTCGATCGCTTCAGGCAATGACAACCTTCGATCGCTATTCTCCATTATTTCCCAGAGTCTTGCAAGCGAAACAAATGCTGAATGTCCTTCATTGATGTGATACAAAGATGGGCGAAAGCCAAGCGCCGAAAGCAATCTTGCGCCTCCAACCCCCAAGACAAGCTCCTGTTTTATTCTCGTTTCCAAATCTCCTCCATAAAGTTCCGCAGTGATTTCACAGTCCTCCTTTGAGTTGAGCTCTGGAACGTTCGAGTCAAGCAGGTAGAGACTGACTCTGCCAACAGACGCTCTCCACGCCCGGAGGGCAATTTGTCTCTCGGCTATTGGAATCGAAATCACAAGAGGCTCGTCTTTCGAGTCCCTTGAGAGGACCGGCTCCAGAGGCAAGCTGAGCGGGTCATTTTCCAGGTAACTCTCAATCTGCCAGCCTTCTTCGCTGATTGACTGAGAAAAATATCCTCTGCGATAGAACAAGCCGACAGCCACCAAAGGGATCCCAAGATCAGAGGCTGACTTTAGATGGTCGCCAGAGAGCACGCCCAAACCACCAGAGTAGGTTTTGAGGCATGGAGCGAGAGCAAATTCCATTGAGAAATAGGCAATCAAAAAATCCCGCTTGAAAATTCCATAATTTCGATTGAACCAAGTAGAGCGGACATCATCCAAATATTGCCCCAAGCTCGTGTAGGCTGCCGAAACACTCTCTACGAATGATTCATCTCTTGAGAGAACTTCTAGGCGAGATCTTCCAGTTTCGGAAGCAAGAAGTGCTATTGGATTGTACTCTAGAGCTTCCCACGCGGCAGAATCTATTTTCTCAAAGATCTGCCTGATTCTCCTGTTCCACACCCAGTACATGTTTTGTGCTAGGGGAAGAAGGCTCTGAAGGTTTTCTGGGAATTTGATTGAAGTCGCGATTTTGTTTTTGGCTTCGCTTTGATTCAAAGTCTCTAGACTTTGCCTATAGCGCTTAAGGATTTTGTTCGAAAAGTAGCGGTAATATACTTTTAGTGCTTAAAATCCAGATTCGATCAACTTGAGATTTGTCATCTTTTTCTCAAGAGAGTATTTCTTGAAAAGTTGCAAAATCTCTCGCCTAGCATGATGGCTGTCTGATCCCC
>CADDZS010000193.1 GCA_902812485.1 archaeon
AGTTCGCAAGAGAATAATAATATAACAACAAAAAATCGCTTGCTTGCAAGAGGGGAGGACATATTAGGGGGCGGGGAGACACACATCTCTTTCATTGTTCTGATATCTCAATTCGCTGGTCTACGACTCAGTTCACACTTCTGCCTTTATCGGACGCCATTTTGCAACCTTGTAATAGATGACTTCGCCTCGCCGCTCTACCACAGATATCACGGCTTCCTTTCCCATTACTGACATCTGGTTCACATACCTTCTCAATTCCGAAACTGTCATTGTCTTTCCCTCGTTCAGCCCGAAGACTATGTACTTCGCTGCTTTCTGCCCATAGTCGCCTCGCTCATAGACACGAAAATCAATTGGAAATCCAAAGCCCTCGCGAACCACGTATCCTCTGCTTCTAAGGTCTCTGAAAATCAAAAATCTAGTCCATGCATTCGGATCTCTTTTCAGAGCAAATTGAACAAATTCCTCAAATCCAACTCCCCTTCCTCCTGCTTTTTCCTTGCTTAGAGTAAGCTTACCCGTATAGAGGAGGTAGAGGACTTCATAGTCCTTTAATTCGAAATGACCATCGTCCGTCCTGATGCCAAAGCCCTTTGACTCAAGGAGTTTAGCATCCTCTTCTCTTTCTGGGACGACGTTCTTCTTGGCACTCTTTGGAAAGATAGCCCGAGGGATCTGTTGCTGTTGCTGCTCCTGCTGGATCTCCGACTCCTGAGAGCCCTTTTTGTTCGCTCCCTCAATCGATGATGAAGCCTGCCCTTCCTCGATGCTTTTTTCTTCGAGTTGTTGTTTCTTATTGTCCTCGTTTCCCTGTTCCAATGATGCCGAGATGCTCAAGGCCTTCGAATGAGTGCCTCCTCTTTGTGATAGCTACTTGTCGAACGTATACGATTTCACACTTCGAGATGAAGGGCTTAATAAACGGAAGGAAGGGGAACATCTTCCAAGGTGAGCGAAAATAGAAGAAGAAGGTTTCGATTCAAAGCAAAAAATCAGTTTCTTCAATCTTAGGACTATCAGATGGAACGACGAGCTCGGATGCATTTCGCTGATAGATCAAACCCTGCTTCCTGAACGGCTTGAATTAATAAACTGTAGGAGTGTCACTGAGCTCGTGGATGCTATCAAAACGATGAAGATCAGAGGAGCCCCCGCAATCGGTGTCGCTGGAGCGATGGGCATCGCATTATCGGCAAAGAGCTCGCGAGCCAAGACAAAAGAGCAGCTTTTGAAAGACATTCAAAAGGATGTGCAAGAACTACGGAGCGCAAGACCGACCGCCATTAACCTCTCCTGGGGGATAGACAAAATGCTCGAGTTCATCAAAACCAAGCTTCCAGAAGATCTGAGCTCCAAAGACTTCAAAGCTAGTCTTGTGGATTTTGCAAAAACTCTTGCTGACATGGATGTAAGGGCAAACATGGAGCTTTCAGAGATCGGGCAGAGCCTGATTCCCAAAAGGGCAAGTGTTCTTACGCACTGCAAATGGAGTCTAGATAATCCTAGATCCAGCAGAGCGCGGGTGCGCTAGCAACTGTTGGTTACGGGACTGCTCTTGGTGTGATTCGCTCCTCAAAGCTCAAAGGAAAATCAGTCAAGGTTTTTGCAACGGAGTCAAGACCGGTTCTGCAAGGTTCAAGACTCACGGCTTTTGAGCTTTCAAAAGACGGATTCGACGTTACTCTTGTGCCGGACACGGCGGTAGGTAGCGTAATGCAGAGAAGCCTTGTGGACGCAGTGATCGTAGGCGCAGATAGGATAACGAAGGACGGATATGTATTCAACAAGATAGGAACATACCAAATAGCGACTCTGGCAAAGAAGCACAGAGTTCCCTTCTACGTCGCGGCTCCAATTTCAAGCTTTGATTTCAAGAGGAGATTCAAGGATGTAGAGATCGAAGAAAGATCTGGTTCGGAGGTGATAACGATAGGTGAAAGAAGGATTGCGCCACCCGAGGTTTCAGTGTTCAATCCTGCCTTCGACGTAACCCCTCCTCAGCTTGTCAGTGCAATCATCTGCGAAAAGGGGATCCTCAGACCTCCCTACCCCCCAAAAATTAAAAGACTAGGCCAAAGTGCAATTTGAAGCGGTTTGTTGGGCCCGTAGCCTAGCATGGTGCGTTTGGAAAAAAGAAAGAAAGAAAAGGAGCACCCACTTCCTTTTCACTGCTGAGCTCCCGCGCGTGCAGCTTGTCGAGTCGTTGAGAGAGCGGCGACAAGCACAAATTAGGGCATCGAGAGAATGGGAAGAAAGGAAAAAAGATTCGCGTTCTCGTGTTTGCCTTCGGAGCCGGGGGTCGTGGGTTCAAATCCCACCGGGCCCGCCATTCTCTAGTACGAAATCATTTTCTCCTAGCCTTGAGGTATCGCGTTTGTGAGCTATCGCAGGTCAACCATACAGTCCTCTTGCGGCAACCTCCGCCTCACGGGCTCTTTTAG
>CADDZS010000194.1 GCA_902812485.1 archaeon
TATCTATGTATGAGATATTCCTCTTCTAAGGTTTGCATTTCTGCAACAACGCTACATTAATTCTAAACCGAAGTAGTTACCGCAACAGCCGACGCTTGAACATTGAATCGAAACGGCATTAGCGTAGAGCATGGATTCTATGTACTTTCGACTATTCTGATCCTAGTCTTCATCTTATCTGGACCTCTATCGGTCTCGGCCTTTGAATCAGATGGTTTGCAAACAGCCTCCGATCAAATCAGTTTCGTCTCTACAAATCTGCCTCTCGGAAATTACTTGCTCATGACAACAGCTATCTCTAACAATTTGACCGTTCTGTCAGTGTCGGCAGGAGAATATTCGTTAAGTGAATACATCGCCAACGGGCAAGATATCATGAGGTTCATTCCTTCAAATGGCTCGTTGTTCGTTCTCTTCATCAACGTGTCTGCTAATTCCTTCACTTCTCGCCCTTTTGTCTTTATTTCAAAACAGATGAATGATTCAGTTTTGCCAGTGGAGAATCTCACTGGCATGGGAGGAATGGTTGTTAAACTTGTCATTCACACCTTGCCTCCACGGGCTCAGTATGCCGCATGGAACCCGATTTTTGGAATTCTTCCATTTAGATTTCAGATTGGTTCTATAACCTTCGCACAATCGATTGCTTTGTTTACTGCGATTGGCTGCCTAATCATGTTGCTGGGGATAATACTGCATTCAAAACTTGTTTACTTGGGATTATTTGTTTTATCAGGAGCTTTCTTCATTGTAGCTGGAATAATGGTGCTCCTAATTGCGATTGGGCTCTATTTCCTGGGGTTCGTGGCTATCAATCTTATCTGGAGGATAAGAACACACACCCGAAATAGAACTGATTCCAACTGCTGATGAGCCTTTTCCTTCCAAGAGAAAAAGTCTCTTCCTGATAATTAAAATCGAGACTGAAGGATGTGATCCTGGAAAGATTGTCAGTCCTTACACCAAATCAAAGTGACGACGATGAAAAGTGGTGGAGGAAATGGAAATGGCTGAGTATCCTCTACCACCCTCTTCTCCAAGCAACCGACAAGGAATATGTGCTTTGGATTGAAAGCAAGAACAAAGCATCTCCTTCGAGACGATTGATCGAACAACAGATCCGAGAGGCTGAGAAGACTGTAGCCCCCTTTCGCGAAAGTTTGCAAGATATCGTTGGTTGTGAAGATCTCATCGACGAAATTCTTTCTTCAGTTCACTACTGGGTTTTCAAAGATGATTACTTTAAGTCTGTGTGCCCCGCTCCACCGCCTAAAATATTCATAATCAAGGGTTCAAGCGGGATGGGAAAGACTTTGCTGGTTCGCTCGGCAATCTATCGTGCGTTCTTGCAGGGAAAGCAAAGATCCATACCTGTTTACGCCAATACAATCTCTCCGCACAAAATATACGAAAAGTGGCTCGGGGAGTCAGAAAAACGTCTGGCAAAAGTGTTTGATGAGGCGTTCCTTAGGCCGACTATCATATTCATCGACGAAGCCCATAGTTTTGCGCAAAGACAAAACGAAGCAAAGGCTAGCGATAGCGGAATGCAGGCCTATTTGACGGTGCAGACAACCTTGCTCGAAAAGGTGAACGAGCTTATGGAGCATGATTGCAGTTGCATTTTGATATTAGCAACAAACGAATTCGGGTCGATCTCAGAGGCGGTAAGGCGTAGAGGAAGCTCAGGTACTATTGACCTTGATTCCGAGGTGAGCCGTGAAGTCTTGCTAGCAGTTGCCCGAAAGAATATAGAAAAGTACAAGCTCAAAAACTTGGAACCTCTTGCTGTTTTGAATACAATAGAAGAAAAAGTTCACGCCTTGGGTCACGGGACGGTGACTCCTGCAGATATTTCGAACGCCTTCCACATAGTCATTGAGAAGAAGACCAAGCATATAAGATCCTCTTACATCAGGAAACTTGCGGAAACCTTTAGCCAAAGGGATCAGGCTCCTCTGGAGATCTCACTCCAAGACTTTAGAAATATTCGTGAGCTCAAGGAATATGACGAAGACCGAAGGAGCGAAGATGTAAGACAGATAATAACAAAGGTCAAGCCCAAGATATCTCTCGATGATGTTGGTGGCCTTTCTGGCATCAAGGAACAACTCTTGAAGGACATGGAGGTCTCCCTGGATGTAGAGCAAGCTAGGAAACTTGGGGCAACTCCGATAAGGGGAGTGCTTCTGCATGGGCCTCCGGGATGCGGCAAAACATGGCTAGCACAGGCAATGGCTGGGGAGCTCAATGCTACAATTTACATGATCAAGGGAGCTCAAGTCATCAAACCATATCACGGCCAGACGGAGAAGATAATCAGTGAAGTATTTGACGAAGCAAGGAAGAACGCCCCTTCTATCATAATCATAGACGAAATTGATGTTCTCACTCTCAAAAGAGATTTGGGCGGAAA
>CADDZS010000195.1 GCA_902812485.1 archaeon
TCTGATCTCGCAGCGGCGGTTGGCGGCATTCCAAAGAGAATGAATAACGGGGTGCTGAGGGCCCCGAAGCCCATCCCACCGGGCCTCTCGATAATGCTTACCTAAGAACAAAAAGATAAATCTGGAATCAAAAAGAGCACGGCGTGAGACATCACAGGGATGTGGGAGAATGCGTCTGAATAGTTCTCATGAATAACAGGACAGAAGCAGTTCCGTAATATTCTACGTAAAAATTACATCTTCCATGCCATCTAGTTACATTTTTTGACGCAAGAGTTAGATAATTCCTTCATTTGTTTATGACATATGGAAGAGGAATTTTCAGCGGAGCCTAAAGAGGTCAGGCCAAGGCGATCAGGCATTACTATGACGCTAGATCGCCTCTATGGACTGATAGAACCAGAATTTGAGAAGATATCAGGTTTTGTAGATATTGTGGAGATCGGTTGGGGACTCCCGCTCGTATGGAAGGAAGAAGACATTGTTTCAAGGATCAAGTTCTACAAGAGGCTCGGTGTCAAGGTTTCCCTCTCTGGGACTCTCATCGAGTACGCAGTCTTTCAGAACGAGCTCGAGTCAATGCTCTCGAGGGCTTCTCGCCTCGGTTTCGATATAATCGAGGTCTCGGACGGGATTATAGATCTCAGTTTCGAGCAAAAGGCGAGGCTTTCGAGGATAATCAAATCCAAGGGCTTCGAATGCCTCTATGCAGTCGGGAAGAAGGATCCTGTGGGTCAGCTATCATTGCCCGAGACGATATCTGAAATCGAGGCTGGTCTCAGGCTCAATCCTATAAAAGTAGTTCTTGAGGGACGGGAGAGGGGGAGAGGTGTCGGGATATATGACGAGAACGGTGAGATAAAATGGGAAACCCTTCGCGCAATTGCGTCTCGCGTGGACTACCGAGACATAATATTCGAGGCTCCGCTTGAGTCCCAGCAAGCGGCACTCATCTCTGAATTCGGGGCGGATGTGAATCTCGGCAATATCTCACTCGGATCCGTCGCCGCACTTCAATCGGAAAGGCTGGGGTTGAGATTCGATACTTTCGGTGTGGCTAGGCCGGTGGACATTTCGGCTGGGGGGCCGTCGGTAAAGTTCATACTCTTCGTAATAAGGCACTACCAGCCGATAGATCAGAAGGAGATAGTCGAGTTGACTCAGCTCCCAAAGAGGACTGTGCAAAAGGCGATAGAGTATTTGAAAGCTAACAAACTTGTGACAGAGCACCCAAATTTTGAAGATAGGAGAAGTAAGATCTACAGGACTCCGACTGCGACTCCGATCAGGAGGAAGATGACGAGATGAATAGATGAAAACGCTTGTGGGAGGCTTGTTCGTGATCGAGTCTCTTCCTACTCTCTCCGTTTCTCTTCTCTTTGTTCAGCTTCCAAGAGTTCGTGATTGTACACGAATTTTTCTTCTCTTGTAAGTTCTTTCTAGCTCTTGAAGCGGCAAGGAAAAAGAAATGAGGTCTCGATTTACCATTGCAAATCATTTCGCTTGTTGATTATGCTTCCTTGGCGAGCGGCTCATCATCATTGCTCATACATTTCAAAGGAAAGAAGTACATCACACACAAAAAAAGCAATGAAAATCGTATTTTCCTGAAGAGAAATTATCTCGCCCAATTCTATCCTTGCAATCTATGAATGCTATTGATGACCGGTAATTAGGCTTGTCCGACTTCTTGCTCTCTGAAAGATATGAGCAATTTAGCTGAGGTGAATTAAGAAAGAAGAGACACTGAAAGACCAGAGTATGTTCCCTCCAAAATCCTTGGAAATACGCGTGCGCTTCGTTTTCGAGAAAGGATGATAACACACTTCGTGAAACTTCTGACAGTCTTAGATTAACGTATGATGTGGATCAACCTTTCTATTCTCTTTTAGAAATTAGGGCGTACAATTACACTTACCACAACAATTTGAATTCATTTAGATACACCAGGAGAAGAGCCCGCAAATATCGAAATTTGAGAATAGTACTTCGGATTATTCCTCTTACTCTTGTTAGGATCCACTATCTTATTGATATATCCGAAATCGTCGTTTTCGAAGACGGAGTTCGAAGAGAAAGATACTTCCCTGACTGGTTTAAGTTTCTTGCTATCGTCATTCTCAAAGTGGTTACAGCTGAATGTTTTTGATTGGAGCATTAGCTCTTCTACCATTCTCATTCGACTCACAACACAACGCCTGGTGAAGAGGAAGGGTCACTTACTGTCGAATGTAACAGATAATAGAGAAGAAAGACTAAAGACGGCTATTTATAGCCCTCAGAGATTTTAACCTTTAAATAAACCCACTTCCTCGGATTCCTATCAAATGGGAACCAATAGTCAAAGAACAGTGTTCGTAAGAGAGGCGACTGGTCTTGTCCGCGAAATAGGCCCATGGCCTTCGTT
>CADDZS010000196.1 GCA_902812485.1 archaeon
CTACACTAAAGAAAGTTTTTAGGATAGCACGAACCCTCAAGATCGATGGTGTTACTTTAGCAAATTGACTGGATACAGCTTGAAGTGTAAGGATACGGGGATGAAGGACTGCAACTTCGAAATCAAGGGTGCTTCATCAAAGGACGAAGTGATGCAGCTAGCTTCGGTTCACGCAAAGATTTCGCACAACATGCAGAACATACCGCCCGATGTGGCAGCCAAGGTCTCGAGCGCGATAAAGGGCTGAAGCTCAGGGATAGAAAACTCAGAGTAGAGGGAAAAATAGCTCCTTTCTCGTTTCTACAACATTGCTTGATAACTTCTCAGTCTTTGATTCCGATCGTTTGGTAAGATTGCCCTAGCTTGTCACCGTTACTGATATTACAGCATAACCGGTTGCTCCGTTAGGAAAGTTGCTGGTTTGGGCCGAGGTTTGGAGCTGTCCAGTTCCATCTGTTGCCCTCGCGTAGACATAATAACTCCCGGGCTTGGAAGGATGCCAGTCGTAAGCCCAGAGCCTCCAAGTGAGATTCGAGATCTCCGGTTTGAGAATGGCTTCCTGCCAAGTGCTTCCTCCGTCAACACTCACCTCTACCTTAGAGATCCCCCTGTCCCCTGCGAAAGCAACTCCTCCTAGCATCACCGAACCACCATACTGTGAGAGACTCTGAGGAGTAGATGGCACGCTGATGAATGCTTGAGTGTAAACCTCTGCGTTGTTAGTCCAACCCCTAGTCTGCCAATACCCAGAGTAGACAGAGCCTACGACTTCTATTCTGTTTATCCATTTTGCGCTCATCATTCCGTAAAGTCCTGGGATCACTGCTCTCAGCGGGTAGCCATGCTTCTGGGGAAGATCCACATCGTTCATGCTGTGGGCGAGGATCGAGTCGTCCATAAGCGCCTTTGAAAGTGGTATACCGACGCTGTATCCATCAACTGAGTAAAAGACAACATACTCCGCACCAGCCTTCACACCGCCAGCGCCGCTCAAGACATCTGAAATTTTCACCCCCGTCCACTTTGCATTGCTTATCAAACTCCCATTGATCGTGTTGCTAACGCACTCGAAAGTTGTGTATTGCTCAACCTGAGGAAGGGTCCCCTTGATATCATCTATCGTGTACGTCTTGCCCGGGTTTGAGACCAATCCATCGACAACGAGGCTCCAATTCGATGCGTTCACCTCTGGGTCGAAGAGATTCTTTGAAACTATGTAGAAAGAGTCGTTTGAAGTGACTTCGGAGTTAAGAAGCGCTTGGAGACGTGGATCTTTGAAGATTAGTGGAGCATCCTGCGGGTCATAAGAAGTTCCTGGAAGGATCGTGGGGCCCACTCCTCCCTGTTCTCCTCCAACCCCTTCAAGGAGAGATAGAGCACCGCCAAGACTCAATGCGAAGAGGATGAACCCGCCAGCAGCTATGGCTCCCTTCTCGATGAACGTTCTTCTAGATGCTCCGATTTTGCTCAATGTCCGAGGCTGTGTCGGAATATCACTCCGAGAGCGACGTGCCTCGTTGCTCTCCGAAGAAGGCATCAAATATGGAAATCCGATATATTCTCTTGAGAGTACAGCACCAAACAAAAGCTGACTCAAAAGGAGAGTGAGCGGGAATAATAAGAATCGCTCTGACTCTGACACATTGGCCGAAAAAATCCCAAAGGGGCCAACGCCGCTCAAAAATAGGATCAATCCGTCGAAGAAGAACCAAGGGACAAGTGAATAAACAAGAAATTTTTCGAACATAGAAAGAAACTGGATTTTCGAAAGTCTTGGAGCGAACAAGCGCTCAAAGATTATTCCGAAAAGGCCGTAAATTACAAGGGAGATTAAACTTGCCACAAATATTCCAAGGAACTTTGCTCCTCCACCCATTGACTGGACAGCAGGTTCTTGGATTCCAGCTGGAACTATTGCTATGAAACTTTCAAGAGCTGACTCTGGCGGAAAAGGAGCAAAGCCACCCAACCTGATCAAGAAACCGAAAAGCAGGGCAACAAGTCCAGCAATCATCCCCTTCCAGAACCCAGGAAACCAAGAAATGCGATACTTCCTTTGGCCAAGTGTTGCCCTATCTTGGTTCATGAAGAAACCACTCTCAAAATTTGACCACGTGATTCAGTTTCATTCACATTATAGGCTATTCAGCATGCCAAATGATCAAATTGCTCTCTCTTGCATTATAGACTTTGTTCCAAATCTACTCCCATTCGTCCATCAACCTGCGCGAAGAAAAAGAGATCGGATGGAAAGAAGAACTATTCGGATGATTGCCATCGGACCTGCTAG
>CADDZS010000197.1 GCA_902812485.1 archaeon
AAATCTACCATTTGGAAAGATCAAAACAAATCTTTCGTCTTTATCAGCATACAGCACCGCCACCGATGCTTTGGTGTGACCCGGAATTTTGCAATTTCTAAAGGCTCTATGTAGCTTGTAGCGGAGTTGTCGTTGAAGGATTTATTCCCTTTCATGCTTTCTGGCTCGATTTAATTGTTGGCTCCAAAAATTCCCCCTCCTTCTCTAGAATTTCGCCAGCCGCAATTGTTTTGATTGAGAACACAAACATTCACATATACACTGTTATCCTCAAGGAGTTGGAAAAATTCCATCCCAAAGTCTTTCAATCAAATGATATTGAAAAATGGAATACGGGAGTGACAAAAGTCCTTGAAACTTGTTGAATCTGTCCCCAATTTTAGTGAAGGAAGGCGAAAGGAGGTCATCGACGCAGTACTCAGTGCGTCTCAATCTGTTAAAGGAGTAAAAGTCCTCGACTGCGAGAGCGACAAAGATCACAATAGAATGGTTCTTACTCTTGTGGGGCCTCCAGACAAAATCAAGCAGAGTGTGCTTGCTGCTTGTGAAGTCGCAATAAGGTCAATTGATCTTACAAAGCATGTTGGAGAGCATCCAAGGATGGGGGCAGTGGACGTCGTCCCATTCGTACCGCTAGGGGAGACATCGCTTGAGGAATGCGTTGATCTTGCAAAAAGCTTCGCGTCAGAGTTTTCTGCAAAATTTGGCGTGCCAGTTTTCCTTTACGAGGCTGCTGCGACCCGCCCAGATCGAAAAGATCTTTCTCAAATCAGAAAGGGTCAGTTCGAAGGTTTGAGAGAGCTCATTGGAAAGGACCCTTCGAAAGATCCTGATTTCGGTCCGAAATCGATTCATCCTACCGCTGGTGCGACAGCAGTCGGTGCGCGGCAGATATTGATTGCATACAATGTCAATCTTCGATCTACTGATCTCTCAATTGCAAAAAAGATCGCAAGAGAAGTGAGAGGGCGGGACGGCGGCCTCACCTATGTAAAGGCGCTAGGATTCGAGCTGAAGGAAAGAGAAATGGTCCAAGTTTCGATGAACCTGACTGATTACAAGAAGAGTTCAATTTACAAGGCTTTTGAGCTTGTCTCCCTTCTTGCGAAGCGCTATGGAGTCGAGGTTGCTCAAAGCGAGATAGTGGGCCTCGTTCCGATGGATGCGCTGATCGATGTGTCCAAGTATTTTCTGAAACTTGACAACTTTTCTGAAAATCAGATAATCGAAAACAGGATCTATGGATTCCTTTCCCAAAGTGACTCCCAGATCAACCATGATGACGAACAGGGAGATTTCTCCGATATGACTTTGTCTGAGTTTGCATCTTGCGTTTCATCATCTGAACCGATCCCTGGCGGGGGGAGCGTTTCAGCATATGTGGGCGCCCTTGCTGCTTCGCTCGCCGCAATGGTGTGTAGGCTCACCATCGGAAAGAAAGGATACGAGCAAGTCCAAGAAAGAATAAAGAGCATTCTTTCTTCTTTAATTGAATACTCGAAACAATTACAAGAGCTTGTGAATGAAGATGCCAACGCATACATGTTGGTTATGCAGGCATCAAAACTAGCAAAGCAAAACGAGGAAGAACGAGAACAAAGATCGGAAAAACTGAAGGGCGCTCTCAAAAGGGCCACAGAAGTTCCTGTTTCGACGCTCAAGCTCTCAAGCAAGGTGTTGAAGCTTGCAGAAGAGATCTTGCAAATTGGAAACAGAAACGCAAGATCTGATGTCGAAACCGCTATCGAGCTCTCAAAAGCCGCAATACGAAGCGCTTGGAGCAACGTAAAACTGAACCTAGAATCTCTTGCTGATGAAACTGAGTATGTGAATAAGATCAAGGAAAGTGTAAATCCGATCTTAGCTACAATCTGAATGAAGGTGCGACTTTCTTCCCGAGATCAAGCCAACTTGCAAAGTGCCTTGTGAATATTTCGCAGGTGCTTTCTGCTCATGCAAGATATCTCAACAAAGCTCTTGTGATCTGTTTGGGCAAGAGAGTGAACCTGAGCAAATAATCAGCCTCCCAAATTCAAAGGCGGCGGCTCTCTCCTTTAGATATTTCTCTTTTGCGTACATGTTCCTCTTCTTCCTACTATCGCAAATTTCGAGGCACCGCAACAGTTCTTTGTTCTCTTCTGATTATTTGCTTCATTGTTGATTCTTGCATTGCTTTTCACCTATCTGATATGTCTCTCCGCATGACTAATTGTTCCTGTGATTCTTTGAATTGTCTGCTGCTTTTGAAGTCTTCATGCTCCTACGACAATGAATGAA
>CADDZS010000198.1 GCA_902812485.1 archaeon
CAGCATAAAGTTAGGAAAGATAATAGACGCTAAACGCATACGCAAGCGATCTCTTTTGAAGCCTTAGCATGGATATTTCCCTTGTGGATTGCCAAAGGCTAAAAAATGAAGAGAAAGAGGAGAAATGCCGGTGACCTTGTGATTCAAGGACTCGGAACAAATCACAGAGAACACGAATAGCTAACCGATGAGCTAGGTAATAGAAATAAGCAAAAGGGAATATGGTGAGATTCTATGTCCTTCAAGAGTTCTGAGTTCGGCTCTTAATCCCCACCCAAAGGGGCGAAGCGGTTTTCTCAGATCCGAACTCTGAGGCGAGTAAGAGTCTCGCGCATAAGGTTCTGAACTTTCAGCGGCTCCTTGATGTATGAGAGGCGAAATTGCCTTCCATCGTTTGCATCGATGATTATGTTTCCGAGTCCGACGATTCGCAGCCAAACCGATCTATAGAGTCTCGCGTCGGAGAACGCAACGGGGCTGACGAAGGAATTCTCAAGATTGAGAACGCCGTGCTGTAAGTATAGCCCGTCTTCGTAGAGTTCGTATTTGTTCCTGATTCTGACAAATGCAAGTTGAATGACCTTGCCTATGTACATGGCAACGAGAATTACTATGGTCAGAATTTCCACCGGATATGGAACCACTACGTCTCCAATCTGAGCTGATCGCGGAAGAAATGGGGTGAAGCCGCCTACGTAATTGCCAAGGAACCATTCAAGAGAAACAAGTATTACGATTGCAAGAAGAAAGAACATCCCCAATACGATGAGAACCGATCCGACGGCGGGCCTATCGCTCCAAAGAAGCGCATTCCTTCTTTGTTCTTCCTTTCCCGATTTTTCAGTCAATTCTTGATTAGGCATATGTTTTTCTCTCTTTCTTCTCCTTGCAACTTCCTTTTTACGAAAATTAGACAAAATTTCAACATTAAGCCCTGCGGCAAAAGCCTCAAGAAATTTTCAATAGAGATATTGAGCAATTCTAGCGGAGCTAGATTTCCTTTAAAATCAAGAGAAGCAAAGCCAAACTTCAGCGAAATTTGCTTACTCGTGAACCGTTGCACGCATCAGGGAAGCGAGCTTTCCCGTCGACTTGAAAGTATCAATTAGTTTCTTCGCTTCTTCCCTCTTTGCCCTGTGAGAGTCCAGAAACGAATTAATCCGATCCACAAGAATTTCCTTGATTTCTCCGCTCAGGAGCCTGCCAGCTCTGTAATCTTCTCGAATCTTATTTAGTTCGTTGTCGTCGGTCGAAAAGAGAAAATACAGCCACTGGTATGCTACGTCGACCTCGGGATCTCCTCCAATTTTTCTGTGAAGCTCTACACTTGGTTGTCCGCCGCTGAACGCATACTTCATTATCTTGTTCTTCACCGTCTTCGGATCGTCTGTGAGGTAGATTGCCGTTTCTGGTTGAGAGGAGCTCATCTTCCCCTCTACTCCTGTGAGTGGCGGAAGAAATTTCAAGTGTAGGACCGAGGTTTTGAAATATCCTAGAGATTCTGCTACGTCTCGCTGCAATCTCCAGTAAGGATCCTGATCGATCCCACAAGGGATTAGGCATCTTCTGGGCTCGAACATAGAGGTAGACATCTGAAGCATCGGGTAAAACCCGAGGCCTGGATTTGTCGAATTGTCGAACCCAAAAGTCGACCTCAATTGTGAAAAGGTAAGTTTCTTCGCAATCCTAATCGCGAGAGGATACATGTTTCCAATGTATTCAGTGTCTTGGAAAATGAAAGTTCTATCTGGATCAAGGCCGACTGCAATGATGTCGAGTATGTTTTCGTAGGCGAACTTTCTTGTCTGATCGAGTGTGTATTCATCATTTGAGAGGAACTTCTCATCGTCAGTTATCTCTATGTACACATTCGAGCGAAAGACATCCTGCAACCACTTTGTGAAGAGGAATGGGATCAGATGACCTATATGCATGCCAAGAGATGGAGCTCGACCCGTGTAGAGAAAGAAGCCGCGGCCACTCTCATAATCGTCTAGTATTTTGTCGAAATCTCGATGGGAGAACACAATCCCTCTTCTGAAGAAGGGGTGAAGGTTCGGGCCGATGATGTCTTGAGTTCTTTTGAGAAGGTCGGGATCGAAACGCTGGCTCTGGAACTGGTTAACAAGTCTCTCGTAATCGACCTTACCAGAGACCTTCCAAGGATCTACTTTGAACTCTTGAGCCACAATAAACGATCTTCACTTTCGCCCGAGTATTCGAATTTCTTTCTTATATAAGGTATGCACCTCTATCAGC
>CADDZS010000199.1 GCA_902812485.1 archaeon
CCCAAAGTACCCAAACTTAAATAATCGCTAGTTTTTCGGCTTCCTTGTAAAATGGCAACAACGAAACTCTTCACAAGACAGGCCACTGGACTTGTCAGAAGCGTAAGCCCAACTACGATGCTACTCGCAAATCTCGGAGAGATTGCCTTCGGAACGGGTATCCTTACTCTCAACTTTTACAATGGAATCTACGCCGGAGGGAACGCAGCGCTCACGGTTCTCATATTCACCCTAGTCGGGATGTTCGAGGCCTACATCTACTTCCACGTGATCAGAACAGTTGGGAGAACAGGGGGCGACTATGTCTGGATCAGCAGGAACCTCGGGCCGGTGATCGGAGGGCTCTTGACTCTTGGGTTCGTCTTCACCGGGCTCCCGTTCATCGCAATCAGTCTCAACTGGCTGTGGACTTTATCGCTAGGTCCTTCGGCTTCGGCGATTGCTTCCGTAAGCTCAAGTGGATCATCACTTGCAAGCGCGATAGGAACGATAACTTCCACTCCCCTAGATCTTCTGGTCATCTCTCTCGTCATACTCGCGTTAGTCACGGCAGTCAACCTCTTTTCTCCAAAATCTGGATATCTCCTTCTCTCGGGATTTGTGATCGTCGCCCTCGTTGGAACCCTTATGATGGCTGGTGTTTACGTCGGACTGGGATCAAGTGGAATTCAGTCAAGCATCTCAAGCTATCTCGCAAAGGCGGGGGATTCTAGTTACAGCCATTACGCCTCCCAGGGAGCGCCCTTCAGCCTCACAAACACTTTCCTTCTCCTTCCAGCCGCTGCATACGTCATGCCTTGGATTAACAACGCAGCAGCCTTCTCCGGGGAACTCAAGAACCTCAAGAGATCCTCTTGGGTTTCTACCTTCATCCCCATTCTAATCAGTGGAATCCTCATCTCAACCTTCATGGCAATGTACTACGCGACGCTGGGTTTCAGCTTCGTGATGGGCTCATCAAGCCTCTACTTTAACATGCTCACCGTCGCCACGATTGCAATGGGAAGCAACCCAGCTTTCATCTGGATTATGAACATCACTTTCGCCTTCTGGTACCTTGCATCTCTCCAGCAGACAATACTCGCCATATCTCGCTACTCACTCGGAATGAGCTTCGATCGACTCATCCCAATCCAGCTCTCCAAAGTGAGCGACAGGTACCACTCACCGATCGCAGCTCTTGCCTTTACCTTCGTGGTCGCAATCCCCATGATAGTGATTGCGAGCTATCGCAACTGGCTCAGTTTGTTTTCCACTATTGCTCTTGCGATGGTCTTCTTTACTTTCATGGGGATCACTGCGATTGTCTACGCCATCAAGAAGCGGGATTCTCTCAGAGGCACGTCCTATGCCCTAATAGTTTCCGGAGCAATTGTGGCTTCTTTCTTCGCATATCTGAGCTATCTGAACCTGACCGATACGGTCTATGGGATAAACACTCTGAGCGTTGTTCTCATGGTGAGCCTGTGGATCCTCGGGGCGCTGCTCTACCCCATATCTAAAGCCTACTGGAAGAGAAAGGACGTCGACTTGAGCCTAGTTTTCAAGGAGCTTCCTCCGGAATAGTTCAAAGTGGCTTCAGGACAAGCAAATCAAAGGAAGGAAGAAAGGGAAAGAAAGAAAGAAACAGCGGAAAGAGGCACTTCGAGCCGCCAAACTCTCTTTCTTACCTTTTCCCTTAGCTACCTAGCTAATGGGCAAACTAATCACAGATGTTTTGAAAGCAGAAAGCAAGATGATATGGGATGACTCGGAGAAAGTGAGGAAAGAAAGCTTTGTCAGGTTTTTAGGAAAAAGAAAGAAGGAAGAAATTAAATCGCTCTGAAAATCTTCCTCTTTTTTTGACTTTACTCCTCGACTCCTGAGATCTCTTGGACCTTCCTGTAAAGCTCAAGATACTTTGTTCCCTTTGAGGTCGTCTTGTAGATCTTTGTGCCAGTTTCAGGGTTCTTGACTTCCTTTAGGAGCCCTGCCCGTAGCATGAAATCAAGATACTGGGATAGCATTTTGAAACTCAGGTTTGCGCTGTACATGAGATGCGTCTTTATCACCCCTCCGCGGGCAACCTCAAGGAGCTCTGAAATAATCTGTATTCTGTTCCTGTGCTTGCCCCTCACAAATTGCGAGTTATGCCTAGCAATGGCAGCTTGCATTTCAATGCGTAAATGATAAGTGGTAAGATTTAAGGTAATAGCTTTTGATGCTGTGTTGCACGATTCAAGCACGTAGTCTAG
>CADDZS010000200.1 GCA_902812485.1 archaeon
TCCCCGAAGTGCCTGAGTTCAGCCTCTTATATCCCCCACATTGAAGCTGGTGCCTGATTAAACAGTCTCTTCCTTCAACAATGTAGAGAAGCTACTGAAAGGGAAAATTGCACTGTCCTAAAGAGTAGTGGTCTTTTTTCTGTGTTTTTATTCAAGGCAACTGTACATCGATACAATAACGCTCAGACATTGTCAATCGCAGATAGGAGCAAATATTAGAATACATCACTGAAGGAGGCTATTAATACTGACCGTGAATCTGATAGAGAGGGGGAAGAAGTTCGATGAAGATCAAACTGACATCCATTTTCGTCGACGACTTGGACAAGGCGCTACGATTTTACACTAGCGTTCTAGGCTTTGTGAAGAAGACAGATATTTCCCAAGGCTTGTACCGCTGGCTCACTGTGGTCTCGCCAGAGGAGCCAAACGGCACGGAGCTCCATCTCGAACGTAATGACAACCCGGCGGCCATGGCGTTTCAGAAGGCTTTGTTCGATCAGAGTCTGCCAGCGGCCATGTTTTATGTCAACGACGTAAGAGGTGAGTACGAGCGAATGCGGGCGCTGGGCGTAGAGTTCACAATGCCGCCGAAGAAGGTGACTGGCTCGACCATCGCAGTGTTGAATGACACCTGTGGCAATCTGATTCAGCTGACCCAGTTGGATCGATATTCTATGTGATCGTCTCTCAAGCTTTGATAAGGGAATTCAACTTGGGTTTCTCAATAGTATGGTTAAACGGTCGCACTGTCTTTCTTCTCATTTTTCCCCTCGTATAATGGAATCACTAGTTTGTGACCTGAGCTCTCCTTCTTGATTTTTCTCTCTCTTAATAAAAGAGATGAGAGCGCGCCAACATTTACTTTTTATTATTATTCAGTCGCAGGATTCGAAATGAAGTACGTGAATTTATACTATTCAAAATCGCTGTGATTTCTCTATGAATATCGAGCCAGAGCAAAGGGCAACAAGGAGGAAGCCTAGGAAGAACAAGTACATCCCAAATCTTGCCGCACTTGGCTTCAAGCCAAGCGAAGATTGGAGCATTGAGGAGGCGAAATCAAGATACGATCTGGCTGTCTTTCCCTTTCAAGTCGACAGGATTGAGTATTCTGATTGCGTTGAAGGGATGCGCAATCTTCCAGATGAAAGCGTCGACTGCGTAGTCGCAGATCCGCCCTTCGGTCTATCCTTCACTGGGAAGGAATCGATCTACAATCGAGACGAGAGATTTGTTCGCTCAGGGTACTTCGAGGTAACCAAAGATTACAAGGAATTTTCAAGGAGGTGGATTGGGGAGCTCCCGAGAATAATGAAGGCAAAGTCAAGTGCTTGGATTTTCAGCGGATGGACAAACCTTGCTGATATTTTGAACGCAGCTAGGGACGCGGGACTCTATCTTGTAAATCACATAATCTGGAAGTATCAGTTTGGAGTCTTCACTCAGAGGAAATTCGTCACAAGCCACTATCATGTTTTATTTCTCGTAAAGGACGAGGACAAATACTACTTTAACAAGATAAGCCACTATCCTCTCGATGTCTGGGAGATCAAGAGAACTTACAAAAGAGGTGAGGTGAAGAACGGCACGAAGCTCCCCGAAGAACTAGTGAGAAGGTGCATGGACTACACGACTCGCCCCGGAGACCTAGTTCTCGATCCATTCATGGGAAATGGCACAACTGCAGTTGTCGCGAAGGGAAGTTTCAGACATTTCTTTGGCTTCGAGCTTAACAAGGGAATGAAGCAAGTCATCGAGCGAAACATCGCCAAAGTCAAGCTCGGAGAGTTCTATGTACCATATTCTCAAAGAGAAGACGAAATCGTGGAAAGGGCGAAGGCGAAGTTTGCTTTCAAAGGGATTGCCTGACATTTTTCATTGCATTGCAAGCAAGTTGAAACCTAGCCTGAGAGAATTTTTAGAGAGAGTGGGAAGACCGAGTAAAGCAATACAATATGATCACACTTCGTGCGCTCAGGAGAATTGAAGGACGAAAAGGAAATAGAAAACTCGCGAACAATTGAAACTATCAGCGTATTGTAGAATCTCCTATTAGAGCTCGCATACCATTCCCCCTCCGCATTTTCTCGTTTCCAGCACAACAGTCAGTCGTTCGATCACATTGGATGTGGGAGGTTTTGGTTGTTGTGGAAGCCGCGCCTGGGGGAGTGAAGTGATCTCAGCATGAAAAAGGG
>CADDZS010000201.1 GCA_902812485.1 archaeon
GTTTTCTCTTCTTTGTTCTCTCTCTTTACATGTCATGAGAAGTCTCTGCTAAGCTCTCACTCAGGAGCATTCAGAAGTAAATATGAGGAAGATTTCTAAGCTTAGCTTCCGTAAATTCCCCCACACATACTTTGGCGTGTTTCTAACTTTAACTTGCTTTCAAGATAATCCGAAAGCTGAGAGCCTGAGATATAATCTCCGGCTCCTAAGACATCCCACTATCACGATGTGGGCTCTGGTGTCGTACCAATGGGTCCGGTATACGAGTAGTATTTGATCGTGCTCGAATTCATCCATACTGACTCAAGATACAAGCCAGAGCCCGTATTGCCTAATCCAACTTCGGCGATTCCTTGAGTACTCTGGCTATTTGGTCCCACTGCGCTTTGACTCCCAGCGTTGACAATTTTGAAACACCAGTCGGATTAGCATCCGCCATTGTGAAGTGTGATACGACCCGAGGAGAGTAACACTGCGAGCGTCGAAAGTATGCTCGTTTTTATGAGGGCATTTATTTGCGTAAATCGTGATAAAACGGCCATGAATAGCGCAACTCGCTTATCTCAAAAAAAATTGAAAACGCTTTCTTCCATATCCAAAAGTAGACAGTCATACTCACCATATCAAACGATGTGTTATCCTCATTTGCAGACAAATTCCCGAAACGGATTTATGTTTTCCAGTTCCATCTTAGAAAAATAGAGACTTACAACCTTTGGAGATACCCTTAGCTCTGATCGACGACAACCCCTTCAACGCTCGCTTAGAGTACGATCCTTCAGAGACCCAGACTTTAGCTGACTCATTCCGCACACAAGGCCTCCTTTGTCCGATCAAGGTTAGAAAATGTGGCGAGCGATTTCAAGTCGTCTACGGCCATCGCCGCGTCAGGGCAGCTCGTCTTCTCAATTGGCCGACAATAACTGGCGAGATTACGTCGATTTCAGACAGCGAAATGCTGTCCTACTCACTCGTTGAAAACCTCTCACGGAAGGATCTCTCCGATTATGAGAAAGCAGTCTCAATCAAACGCCTCCACTGTGAATTTCTAATGTCGTACGAGAGGATCGGAGAGCTCCTCGGATATTCGAAATCTCATGTTTGTGAATACGTTTCAATGCTGGAATTGTTTGACGAGGCGACTCTACTTAAGAACAGTTGGCTTAGGGGCGCCCTTCAATCGATCAGCGAGCATCATGCTCGAGTATTGCGCAAAGTAGAGGACACCCAAACAAGAATAAGCCTTCTAAGATTGGTAATTGACGAAGGCTTGTCAGTAAGGGACCTTCAAAGAATAATTCAGAAATTGAGCGGCTTATTTGGAGTTTCAAAGAGATCGAAAGACCGGATAATCGATGAGTCCATCTCCATGGAGCAAAAGACCGGGGAGGCAACGTGTTCCGATGAGACAGTTCGAGAAATTGAAGATGTTATTAGGGCAAAATTCACTCTTCCTCGAGAAGGTGACTTCGATGCATATGCTACACTGTATCACCGAGGAAATTTCTCAGCTTTGAGCAGTTTCTTTCCTTCACTTGGTTTCGTTGAAAAAGACAAGGCAATAAAAGTGCAAAAAGACTGGTTTTATTCCATAGCTCCGAAGTTGTCATGCACTCTTCGAGATATTCGCACTCATCTTCTCGGACAGGTGGCAATCGTTACTTTGATAGTTGATTACGAAGGGAAGATTGGAACTGAGATTATCAGACGCAGTTCTTGCGGCACCATTGTGCTCTTCCGAACAAGTAGAAGCTGGAAGATTGTGCACGAGCACTATTCAAAGATGCGTAAGAAGCTTCATCTTTCAAACGTGAAAACGTCTATCAATCCAATCCCAGAAGCCCGCCAGACGAGAGAACGAATTGAACTAGGAAAAACAGTCACAGAAGTTGAATAATCAGATTTCATATCGCTTCATCATCATATTATAAGCGCCATCAATCCTTTGCTTGCGAACGAGCTTACTTGCTCGTTTATTCGCAATAAAGGCGGATATCATGAAATCTGCAATTCATGTTCAATCAATACAATTTGAATAGATTACTAATGAAGGTGGTCTAACGGGAAGAAACCTTGAGACCAATTTGGAACGATCAAATTGTCCAGTGGAGAGAGTCCTAGAAGGAAAAGCGATAGCGCATAGGAAAGAGAGATCGAAGCCTCTACTTAGA
>CADDZS010000202.1 GCA_902812485.1 archaeon
AGTCACTCATGATCATCGTGTCTTATCTTTACCTCCCTTCTCTTAGGCTTCAAAAATTCATTTTTTCGCTACCAAGCTTTTCAGAGCGAACACATTAAAGGGTCAAGTCTACCCGCTTTCGAAAACTAGGAAACATGCCCTACATCAAGCAGGAAGAAAGGGAAAGACTCGATCCCTCCATCGAGAGACTCTCATCCACAATCGCATCCAAGATTACGAAATCAACTTCAGAGCCGCTCGAGCTCGGGCAGATCTATTCCTCAACGTTTCTCGAGATCTCCAAAGCACTACACGATCTAGTGTTGAATAAAACTCAGCTCGATTCAGCAGTAGCAGCAACAACAACAGCATCGCCATCGCCGCCGTCATCGTTTGATTCCCCTGTCCTCGAACTTGCTTCTTCCATCTTCGAATCAACTCGGATAAGAGAAAGCCGCACCTCCTGGGCAGGCAATCTCAACTATGCCCTAACACGCATCATACAGATCGTCCCGAGGAAGCTCGTAGCCGAAAACAAACTCGAAACGGAGTTCAGATATTGGCTCTACGCAGTCACCGCAGGATCTCTAGCGCGAACTGCTTTCTTAGTTGAAACCGATCCAAGCTTCGATGACGAGCCAGTCCGAATTGCAATCGCAGGAGTCTTAATCGACGTAAAGGACGAGTACAAGAGGAGAGTCAACTCACCCTATGAGGACCAGCAGATCTTGGCCAACGGCGACTGCTACGACGTGGTCTTTTCCAAAGGGAGCGCAAGCATCAAAAGCTAAGAAGAGGAATAAGAAGATAGACTCCTTTGGCTGATCTGACCTTCCTTGAAAGCACTCGTTTACTCTAATCTCTCTCTGGAACTTCGTCACATCGAGAAACCAAATTGCAAGAAGGAAGAAGGTGAAGCACTCATCCGGGTGAGGAGGGCTGGCATCTGCGGGACAGATCTCTCAATCGCCTCAGGGCATTACAGGAACAAGACCGAAAAGCCCTTGGTTCTCGGACATGAAATCTTCGGCGAGGTCTATTCCCTTGAGTTTGCTAAAGGCTCCGAGCGGCTGAGAATCGGGTCGAGAGTAGTCCCAGAAATCAATATCTCATGTGGCACTTGCTCCACCTGCCTTGCGGGGCTTGGAATTCACTGCGAAAAGATCGAGACCCTCGGGATCGACAGGGACGGAGGATTTGCCGAGTTTGTCCCTGTGCCTGAGAGAAACCTCCACGTCATCCCAGACTCGATCTCGGACGACGAGGCCGTCTTCGTCGAGCCTCTTGCTGCGGCCATCGAGCTCACAAAGATGGGCAAGATGGGCGAGGAAAGAAGTAGAAGTGCGTCATTCGCTGTTCTAGGAGCAGGAAGGTTAGGATTGCTCATCATACAGGTGCTTAAACTCTTGGAGCCGAAATGCCTCGCAGCTTTCAACCGAACCAGTGGAAGGAAACTCGATCTGGCTTTGAGATTCGGCGCAAGTCACGCTTTCACACTCGAAGAATCGAAGACTGCGAAGGAGAGACTCACCTTCGGGGTCGGCTTTGATCACGTTGTCGAGGCCACGGGCTCTCCTGAGGGATTATCCCTTGCAATGAGCCTCGTGAGACCCCGCGGGACGATCCATGTGAAGAGCACTCATGGTCAACTGGTGGAATTCGATCTGACTGGAGCAGTCGTAAAGGAGATCGCAATCCAAGGCTCAAGGTGCGGCCCCTTCGACGAAGCAATTGAGCTCATTGCAAGAGGGAAAGTAACGACAAGGGAACTGATCTCCCATAGATTCCCGCTCGAGAAATTCGAAGAGGCTTTTGCCATAGCTCGAGAAAGTAGCGCGATAAAGGTGCTGCTTGAGCCATAGTTTTTCAGAGGCCCCCTGTTCATCCCCAAAACTCTTGAGATGATTCCTGCTTCAATTTCTTCTGATCTACTGCTCTAACTTTCGGGAGGTCCAAAGTTCGAAATACAATGGGCGGAAAGAGCCTACAAGACGTGGGGGAGAAAAGCGATTTCTCCGTCAGGAGGAGAGCAAGTAAAAGCTGAAGAAGTATAGTCACGGAATTGAAGGAATGAATTTCAAGATCATCTTCAGGGATGTCCTATGATCTTTCATTGAAAGCTGTAATTTTTGCTTTGAAATGAAGAATTCCATTGTTTGAGATT
>CADDZS010000203.1 GCA_902812485.1 archaeon
TGAATTGAACTGAGACTGAAATTGAAAAAGAAAGCAATCGTGTCAGAGAACTGAATGATAGCTAGATTGACAGGAGTGATATGTCGTGATCCTAAGATCGGAAAAATCCAAGGAAAGAGTTTATGGAGTGCTTCGCCATGCTTTCAGAGTCTCGAACCATGTAACCGATACCCCAAAGATTGCGAAAACGAATCCCCACACATCGATGATTTTGATTTCAGTCAAAGTTATGAAAACGAAATAGCTCAAAAGGACTGACAGTGTGACTGAATAAAGGAGAAAACGGGGAACCATATGGGTTCCGACTTTGAGAAACTTTTCCAAGGATTCAACTTTGATCTCTCGAGCAAGCATGTACTCTCCAGAAATATTATCTCTGGTCGCAAGTCCCATTTCCACGAGCTTGTCCAAATGATACTGAGCTAACGAAGCGCTCTTGAGCCCCAGAGTGCGCTGTACCTCTCTTATTCCTGCCCTTTGAACTCTGAAAATATATGTGTAAACTCTCAAGGTATTGCCCTTAAGATCGGCGTCAAGTGAAGCCGTGGTCACTTTAGTACAACCACCGCCACAGCCGCTGCTTCATCTTGTTCTATTCTCCTCCCTACGTATCAAATACTTTGAAACCATTCAAACAATCTGTCAAAAGAAAAAGGGGAGTCTTACTCGGATCCAAAAGCTAGCCACTTCCGGGCATAAATAAAAAGTGAGAAAACTGGGTACGGATCTCAGCTACTACAGATTTTTCATGCGTGGAAAAAAATTGTACGAAGCATGAAAAATTGTATGATTAAAGCCTCACATAGCTTACTCATGTGAGAGGAGCGCACCTCCCTTTGGAGGCTGATGGACTGCCATGATGCATAAGAAACAAAGAATTTTACCTATGGTAATAATGGGTGTTTTGCTGGCTGGAGCCATAATAGTGGGGGTTACGATTCTGCAAAATAGCGGCATTTTGCCAAACTATAATACTCTTTTCAAAGGTACGCTGATCGTTCGAATGCATGATCCACCAAACCTGCCAAGTGGAGCTTCAGATGTTTTTCTGCGTTATGATGGGCTTTCGATTCATAGTACGACGAATGGAGGCAGCTGGGTGAACCTCAATCAGAGCGGAACGGTGGATCTTGCATCACTTTTGAACGTCACGAAGACGATTGGAACTGCTAAGATCTACTTCGGGATATTCGATTTTTTCAGGATGCATGTAAGTTCCGCCACCATAACATACTACGGAAAAAATTACACTGCACTGGTCGAGGGCGGAAATTTTGTAATTGGGATATCTGGTGGAAAGATTGTCATAGATGGAGAACACTCGACTGTCGGAGCAATTCTTGATTTTTCTCCAACAATAATGATTCATCCAACCGATAACTCCAGTTCTTCAATTCCCAGTTTTGTGTTCGTGCCCAATGCAAGAGCCTTCGTAGTGCCAAGCGATCAGCTTCAAGTCAATGATGCGCAAATTGGGAACGAGGATAATATTTCAAGCGAGCAATGGCTAATTACGGATCAACAACAACAGTTTTACGAAAGTTCTTTGATTGTTACTGTTCTATCGCTAACAAACTCCGATTTGTCTGTGAACGTTTCAAATACCGGGAATGAATCTGCTATTGTGGAAACGTTATTCATCGCGCTCAACGATTCCTCCACCATCGGAGAAGGATTGAGCACAAGCAATTCCTCCGTCGTTTTCGCTGTGCTTTCTAACGGGACTCTTGTTCCATTGATCGATGACCAATCTTTTGCTGACCTTCAGGATCAATTAGATATTGGGTACAATATCTCTTCCGGATCGAGTGTGAATTTTTCATACTATGGGAGCATCCCTCCAATCGGAGTATCAAATAACAGCATGATTTCATATTCAGCCTCAGATAACATGACATCCGATGTCTCAAATCAGACTACTATTGGTGTTGACAATGGCACTACTACTATCACCACCACATCTGACACAACCAACTCCTCTGCCACTGATTCCTCAGATCCAGTAATCCAGTGGTCTGATTTGCAGATAATTCCTGGAGAGACGTATCTCGTCGGAGTTGTCTCGTGCGATCTCATCGCTACAACAACATACACTCCTTGATTATGGGCGCAGCACAG
>CADDZS010000204.1 GCA_902812485.1 archaeon
TCTTGAGGCGTACTAATCCCTTCTTAACCACTCGAAGCCCTATTTTATTCTTGACCTGAGCGCATACCTGCTCGGAGATTGATATTCCCCCGGGTTCTCCAAGAGGTTCAATTCGCGAAGCAATATTCACGGCATCCCCATAAACATCGCCTTGTTCATGAATCACATCTCCAAGGTGGATGCCAATTCGGAGAACTATCCTTTCCTCGGGTGGGGTGACCAGATTTCGTTCGTAAAGTGCCTTTTGAACTTCGATTGCACAGTTAACTGCGTCCAATGCACTCGCGAACTCTATGAGGAAAGCATCTCCAATTGTCTTCACTTCCTTTCCATTGTGTTCTGAAAACAAGGGACGCAGGAGCTTTCTATGTTTGATAAGAAGCTCGTGAGCAAGCCTTTCATCTTTCTGCGACAGAGACGAGTATCCAACAATATCCGTAAAGACTATCGCAGCGAGCTTTCGGCTTGTCGATGCTCGAGTCTCGGCCCCTCTGAGATCTTTATCGGTCTCAGTGAGCTGGACTTCTCCGCTATCGAGACGCCTCAGTATACGCCACTTTGAATAGTATTTGCTTGAACCTCTTGCAATCCTTAGTCTCACAAGTTGGTTAACAGAACCCGATTGTTCTTGTCTCTCAAAATCGAGCACAACATCTGCAAATGACTCGAATTGTTTGTAAAAGGAATCTGAATGGACCCCTGAAAGTACCGAGTAGAGAAATGTAAAGCCCTTCATTCTTGAAGCAGTGTAAGTTCGCCTAAAGAAATCGAGAACTTCGCTTTCGGTATTGTAATTCAAAAGTATCGAATCATTTTCGTCTATGTGAATCAAACTTCTTTCTTGAGACCTTGAAAGTACCCCGTACATTTGGGTCATCCAATCTGACATCTTCAGAGATCGCGAGACAAATCCGTATGGCTCAACGACTTCAGCTTTCCCAAGACCGATTTGAAGAGTATAGCTGTCAATAATTCTGAAGCGATTTTGTTTTTCGAATTTCCTTACTTCGAGACCCAATTTGACGAGTGCGTTTCTAACATCTTCTGGCGGGTGCTGGAAGACGTGAAAATCAGTCTTTATCCTGGAGCGCAAAGCTTGAGCAGCGATTGTGTAAGCTGTGTCATACCAAAGAGAATCGGATTGAAACTCTGCCAAAACTACAGTGCCGTATTTGAATACTCCTGGAGCCAGGTTCTCGAAAAACGGAATTTGTAAGGCATCTTTTTCCAAAGCACATTACACTTTTCTTGCTTTTGATGCTAGAAGTTGCCTCCTTCTGAAAAGGATTCTTTTGATTATCCGAAGTTTCGAATCGAAAATTTGGCTTGATCATAACAGTGGTGCGACAAAAAACACGCTAGGCTGCCGAAGCGAGGGATTCTAATCATGATGCGTGACCAACCAACTCTACGAGGCCTCGATTGCAACCTTCGACTTGATTGCCGTTCCAAGAAATGTCCTGTACTCTTTTGAGCCTATTTCATCAGCGATTTTTACAAGGTACGTCTCGTATCTACTTCCCCGTCAACTGAATGCTTTAGTCCTGATGCAATTCTTGCATCAGAACCGGACACATTTGTTCAACCTGCTCTAAGGACGAATCATTGTATGTGTGCATCTGCATACCCAAGTCTTTGAATCATGGTGACAGTGCTCCGGCCGGGATTCGTATAAGGTTAACGTGGTTCAAACTTGTTTGATGTCGCACTGACGGCGAAACATAGGTGCGAAAACATAATTCGAACTGACAAACGCGGTCATAGCTTTCATAAAGCCCTACAAACTATTAGATCAAGTCTCAATGGAATCTGTCACCGAGGCATCTATTTAATGTGGAATCTGGAGCACCTGCAGATCGCCTCCCCGCAAAAAGTCAGATTTATAAGACAGTTTTCGGCATATACCACTGCGACCGGGAGAGTTGCATTTGCGACTCGTTATGGGCTGCGAAGTCCGTACCTGGTTGCATAACGCTTCCTTTGATTCCTATCCTTCAAAAGGAATACAGATAAAACTCTCAACCTGAAGCTCACCCGATCCACTTGTATTTACTCTATGTGGACGAGTCTGGTGATCCCAATGGCTGGGATAATCAGAAGATTTTCGTTCTAG
>CADDZS010000205.1 GCA_902812485.1 archaeon
TATCATTCAATTCGTTTGATCCCTCTCTATGTCTTTAACGGAGATGGAAGCTATAAGGGACATCAAGAATCCATCAATAAATCAGACTCCACTACTCCCTTTTTTCCACTCTGCAATATTCAATACGATCAAGGAAGAGAAGCAAAAATGGACCGGAGGGGATTTGAACCCCTGACCTCCCGCGATCTCGATAGTTCTGTCCTCGTTTGTCATGGTGGTTTTGCTGAGAAAGAGGCAAGATGAAGAACAGAAAATCTTTGCAAGGCGGGCGTTACTACCACTGAACTACCGGCCCTCGTTCTTCTTTATTCATTTTCAGCAGTTGATTTTTCTTTGCTTGTGCACACCTAGCTGGAAAAGAGTATTTTTCAAGAGTTTTTTGCGAACCTAATCTGCTTTGCGAGATAGAAAGTTGTTGGCGTGCGATTTTTTTCATCATATCGAACAAAAAGTTTCAGAGCGCCCGTCGTAGCAACGCACGCCAACACAAACCAGAGAAAGGAAAAAGAGCTTTCATTAATTTTGCTCCTTCTTTTCCCCTTCTAAGCGCTTCGATGAGAGAAGTATGCGTACATCGACTGCTAACACGCCTCTTTCGTAGACGAGAAGCGGGTTTATGTCAACAGACTCTGCAGCTTGCAAGTCACACATCATTCTACCAACTGCAATAATAACCTCTGCAATTGCATGTTTGTCGAGAGGAGTCGAACCTCTGAAACCGTCGAGGAGCGGTGCGGCCTTTATTTCGTTCATCATTTCGACAGCTTCGACTTCACTTAGAGGGGCGAGTCGAAAGGATACGTCTTTGTAGAGCTCTACGTAGATCCCTCCCAAACCAAACATGACTGTGGGCCCGAACTGTGGATCTCTGAGACCTCCAACCACAAATTCTTTGCCAGGTCGTGCCATTTTTTGGATAAGGACACCATCGATTCTGGCGTCGCTCTTTGCGTGTCTTACACCCTTTATCAAAGTAGTGTAGCTCGCTCGTACTTCGGAGGAAGATTTTATTCCTAACCTAACTCCACCGAAATCTGATTTGTGAAGAATTTCGGGCGACAGTATCTTTAGAGCAACTGGAAATCCGATTTTCTTGGCAGCCGCTACCGCTTCTTCCGCAGAGCTCGCGGTTATGCTCTTTACGACTGGGATTCCATAAAAAGCGGCTACCTTTTCGGCTTCATTTTCAAGCAGAGAACTTCTTCCTTCTTCCACTACCTGCTCGATTATTGATTTCACCTTACTGGCGGAAGGCATGTTGGTTTTCTCTTTCACGTCCTTCTTCTCTGTTCAAATACATCGCAAACAGGTAAGGCTTCACTTTGCTTTGCGCAAATTGTATGAAATCTTTTTCTAAGGAGTGCCCAAAAGAATGATTAATCTAATTTTAACTTGCAGACGGTATTTAATAACTAGTTGGGCCTGTGGCTCAGCCAGGCAGTTTGGGGGAAATATGTGGAAAAGCCCCCAAGTCGAAAGCGGAGGACTCTTAAGTCAATCAAGGATGAAGAGATCCTTAGGTCGTGGGTTCAAATCCCACCAGGCCCGCGAAATGAAATTTGCTTCGTCACAATCCTTTCATATTTCGCGGAGTAATTGAAACTCTTTTGCTCCTCCTGCCTCAGAGCAGGATGGAAAAATCTGTAGACAGCATCACCTAGCCAAATCTTGTCTTTCCCATTTTCGGAGCATGCCGATTATTTGCTTTAGGGCAAGAGCAAAGGACTAATGCTTGTAAGCGTAGCGATAAAAATCTCCTTCTCACTACCTTCCTTCCTCTTTTTTTGCGCTCCTGCTCATGGGCAATGTTGAGCACAAAGGAAGCTCCGTAAAGTAGCCGCTTGCAAGCAATTGCCTCTGACAATCAAGCAAAAATATGTTCTTCTCGGAAAATTGGAATCTTTGCTTCTCTTTTCCTTTATGGAAGTGACTATCGTTCGACTAGAGATCATCTCTCCGAAAATCCAAATACATCTTCAACTTGTTTTTCTCCTTCTTATTCTTCTTTAGGGAAGCGCTCTCTCGCCCCTCCTGTTCGAATTAGATTTCGATTCCCAAGTGCTAATTCTTACTCAACACCCCTCCTCCTGCTGATAGAGGT
>CADDZS010000206.1 GCA_902812485.1 archaeon
ACTGAATATAGTCAGCGTTCGTCAAGCAGAAGACTCCTTGAGTAGTGAGGCGGGCAACGACTAGTTCGAGCAATTCTAGCATTCATAGGAGCACATTCAAAGTTACCTCTTTTCTTTTTTTGGCTAGTTTAAGGCAGGCATATATTTGACTGCTGTATCCTATGCTTGAATTCGTATCCTAAACCAAAAACAGGAAAAAATGAACAAGGTGCTCAAGCAAAGATATGTACAGAGAAATGAAAATCTCAGTGTCAAAAGAAACATTCGAGATGCAAACGTGTCAAGCGCAAAGAGGAAGGGAGAACATCTGTTCCCACCGACTCCGATGATTAAGTGACACAACTTCTATAATCGTACCCGATATGATTTCCAACATCGAGTGTGAGAATACTTAATGGCACAAGAATATCTGACTTCAAGTGGCAGCAGTTCTCGTTCGTTGCAACAGCAGCAGCTCAACAGAAGATCCAGGATGGAAACCTTTTGCGACATACTGAGGGCAATTGGGAGCGGAGCTCAGAAACCGACTCATATCATGTACAAGGCAAATCTTTCTTGGACAGTTCTTATGGAATATATGAAGGCGCTTCAATCTCAAGAGCTAGTCGAGCTCGTAGATGACGAAGGCAAGAAGACATATCGTCTCACTCACAAGGGATTCCAACTTCTCAATCAATTCCTTTCGATAAGGGAGGACTTGAATCTTAACTGATTCTCCTCCCATCTCCACGATCTATCTTCTCTAGCCTTTTCAACTAGTGCTCTTCTTTCTGGCTCGATATTCATCCTCCTTCTATTCTATTCCCTTCTTTCCCTCTCTTCCACGATATCGTTGTCTCCGCTTTCGCCGCCACTATATCTGGAAAAGGGATGCTGTCAAGTTGTACATTTAGGCGATCCTGATCAGTGATCGCAGGGGCGTGGAGTACTGATTCCAAGAGTAGTGCTCCGACCTCATATTAATTAAATACAAAATTTGCACAAGGAAGTCCTTGCTCGATAGACTCGCAAGGAAAAAAAGGAGAAGAGTGGATGATTCAACGCCGATCAAAGTGAGACTTTGACCCACCATAAAGTAAGGAGAAGCCATAAAGAAATTTGGAGAGTCAAAGTAGGCGTGAAGAAGTCAAGCGAGCGCTGAAAGATTTGAGAAAGCCAAATGATGTCACTCAAGCCCGCACAACAAAAGCAAGCGTTTGCGAAGGATGAGGCAAGCGCTGTCGCAAGACACTTGCTGGATCTTGAAATCTTGTATCTGCTAAATCCAGAGCCGAAAAGCGGATACCAGCTAAAGAAATATCTGCTCAATACATTTCGAATCAACATAAGCTACGGTACTCTGTATCCGCACCTACATTCCCTCGAAAAGTCCAAACTCATTCTCGGAACTTGGAATTCTCAGGATGTTAACGAGCCCCTAAAGAAGAAAATTTACAGCTTGACTAATCTCGGCGCCGACCGCCTTAGATCTGGTGTGCAAGGTCTCGGGAAGATAGCACTCACGATGCAGTTCTTCCTGACTGGTGTAAACCCGATTTTGCCAGAGTTCAAGCATCCTGAAGGCGTGGAAACTGCCTTCAAGACAGCGATTCAATTCCTAAGCGATTACGGTTACACAGCCAAGAGCGCAGTTTTAGTTCGTGGCGCTTCCGGGCTAGAATATTCTGTAGAGATTCTTGCATCACGATTCGACAGTAGAAAGAACGAAACAGAAAAGCTTGCAATCAAGGTTCTCAATCCTGAAGGCGAGCCGTCGATGGAGGATATATTGAAACTGTATGTGATGTTCTACGACTTGCAACTTTCGAAAATGGTCGTTCTTTCACTAACCAACGTAAGAGAAGATTTATTGAGAATGGCCGATTTCTGTCAGATACTCCTGTACTTTGGAAAGGATCTCACAGAAGCAGTCTCGAACATGTGTTCAAACTTTCCCGCAGCTCAACACCACATTTAGGTCAGCCCTTCTCCAAGTAGAGCAACAAAGACTGCCACCTTCTGAGAATGGTCTTCTACAAATACTCGGGTGGTGAGCGGAGACTATCCCTTATCTCTCCGTACGTTGACTTCATTCTCTCTTTTTTATAATA
>CADDZS010000207.1 GCA_902812485.1 archaeon
TCCAAAACTATAAATCAACCTGAGTTGTTCGATCTGAATTGTCAGGCGAGTGCGGAGTATGGCGCAAGAGCTGACCGGACTTGTTTCAATAATAATCGGCGTGGTTTTCTTTGCAATAATCCTCTATGTGCTCCTTGTTCCCTCATCATACCTTCCTCTTCCGGCAATTTTAATCGGAGTCGGTAGCATAGTTTCAGTCATTGTTCTGCTCGTTGCGCTTTCAAGGCCACATTGAGAATACATTGACTGAACAACAAACAGTGACTCTGAGATCCTCTTCTATCATTGTTGTCTGATCACCTTTCAGGAATTGTCACAAATCGATATTTTGAAACGAATGCTCCGCCAACCTTTGGTCTTTCAGGTTTGGATGCTTCTTCTTACTGTTCATTTTTGCGGTTAAGCGAGGGAATTTGCATCCGCATCTCTTGGGACAAGGTTAATCATGTAACGATCGATGCAATCAACATCGCTCTCGATCCTTTCGATTGCCATTTTTCTGAATTTTGAGAATATGTCCTTCAAAGCTTCTTCGTCGAGCTGATTAGCCATCTGCGGGTTTGTAAGAAGCGAGGCCCAGCCGATGTTGCTCTGCTTCATGAACTGGATGCATTGCATGATAGCACTCACGTAATCTAATCTATCTCTCGGCTGAGTATCCCTTAGCTGCTCCTTGAGAGAAAGGATTGCTTCCCTTATGCTTTGAATATCTCTATTCCAACTGTCAGCCATGTGTTTGTTAGCAAAACCTCCTCTATTTTTGTGTAATAGACTTTCTTTTCGTCTTACTCTTTCGAAGTCGGTGTCAAAATTATATTTCAAAGCAATTGATAGTTAAGTCCATCTGTGGCGATGCCTTTGAGAAGCGCAAGGCGACCCAAAACTCTTGACTAGGACGAATAGTTTTTGCAGCCAAGTTGGAAGGCGAAGGCTACACTGGCGCATCGGCATAAGGTTACTTAGCTTGCGATGACAAAGGTAGGCGCTAGTTTTGACCCGCACGATTAACTAGCATGTCCAATTGTTGATTTGATCTGCTGATGAGCATCATCCCGACCAAGGGTTCGTCTTACCAAGTCCCATACAAGCGTTCTAGCCAGATACTCCACGAGCTCGCCAAACTTTCATCCGAGCGACTGGAGACTTTGAAAGCAATCCTTGAAATCATCGATGAGTCAAGAAGGTTAGTTCACGACCTCCTCAGAGAGAGAAGAAAGGGCGGCGAGAAGCTGATTCATGTAGGGACCGTGTTATTTCTGATCCCTGATCCAGTCACAACACTCGCTTCTCTCCCCATTCTCGGAGTCGGCACAATTCTAAGAGCTAGAGCCTCGATTTGCCCAAGGGATGTATTCGAGAATGCTCACGAAATTTTTAGAAATTTTTCTTCGATCTGTACTGCCTTTGTAGAAAGCTCGAAGTTCAGTTTTCCTCGAATCTAGCGAGCCATCAGGTGAAATAAACAATTATTTTTCCAAGGAGGAAAAGAGAGAGTGTCTCCTGAAACGGAATACAAAAGAGTATCAAGACTCGGGACAACAACAATAGCATCAGCACAATTTCCTGAAGACCATTCATCTGCAGATGGAACGTCCCAGTTACCACTCAGCAGACCAAGTACAGAGGCAAGGCGGAGATCACAGGTGAATGAGGAAAATGCGAGTGAAATTTCGAAACTGAGCCTTATGGAGCTCATTGCTCAACGCAATTTCATAGCGAACAGAAAGAAAGAGGCAGCTGATTTGTTCGAAAGAAGCGCTGAAGCCGTCATGGAGTCAAGCTCTCTTTCAATAAAGCTGAAGAAGACAAAGGCTGCGTATCAACTCTCACGCGCTTTAGAGTGTCATCTCGCAACAAACGACCTCGCCGGAGTCAAGCGCATTTTCGAGAAGAGATATTCCCTCAATCTTCCGCCTTATTGAGACACTTGAAAAAGAAGTAGCAGAAAGAAAGGAAAGCGAATTCTTCCTATCCTTCTTCGACATCAGCTCTGAGAAAGGTTAGAAAAGAAGAGAGGGGGAAAGCTTATCTCCACCTTTTTTTCCGCTCCTTGTTCTTCTTGGGTTAACTGTCGCAAATAATCAG
>CADDZS010000208.1 GCA_902812485.1 archaeon
GATTCACATATGAACTAATCAACATTTTTCCTAGTTCTTCTCCTTCTTCCTTTTGTTCAAAGATAGAGTTCAATGTGCAAATTTTTCCGTTTTTGGAAGGCCTTTTGAGCGAATATGTAGAAAAGAGGGGGAGGAGAAATCGAATGTGGCAAACTACCCAAACCAACCCATCGCACATGTTTCCAAAGAACGGGGATGATCGGGAAGGGGAGGAAGAGAAATAGAAAGAGAGTGTGACGCATGGTCATCTCGCTAGAACGCATTACAATTTGGAAAGGTAAAAAAATTCCCTGACAAGTTGTGCCGATCTCCAATCAGCTTTAGTATATGCTCTGCATGAACCACTGATTCAGCTCAAAAGATGATGCCAGAAAGGATTGCCCGTCCTCTAAAGGAGGGAATTCTCATAAGCTTCGAGGGCATCGATGCCTCAGGGAAGGACACGCAGTCAAGGCTCTTACGCGAAAAGCTGGCATCGCTTGGATACCAAGTCGAACTCCTGAGTTTCCCGGATTATTCAACCCAGATCGGCAAGGAAATCGAATCTTTCCTAAGAAGAGAGAGAAGCTATGATGCCGAGACCAGACATGTCTTGTATGCCGCCAATCGTTACGAGCACAGAGAGCAAATAACAAATTGGCTCCAAAGCGAAGGGAAGATCGTAATTGCAAACCGCTACAGCGACTCCAACGTCGCATATGGAGTTGCGAGCGGCCTTCCTCTCGACTGGGTAAGGGCGCTCGAGGAAAGAATGCCAAAACCCAACTACACGTTCCTTCTGAAGATCGCCCCAAAGGTCTCGTTTCAACGTTTGATTGGAAAGCGAAAACGCGATCTCTTCGAAGAGGACACAAGTTTTCTTGAAAGAGTTGCCAAAGTGTACGATGCGCTGGTGGAAGAAGGTAGGTGGTTCGTCGTGGATGCAGATAGGCCAATTGAAGTTGTCCACTATGAGGTTTCGAGGCTTTCAGAAATGCTCATAGCCGAGCATCGGTTCAAAGAAAGAGGCGACAATTCGGGTTTTGGGAAACAAGCGCCTCATTGAAAGCAAAAGCGAGGGCTTTCGAGCTTGGGTTGGGAAGAGAATGCGGAGTATTGCTTATTTCCCCAAGCTCCGTAGGAAATTATTTGGGTAAGTTACAACGCAACTTAAAGGGGCTTCACAAAAAATGCTTGGCGAGACTCTGAGAAACTATGTGCAACTCACAAAGCCAGGCATCATGGTCTTGTTACTTCTAGAGGCCCTGACTGCTATGATTGTGGCTGCTAGAGACTCGATCCACATTCTTTCTCTTCTTTGGCTACTACTCGCAGGGGCTCTTGCATCTGGAGGTTCTGCTGCAATAAACCACTATCTTGAGAGAGACAAGGACATGATGATGTCAAGGACAGAAAACAGGCCAGTCGCAACTGGAAAGATTTCACCAAGCAAAGCTCTTGCTTTTGGAGTGACGCTCATTGCGCTTAGCCTCTTAGTCTCGTACGTTTTGCTTAACGCTGTTGCTACTCTGATGATCCTGCTTGGGGCGCTTTCTTACATCTTCCTCTATACTATGTATCTCAAGCCTAGAACCGAGTGGAACATTGTGATAGGTGGAGTAGCTGGTGTTTTTCCAGCTCTTGCAGGGTGGGCAGCTGCTACTGGGACGGTTCAACTTCCTGCGGTTTTCATCGGGGCTTTGGTTTTTCTGTGGACACCCGCTCATTTCTGGGGGCTGTCGGTGAAATACAAGGAAGACTATGCGAGATCGGGTTATCCAATGATATCCGTGGTAAAAACAGAGAGGCAGGTCATAAACTGGATAGTTGTGTCTTCAGTCTTGCTTCTGCCCTTTTCACTCTTGCCTCTTGCAATTCCTTCCTTGGGGAGGTATGATCTGATATACTATGGGGCGGCTACTTTGATGGGACTCGTGTTCGTAATGATCGATATCAAGATGTTGAAAGACCCGACTCCTGACAATGCTTTTAGGGCGTTTCTTGTTTCTCTTCCCTATCTCTTTGTAATATTCGGGGCAATGATTGCAAGCTCAATTGTTTGAACGTCGTGCGGTCTCTTAATCATCAGTTTGTTTTTC
>CADDZS010000209.1 GCA_902812485.1 archaeon
AGAGAGGGTTGATCCCTTTTTTCAATAATTCCCTTTGCAGTCGAGCTGAGCGGTTCAATGGTTGCGAAAATTCAGAAAACGGGATCAATGCAAGGAAAATATTTGGCTTGAGCCATAAGAGACAACGATGTTCCATGTATTGAAGCGAGATTCTGAATTTTAGGCTTTCCACCAGTCAAATCCAATGAAGTACACTTGCTTCTCGGTCAGATTGGGGACGGCCATTATGAACTGCTTTCTGACAGTTGTTGCAAGCCTGCCAGCCAAAACGATGTCAGTTGCAGTCACCTTCGTGTTAGGCGGGGTCACTCTTACCAGGTAGGGAGCGTGATCGAGTCCTGGCCCTCTCTCATACGCAGCAAAATCCGCTCCAAACTTTATCCCTGGCGTCACGACAAAACCTGATTCGCGTAGCTTGCTGTATACTAGCATCTTTTCCTCAAACTGCACGTACTCATTCTTGCATATTTCCGCAAGCGTTCTCTCGCTGATCTTCTTTCCTTTCTTGCTTATTGAAATGATGCCCTTGGAGAAAAGGTAGTAACCTTCCAGAAGGTCGAGGATTACTGGAGCATTGATTTCGTTGAGCTTCGGCTTTGGGATCCCGATAGGCTTCCCATAGAACCCTGAAGAGAATAGCTTTCTCGATTCGTCGAGATCCCAGACGACGAGCCTGTTCTCCACAAGTTCTGCTCGAATCTTCGTTTCTGTCACCGTTCAGAGCCCCAAGGCCAAAATCGTAATTGAGTCTGTTGCACTAAGACAATTGTCTACTAGATCTTCTATCCCTTGAATTATGTCTTTGAGCAGGAGTAGTTCCTTGAAGGAATCTACCTGAGATATCACCTTACTCGTGAGGTTGCGGTATTTGTCATCAACTTGTCTTTCAAGTTTTTGCACCGAATTTGAAAGGTCAATTGCGTGTATCGGGTTGATTGCAAGTGCTCTCACAACTTCGTTCAATCTTTGAACCGATTCAACGCTCATATCAATCAAGTCTCGAAGATCGTCTGCGATGTTTGCTTTCTTGACACCAGCAAATTTCATCTGCGAGAGCTTAAAGCCCACTCCTGCTACGTACCCGGACATTTCCTCGACGTTGTACGCAGTTCGGAGAAAGTCTTCTCTGTTAATCATCATTGTTCCGATCTCTGCAAGCTCACGCGTTAGCATTCGACGCAGTTGTTCTGTGTCTTCTTCCGCCTTTCGAATTCGATCAAGTGAGCCCTGGATTCCGGTTGTGTCATTTTTGCTTAGAGAAATGTAAAGCTGAACCAGCTCTCTTGAGGCATCGAGCACTCTTCTCACTTCGTCCTGAAGCACTGCAAGAGTTTTGCGCCTAGCTTGAATTTCGGCTTCGCCGCTGAACATCTTTGAAAGTTAACCAAAAATGAAATTGTCAACGGTTCAATAAGTGCTTTGCCCAAAGACCGTGCGCTTATGGTCTTTGATCTGTTCCTTCTTTTCTTAGTTCAACATGAGATGGAAGAATAGAATGAATAATTGACGCTGTAATTTCCCCACAACCAAACCGGATGAGTCAAAAAGAAAAGCTTTAAGGCACTTGGAAGAGGCATCTAGTCTCCGATTGGCATATCAATCATGGCTGCAAGAGACATTGCTCGAGCAAGCAACATACCGTTCATATTGGCCGCGGCCTACTTCATAGCGGTAGCACTCCTCAAAGAGGGGAGCGGTTATGTGGTAATTGGTGCTGCTCTTTGTTTGATTGCTTTTGGCCTCGGTTCGAGAAAGGAAATCAGTGTGTCTTCCCCATGGAGAATGGCAACCTCTGCTTTTTGCATCATTTTGTTTGCGACGCAGACCGTTGCTGATTCCTTTGTACTCACTCTCTCAAATTATTACGCAATAGCTTCTCTCCTGATCAACGGTGCCTTTCTAATTGTGTTCATAGGGGTTCTTCTCTATTGTGGAAACGAACTTCTGAAGTCAAGGAAGGAGGAGAGATTAGCAGAGCCTGAGGAAGAGGCAGAGCAGGAAGATGAAAGGAGAGAGAGTCGCAAGGCAGCATATCTTTCGGAAAAGACATAGAATCCAAAGCCAAAAAA
>CADDZS010000210.1 GCA_902812485.1 archaeon
TCAATTGAAAAGTTATTTTGGGTTTCATCTTTCTTGCTAAAAACAATATTGTCAGGATCAATATGCGAATGAATACTAGCAGGTCCAAGAACCCTGTAGTTTTCGCCCGTGAGCACACCGAAGGCCGCGAGGACAAATAAGATGTCCACTGCCGACAAGAGACCAATTGCAACTTTCCCGCCTGTCGACAGCTTTTAAGCAGATTGTGGTGCTACAGACGAAGTCGCTCCCTTCGATATCGTGAACTGATAATATTCGAAGCTATCTAGGTTCAAAGTTATGAGACCATCCACTATGCCCTGAGTGTCAGGCCGTGGACTAGTGCTGATTGAAACCATGTTTTGCTGAAATTAGGAGGCATTCGAATCAAGTGGCCGCAAAATGTTGAAAATATTTGTTTGGAATTTGGAATGTAAAAAGCCGATAATTAGTCAATCTTCCAGATTAAGCTCCCAAAGAGTGAGCTGCTTCAGGCTTGAAAAGAGAATCTTCTTCCCCCTTCCAATCAGGGAATTTGGATCTCAAAAAAAGCCTCCCTTGTGACGCTTTCCGGCCAAGTATTGTTGATAAGGTTCTTCACCTTTACGAGCTGTTTTGAATTTCCTAGATAGCTGATTGAAGTACTTACTGCATTCTTGTTTCTGTTCCTTTTGTATGTCGGTGGCAAAAGATTACCCAATATCTTCTCGATTACTCTTGCCCATTTGACGGAGTGAGCATCGATTCCTTCAGTTAAAGAGCAAAGGAGAAGTAAGTCACCAATATTCATAAAAAAGCACCTTTTTGTTCGAAGAAATGGGACGCATTACCTGCGAATAGAAAAGAGGGATCTGCGCAAAGATGAGCATGCACACCACAAGCTCCAACACAGTTACATCAAACGATGGATACGTCAACGTTCGGGGGTTCAGACTTTATTACAGGATTTTTTCCGACGAGGACGGTGGAAGGAAGGGGACTATCGTGTGCCTTCACGGAGGACCTGGAATTCCCCACAATTACATCCTGCCACTGGCGGATCTAGCCAAATTCGGCTACCGCGTCGTGTTCTACGACCAGCTCGGGGTCGGCAAGTCAGAGCTCCCAAAGAATCCTGCACTTTTCACTATCGAAAATGGCGTGGAAGAACTGGAAGCATTCAGGCAAGCCATGCACTTGGGAAAGATTCACCTGATGGGTTCAAGCTATGGAGGTCTCCTCGCGATTGCTTACGCCCTAAAATATCAAAGGAATTTGAAAACTCTTATCACGACCGGAGGGTTACACAGCGTTCCCGAAGTCATCGCCGAGATGGAGAGAATGAAATCGGAGCTCCCCAAGAATGTCCTTGAGACTATGAAGAAATACGAGGAGCAGGGTGATTACGAAAATCCTGAATACGTAAACGCGATGATGGTCTTCTACAAGAGACATCTATGCAGGCTGGATGAGTGGCCAGAAGAGCTGAACTACGCCATACAAAATGTTAGCAAGCCAGTCTATGGCACAATGAACGGACCAAATGAGTTCACGATAATCGGAAATATTCGCTATTGGGATGTCTCCGATAGCCTTTCGAAGATCAAAGTTCCGACTCTTGTAACTGGAGGAAGATACGACGAAGTTTCCCCTAAAATCGCAAGAAAGATACACAAGGGAATCAAAGGATCAAAGCTCGTGATCTTCGAGAAAAGCTCTCACCTTCCCATGTGGGAAGAGAGAGAAAAGTACATCGAGACCTTAAGGAAGTTCCTAGAGAAACATCCCTAACTGAGTCGCGCGATCGCTATCATCATTTACTCGGGCGGGATCTCTCTGAAAACAAGCCCGATGTCTATTCCCCTGCTCTTCCTGTAGTAGTACGCCACAGTATAGATCACGAGCGCAATTGCCCCAGTCAAAGGTATGAAAACATAAGCAAGCAGATTTATCAGGGGGACGCTCGATGGAGGAGGCGTGACCGCTGGCTGCAACGTAGCATAAGAGAGATACGACGCAAGGATCACCCCTGCGATCCCAAGAAGGCTGATCACTGGGATTTTACCTATCTTCCTTCTAACCACCG
>CADDZS010000211.1 GCA_902812485.1 archaeon
TTATCCGAACTCTAAAATCAGATCTTTTCGAAAACCAAGCCTGGTTGATACGATTTTCTGAAACGTACGCGTTGTCCTATCTGCAAGTCGTTAGGAGTTGAGACAAAAGGTATCCATCCTGTGATCCTCGGGCCTTCATCGAGATCGATGATTGCCCAAGCATATGGAACCTCATTCATGAATTGCTCGGGAGCTACAAATTGGATAGTGTAAGTGACAACGGTTCCTTGCCCCGAAAATTCGATTCTTTCGAGCTCTGGACTGTGACATGATGAGCAGAAATCAGCGATATCGATCTGCTTGCGAGAGCATTTGAGACATTTGTAGCCAAGAATCTTCCCTTCCCTGATGCCTTCCTGAAACTGTTTCACGGTGAGAGGCGTCGCTGCAACTGAGGGTTCCTTGCTTTGCTCTGTTTTTTGTGAAGACATCATGTATGCGCTCCTCTCTCTCCCCATCTTTTGTTCGCTCATACAAATCTTCAACGAAACTCAAAGATATGGACGGCGCAGCTTCCACCCGTAGCGCCCACATTGTGGGTAAGCGCTACTCTTGCGTCTTTGACCTGCCTACCCTCTGCTTTGTGGTTAAGCTGCTCAAATACCTCGACAAGCTGCCCGACCCCCGTTGCTCCAACAGGATGGCCTTTTGCCTTCAAGCCCCCTGAAGGATTAATTGGAACATCCCCATCGATTCTGGTTCTTCCTTCTTCTTCTGCCTTTGAGGCTTCCCCTCTTGGAAAGAAACCGAGATCTTCTGCAGCTATGATTTCGGCGATCGTAAAGCAGTCATGAACTTCGAGAAAGTCGATTTCCTTCTGAGTTATTTGTGCGCGAGAAAAGGCTTCTCTACCTGCAAGCACTGACGCATTAAGAGATGTCAAATCTGGCCTTTGGTGCAACGCTCCAGTCCCACCAGCCCTTCCAGATCCTCTGATGAAGACATGCTCAGACGTTCTGCCGGTGATTTTCTTTGCAAACTCTTCACTACAGAGGATCGCAGCCGCAGCTCCATCAGAAAAAGGGCAGGCGTCATACAGCTTCAGGGGAGATGCAACCACCGGAGATCTCATCACGTCCTCGATTGTGATCTTTTTGTGAAAATGAGCATGCGGATTGTGGAGTGCATTTTCATGATTTTTCACCGCAACTTGCGCAAGCTGCTCCTCCTTTGTTCCGTATCTTCGCATGTGAGCTCTTGCAATCGCCGCATACAACCCCGGGAACGAAGCACCACAAGCCCCTTCAAAGATATAGTCGGAGCCAAATGAAAAGTAAGTTGTCGCTGTAATGGTGTCAAGCTGGCTTACTTTCTCGACACCCACTACAAGCATGCAATCGTACAATCCAGCCCCAATGTTTACCCAGGCCTCTCTTATTGCGGAACCCCCGCTCGAACAGGCAGACTCTATCGTGGAGGCAGGAACATCGGGTATTCCAAGTCCTGACATGATTATTGGTCCGAGGTGTCCTTGCTTCTCCGATAGGGAGAAAGCGTTTGATACAAACCCAGCCTGAATCTCAGTTGGATCTATTCCCGCGCTAAGGATCGCTTGCTTCGCAGCTTCCAGAGCGAGCTCTCTTGCAGAAAGATCTGATTTACCGTACTTGGTGCTCGCGGCACTCAGTACGCAAACGTCTCTCATATTGAACAATATGTAGTACACAACTTCCCTTGCTAATTAACCTCACGCAGGATGTTGGTTGGCATAGAGATTTGCGAACTTGTGACATCCTACGTAGATAGGCGGAGAAACCTTATGAGATTTCGAATGCTGTTGGGCTTGGCGCAAACTCGCGCCCCCATACTCTGTGAGAATTAAAGTATCTTTTTCCTGAGCTCTCTCTTTCGCCTAGAATAATGCGAGAATGTTTCGCTTTTGATTATTGCACACACATTTTCAAGAAGATGAGTACATCACAGGGGAAGCAATGATGGGAAAGCGAAGAGGATAGAAGGAAAGCGTAATAACAACAGCAAAAAATGCTTCGAAGAATCCGAATTCGTTGTTGAAGAAAAGAGAATAA